>JBJEAU010000034.1:9640-14925 GCA_051869355.1 Prevotella sp. | reverse complement strand
AGTAAAGAGGTAAAACGGTAAAAACGGGATGTGTAGGGACGCACGTTCGTGCGTCCGCCTCTCCCACAAATGATGAAACGATATTAACGATAAAATAGGAGGACACTATGCTGCGAAAAAAGATGGGATGGGCAGTGCTGATGCTGTTGGGACTGCTGTGTGCATGCGAGAAGGTGAACTTGGGGGCTGACCCCGATGAAACTACCGTGGTAAAGGACGGCGTAAGGGTGCGCTTCTGCGTGGATAGGTTTGAACAGGTGCCGTTTGACACGCCTTCGGCGACATCGCGTGCCTCGGTCAACATCTCCGACATTTGCTCACGACTGAGTTTCGCTTTCTTCCGGTCAGACGGTAGCCTCTATGTGGCCAAGCATCAGACGGCGGAGGATGCCGGATTCGGGTCGCTGGACATCTCCTTGCCCCAAGATACCTACCGGGTGGTGGTCATCGCCCACAGCGGGAGCGGCACGCCGACCTTCGCCGCTGCCGACAGCATCCGTTTTAAGGACAACAAACTGACGGACACGTTTTTCGGCTCTCAGGAGATTACGGTGGCTCAAGGAAACACCTACAACCTTTCTATGAAGCGTGCGGTAGCCAAATTCAGGTTGGTCGTGGAAGATGCCATGCCCGCCGAGGTGAAGCAGATGCGCTTCTACTACACGGGTGGCAGTTCTACCCTGAACGCGATAAGCGGCTACGGACGGGTGAACTCACGACAGACGGAGCTGCGCGAGGTGACGGCCGACATGGCAGGGAAGGCCTCACAGTTTGAGGTATATAGTTTTCCGCATGCCGAGAAAGACACGCTCAAGATGGAGGTGACGGCACTGGATGCCGCAGGCGCTACCCTCTACCAGAAAACGTTCACGGATGTACCGATTCAGCGCAATATGATCACACAGTATAAGGGTTCGTTTTTCGGCAGTTCGTCGGGCGAAGACGATGGAAGCATCACCATCGACCTGATTGTGGACGATGATTGGACGGAAATGGACTTCTGCTACTGATAACAAAAAGCCTTGAACCGCTGCGGTCCAAGGCTTTTATGGTGTCATCTCGCCCGAATCGGGAGTTATTCGGCCTCGCTGATAGCTTGCTTCACCAGTGCCTCCAACTCCTCGCAGAGCTCGGGATTGTCTTTGAGCAGCGCCTTGGTGGCGTCTCTTCCTTGCGCCAACTTGGCTCCGTTGTAAGAGAACCAGCTGCCACTCTTCTGGATGATGTCGTACTTCACGCCTAAGTCCAGGATTTCGCCCACTTTGGAGATGCCTTCGCCAAAAGTAATCTCAAATTCGGCCTTGCGGAAAGGTGGAGCCACCTTGTTTTTCACTACCTTTACACGCACCTCGTTACCGATGACGGTGTCGCCGTCTTTGATGGGCGAACCCTTGCGGATGTCGAGACGCACAGAGGCATAGAATTTGAGCGCGTTACCACCCGTAGTGGTCTCCGGGTTGCCGAACATGATGCCGATCTTCTCGCGCAACTGGTTGATGAAGATGCAGGTGGTGTTGGTCTTGGAGATGGTGGCGGTCAACTTGCGCAGCGCCTGGCTCATCAGTCGGGCCTGCAAGCCCACCTTGTTGTCGCCCATGTCGCCCTCGATTTCGGCCTTGGGGGTAAGTGCGGCCACCGAGTCGATGACCACAATGTCTACCGCAGCCGAACTGATCAGTTGGTCGGCAATCTGCAGGGCCTGCTCGCCATTGTCGGGCTGGGCAATCCACAGATTGCTCACGTCTACACCCAGTTTGGCCGCATAGAAGCGGTCGAAGGCATGCTCGGCGTCGATGAAGGCAGCGATACCGCCCTGTTTCTGTGCCTCGGCGATGGCATGGATGGCCAGCGTGGTCTTACCTGACGACTCAGGGCCATAAATCTCGATGATGCGTCCTTTGGGATAACCGCCCACGCCCAGTGCGATATCCAGAGAGATGGAGCCGGTAGGAATCACTTCGACATCCTCGACATTCTGGTCGCCCAGTTTCATGATCGAACCCTTACCGAAGTCTTTCTCTATCTTGGCCATTGCAGCCTGCAGGGCTTTCAGTTTGCCCTCTTGTGCGAGCTGCAGTTCTTCGTTGCTTGTGTCTTTTTTTGCCATAATCAGTATGTGTTAGTATAAAAAAAGACGGCTTGGCCGCGCCCTGTATGGCGTGCCGCGCCGTCCTCAGTCATTCGTTATGATAATTCCAAGTCGCCGTCAAACACCTCATGCCAAGGCAAGCCGTGCAGATTGAGCTGCTCCATGAAGGGATCCGGGTCGAAGTCTTCCACATTCCATACGCCGGGCTTGCGCCACAGACCTTTGAGGAACATCATCGCACCGATCATGGCCGGCACACCTGTGGTGTAGCTTACGCCCTGCATGCCTGTCTCCTGGAAAGCCTCCTGATGCTTGCAGTTGTTGTACACATAGTAGGTGCGCTCCTTGCCATCTTTCACACCGCGGATGCGGCAGCCGATGGAAGTCTCGCCGTCATAGTTCTCGCCGAGGTCCTGCGGATTGGGCAGCACAGCCTTGAGGAACTGCAGGGGCACAATCTTCACCTTGGCCGTCTGCTTGGGATCGTCGGCAAGCGGTGCCTCGTAGGTGATTTCGTCGATGCGCGACATACCGAGATTCTGTATCACGTCCAGATAGGTAAGATACTGCTGGCCGAAGGTCATCCAGAATCGGGCCTGCTTGATGGTGGGATAGTTCTTTACCAGACTTTCCAGTTCCTCATGGTGCATCAGATAGCTTTCACGGGGACCGATGTTGGGATAGGTCAAAGCCTTGTGAATCTCCAGCGGCTCGGTCTCGATCCACTCGCCGTCTTTGTAGTACAATCCCTTCTGGGTAATCTCGCGGATGTTGATTTCGGGATTGAAATTGGTAGCAAAGGCCTTGTGGTGGTTACCTGCGTTGCAGTCGACGATATCCAGGTAATGGATTTCGTCAAAATGGTGCTTGGCGGCGTACGCTGTATAGATGCCGCTCACGCCCGGGTCGAAGCCACAGCCAAGGATGGCGGTCAGTCCGGCCTGCTCGAAACGCTCCTTGTAGGCCCACTGCCAACTGTATTCGAAGTGAGCCTCGTCCTTGGGCTCATAGTTGGCCGTGTCGAGATAGTGGCAACCACAGGCCAAGCAAGCCTCCATGATGGTGAGGTCCTGGTAAGGCAACGCCAAGTTGATGACCAACTCGGGCTGATAACTGCTGAAGAGCGCCTTGAGCTGCTCCACATCGTCGGCATCGACCTGTGCCGTGCGTATATCCATGTCATAGCCCTTGTCATGAATGGCCTGCACCAGCTTGTCGCACTTCTCCTTTCTGCGGCTGGCAATCATAAACTCGGTAAACACGTCTGTGTTTTGCGCAATCTTGAATGCCGCCACCGTAGCGACACCACCGGCGCCAATCATCAATACTCTGCTCATTTCCTTCTATTATTGATTATTTGGTATTCGTATTATTATTCTGAAATTTCCTCGGCCTTGATGCCCAATGCGCGCAGCATCGAATAGCCTAATATCTCCTGTCGGAAGTTTCCGCCTGCCATCGGCTCCATGCCAAAGACGGTGATACGCTTGTCCTCGTCCTCCACGCGGGCCAACAGGTTACGCAACTTGGCGTAGAGCTCGGCATTTTCGCCATCGGGAACCAGCATCACACGCTTAATCTCTTTCTGCGCGCAGACCATCTGCACCGTGTCGAGATAGAAATTGTCCTTGTCCACAATCTCCTCAGCTGGAAAAGCATGGATGGAAAACTCTCCCAGATTGCCTTGAAACGCCTGTCCGTTCAACTCATTGCCCAAATGGCCGGGTGCGAAGTTCTCCATACGCAACGTCTGCTTGTTGTGGAGCAGCACCACATCGGTCTGATGCTCGCCAGGGCGCAACCCTCCATCGAGCGCCACACACTCTGCCCACTGTGCAAAATCGGCGGGAGGAACACGACGGCCTAACATGCGCTCAAAATTGACGGTGAGATGAAACGCCACCTTGTCTATATAGTCCGCATCGGCAATGATGACGTTCTCACTCCATCTGTCTTGGTTGGTATCTTGTACTTTCATCTTGCAAATGTAGCTATTTTTTTTGAGACGTACGTGCGGTTTTGCCTAAATTCTTTCGGCCGTTAGCCAATTATCCACTTGCTTCCCGGGAGGAGGGACACCACCTTGGCCATCACGGCACAGCAGATATATGTGAGCAAGGCAATGACGGGAATGGCCACGCCAACCAGCAGAAGCGGCTGGGCTTGGTTGCCGGCCACAATGGCCGACGCGATGGGTGCCAGGAAAAACAGGTGCATGAGGTACATGCCAAATGAGAGGCGGGAGAGACTGCTCACCAGTTTGGGAGCACGCTGCTGGCGGATGCAGGTAAAGAGCAGGAAGGCACCGAAAGTGGCACAGAGCACATTGGGGGTGCAAAACTCCCACGACCATTCGAGCATCGGTGTCTCAATGAGTTGTCCCGGCACGCCTTTCCACCAAAACGACCATGCCGTGAATGCCGAACCAACCACAAAGCATACCGCTCCAACGGTCAACCGCTTGTGCCTGGACCAGGTAAGATGCACCCGGATGTAGTGCGCCAGCACCAAATAGCCTAAGTAACCCGAACAATACCACAGTGCATGGAATCCATTCCAAAAACATTCGCCCCACAGCTCGTCGGAAACGAAACGATGCAGCCAAGGCATCAAGGTGGACAGCGTGAAGAGGGTGATGAAGATACGCTCATCCCGTGCGCTGGCCCGCTCCAACCAAGGAGATACCACGGGCATGATAAGATACAGGCTGATAAGGGGGTACATGAACCATAGGTGTCCGGCCATTGAGGGGAAATTGAATGGCAACCGCTGCAGGTCGGTCAATGACTGCTCCCACGTCATGCCTCCCCACGCCAACGGGAGGAAACAATACAGCAAGGCAAACACCACCATAGGCGGAAGAATGCGCAGGAAGCGACGACGATAAAATGCCCCCATGCTCACGCCGGGTCGCAACGGCACCAGCAGGAAAGCCGAAACCACCATGAACAGCGGCACGCAGGTACGTGCCACGCCACCATCGTAAAAGGCAACCCAAAACCTGTTGGACTCGTTGGCCAACATAGACACGTTGCCAGCCAATCCGGAAGCGTCGGCCGCATAAAAATTCTCACTGGCGTGTACCAACATCACAAGGAAGCAGGCCACCACGCGGATGTAGTCTACAAAGACGATTCGCTCTTGTTTCTCCATATCTCCGTTTTGGTTACAAAGATAGTGCAAACCGAGGGCAATA
>JBJEAU010000034.1:0-9540 GCA_051869355.1 Prevotella sp. | reverse complement strand
GCAATAAAAAAGAAAAGACAAAGTTTTTTTCGTTTTTCTTCCACCATTTAAAAACCCCGAGAGTTGGACTGACAACTTTCGGGGTTTCGATTCATACGATGAAATCTATCACAATTTTTCTATCACGGTCCTAAACTGCATGATACCAATATGGTTGATATCGAGTTTCGACACATCCGCCAAGTACTTCATGGCCTTTTCCTTGTCGCCCAAGCCATAGTGACCCAGCGCAAGCATATACTTGCAGTGTATCTGGTTCTTGACATCAAGCGAATCTTCCCAGATGAGCAAATCGGGCAGCGACACGGCAAAATAGTCCATCACCACGGTATCAAAGATATGGTTCTTGCCGTAGTTGATGAGCTTATAGAACCGGCCGTTGGCCTCATCATTCCTGCCGAGTTTCAGCAGCGCCATGCCCTGATAGAATATCTTGTCGGGCTTGGCATCGTTGTAGTACATGGCTGCTGCAGGCTCCTGCGGCCCCAATACCGCTTTCTCGTAGCACTCGCGGGCAGTCTGACGGTTGCCCAGTCCCTCATAAGCCAAGCCAAGCATATAATAGAAGTCGTTTTCCTGCGCCCCATACAACTTGCCTTCGCCCAAATGATGCGGATAGTCGAGACATTGGGTGAGCAGTGCCACGGCCTCCTCGTAACGTTTCGCGGCAATGGCTTCCACAGCCAGTTCCACACGCGCTACCTGATACTGAGTGCTCACCTTGCCTTCGCCTCCCTCCCACGGGTGGAAGATATGGTGGTCTATCAGTTCTTTGGCCTCCTGACTTCTGCCGGTCTGGTTGAGCAGCGTGGCATACTCTATCAGCAGGTCATCGCGTTGTGATACGAGTTGCCGATGCTGCTCCATCAGCCTGAGACGCATGGCATGCGGCCGCTGCATGCGCTTGTAGAGCTGGTCGAGTTCCATAAAGACACGCGCATCTGTGGTGTCGAGACCGAACGCGCGCTCCATATCGCGCAGGGCTTCATCGTGCCTGTCGTACTTATTGAACAAGACGAGGGCAAGATTGCGCCATACGGTGGGGAAGTCGGGATTGAGTTGCGACGACAGTTGCCAGTTGTCCAAAGCCTCCTTGTATTGCCGCTTGTCGTAATAGAGACATCCCAGATAGTAAGGTGCAAACGCCCCTTCGGGATTCAAAGCCTTGGCGATTCCGAGGGCTATCAAATCCTCCAGACGATTGGGGAAACAATAGTCGGAAGGCATTTTTTCTGCCTCACGGAATGCTGCCACGGCCTCAGCTTCGCGACCCCATGCCGTGTACGCCCACCCCGTATAGTATAAGGTCATGGGATTGGCCACCCCCTCGTCTGCAGCCATACGGAGCACATCGATGGTCTCCTGCCAGCATCCTGCCTGTGCATAGTCCAGTGCCAGTTCATGATAATTGTTCACACTGCCGTGCATCAGGCGCTTCATGGCATCAAGCGCTTGCGCATCCTCGGTGAGCAGATACTGCTCATAGCGTGCCCCGTAGTTGAAAAGGTCTGTCTCCAGAGCCTCATCGCACGCCTTGCGAGCCTCGTCTGTCCTGCAAGCGTGCCGGAGCGCTGTCGCCTTCAGTGCGCGTGCCTTGTGATTGTGCCAGTTGTTGAGTAAACTGCGGTCGAGTTCGTCGAGGGCATCCTCCAGGCGGTGCTGCTTCATCGACAACTGTGCCGCTGCAAAATATCCAGCATCAGCCCATGCCTTGTTCCAAGTCGATTTCCAGAACCACTCGTAAGCCTCATCGTCCTTGCCTTGGTATTTCAGCGCCAGTCCGAGGTTATAGAGCGGCTCCCCGTCATAGGGATTGGGGTTGCGCTTATAGAGCACTTGCTGTGCCACACGCAGATACGGCTCGGCCTTGGCAAACTGTCCCTTGCGGATATACCACAGTCCGAGGGCATTGTTGCAGCGATAGTCGAGCGGGTCGCGGCGCAGCGCCTCCTCGTAATAATCTACCGAACTGTAGGTGGCATGGCGATACTGCTCCAAGTGCAGTCCGGTGAGGTACAGTTGTTCGCAGGTCTTGATTTCTTGTGGCAACAGGGCTGCTTCGGCCGCATTGGGAATCGGCTTCAGCTCGTCGGTTTCCGATTGCCAGTTCATCACCACTTTCTGGTAAGGTACATCCTTCGATAGGATGCACAGCCTGAGGTCGGCCCATTCGGCGTTTCCTATCTCAATGGTTTCTTGCCATACTGCCTCGGGTGTCAATGTCTCCTCGTGGTCGTAATACGTATGGCCGTGGCTGTCGTCCAACACGATGCGCAGTGCCTGCTTGCTCGTAGCCAACAGCTTCAGTTTGGCCTTGCCATCCAACTGTTCGATGTTCATCACGAGGTCTTTGGTAGCATTTTTCACCATGCCCAGTTCGCGATAGGGCATGAAATACTGGGTGAAGTGTTTCTCTTCATAAGGCATCAGCCACGTGAAATCGGGCTGGTTCTCGGTATATACGCCGGCCATCAGTTCTATATAAGGGCCGTCTTCATCGGTCAGATTCCTGTCCCAAGCCCTTCCGAAGTCTCCGTTACCCCACGTCCACTGCTTCTTACCGGGACTGAGATGATGGCTTGCCACATGCAGCATGCCGCCCTGGGTATCGTTTTCGTAGCCTCCTTCAAAGTCATACTTCGAGTTGACGGCCATGTACGAGGTAGGAACCTTGATGTTCTTGTAGTTAGAGATATCCACGCCCGCACTGTAGTCCATCTTGTAATAGGTGCCTGTGGCGATCGGGAAACTGCTTACGGCGCGCTTGCCGTGGTCGAACACGGCATTGATGTCTGGCGGGAATACACTCTGATACGCATCGTTGACATACACGGCGGGGTTGGCCCACCAGAGGAAAGTCTGGGGCACATCGGTTCGGTTGTACAGCACCCCCTTGATTTCGAGGTAGGCACAGCCGGGGCGCAACGTCAGTCCTGCCATGCCTTTCTGATGGAACATACACTCCTGCTCGTTCACCCACACGGTGACGGAGCCATCGGCGTTTCCCTCTATCTTGCTGTCTACGGGCAGGAACGTGGACGGACGGTGGTGCTGGGGCCAGTTAAACTCTATTCCACCGCTAATCCAAGGCCCCGTCAGTCCTACGAGGGCCGGCTTCACCACATGGTTATAGTACACGAAATGGCGCTGCTTGATCTTGTCGTAGGCCATCTGCACACGACCGCCAAGCTCCGGCAAGATCATCACCTTGATGTATTCGTTTTCCAGGAACACCGCCTGGTAGGCCACGTCTTCTTTCTCGTCGGCAATCGACTCTATCACCGGGTAGGGATATACCACGCCCGACGAGCCTTGATAGACACGCTTTTCCAGGAATATCGGATTCTTTTCTGCCTTCCCTACTTTGTAGGTAGGTATGGTTACTGTTTCTCTCCAAGCCTTTACCATAGTCTTTTGTATCATCTTGTTTGTTTCGTTATTTGGTCAGATTCTCCAACTCCTCCAGACTCTTCCCCTTGGTTTCCGGCAACCTGCAGAAGAGGAAGACAAAGCCGACGGCACATACAGCGGAGTAAATCCAGAATGTGCCATAGCTGCCCAAGGCTCCGTTGAGGAACGGGAAGGTATAGGTAAGCGTCGACGAGCCCACCCAGAGGGCAAACGTGCAGATGGCCACCGCCACGGCCCGGATGCTGTTGGGGAACAGTTCGGAAATCAGCACCCATGTACAGGGTCCCAATGTCATGGCATAGCACCCGATGGCTGCCACCACCAGCACAATCATAAATGCCCCCGTCACCTGCATGTAATAGCAGCAGCCCAGTGTCAGGTAGACCAGACACAGTCCGCCGGCTCCAAGAAGCATCAATGACCTGCGCCCCCAGCGGTCGACGGTATTGATGGCCACGATGGTGAAGACGACATTGGCAATGCCGGTAATCACGATGTTGAACAACACATCGCCTACCTCATATCCGGCGCTCTGGAAGATCTCCTGAGCATAGTTGAAAATCACGTTGGTGCCGCACCACTGCTGGAATACGGCGATAAACAGGCCCAGCACCAATACCTTGCGGTAAGGTTTGAGTCGCCCCAAAGCCGATGTGGCGTGCGCTTGAGGCTGCGCCTTGGCGGCTTCCGGCATCGCTTGGTCACTGATGCCGATACCCAGTCTGTCTGCGATGCGTCGGGCTTCGTCGTGCCTGCCCTTCAGGGCAAGCCACCGGGGGCTCTCCGGTACAAAGAGGGCCAGCACAAAGAAGACGGCTGCCGGCAGAGCTGCCGCCCAAAACATCCATCGCCAGGCCATATGGACGTTCCAACTGTCGGCTGCAATCACGCCACCCGCCACATCGTCGGCTATCAGCCAGTTGGTCACCTGAGCCCCAAGTATTCCCAGCACGATGGTCATCTGGTTGAGCGATACCAAGCGGCCCCGCATGGCCGATGGCGACACCTCGGCAATGTACATCGGAGACAGACCTGAGGCCACGCCGATGCCGATGCCTCCCACAAAACGTGCGCAGAGGAATGCCTCGAAACCATTGAATGCGCCCGTGGCCAAGGCCGAGAAAAAGAAGATGAGCGACGACACAATCAGCAGCCGTTTGCGACCGATGCCGTCGGCCAGACTGCCGCACAGCGTGGCTCCAATCATGCAGCCCAACAGCGCCACCGTCATCGCCAGACCTTGCATGGCCGGGTTGTCGGCAATGCCGAAGTACACCTCATAAAATGGCTTGGCACCACCAATCACCACCCAGTCGTAGCCGAACAGCAAACCGCCCATTGCGGCTACAAGACAGATAAAGTAGACAATTCTCTTGTTCATAGCTTTTGTATCCATTGTTTCATGTTGCAAAAATACGACTATTTCCACCAAGTTGAAATAGATATTTTCTTTGAAGAAATGGATAATCTTATTAAATCGTGTCAATAGGTTTGTACGAATGACCCACAAACCTTATTTTTGCATCTGAATACGAAACTACACCGCAACACGATGCTCAAGATCAAAGACGGATTTGCAGGCGAACGCTCCATCATCCTCCCCCAAATGGTGGTGGAAATGGAACAGGCCGACCCACTGGTGTCGAGCCTCTATATCACGGACATAGGTTATTATCCCAAAGCCTCTCACCATTTTCGCAACCGCCAGTCGGCCATCGACTGTTATGTACTGATCTACTGTGTAGAGGGTGCCGGATGGTTCAGTGTAGACAACGGCAAGCAGCAACGGGTGTCGGCCAACCAATACTTTATCCTGCCGGCCGGCAAGACACATGTCTATGCTGCCGATGAAGACAATCCGTGGACCATCTATTGGGTGCATTTCAGTGGCTTGCAGGCTGAGATTTATGCCGAGGGGGCGCAGCGGCCACAGGACATCATGCCCAGCGAAAACTCGCGAATCAGCGACCGCAACCACCTCTTCGAAGAGATGTTTGCCACGCTCGACAATGGATATGAGCGCGAGAACCTACGCTATGCGTCGAGCCTTCTCCATTATTACCTTGCTTCCATGCGCTATCTGCAGCAGTTCCGCAACGCCAAGCACGCCCATAAAGAGGAGAAGACGGACGACCGGAAGATAGTGGCCGCCGCCATCCACTACATGAAGGAGAATATCGAGAAACAACTCAAACTGCAGGACATTGCCGACTACATCGGCTACTCAGCCAGCCACTTCTCGATGGTCTTCAAGAAGGCAACGGGTCACAGTCCGCTCAGTTATATCAATCTGCTGAAAATCAAACGGGCATGCGAATTGCTTGACCACACTGACATGCAAATCAACCAAATCTGCTATAAGATAGGAATCTCTGACTGCTACTATTTCTCTCGCCTGTTTGGCAAGACCATGGGGGTCTCGCCCAAGGATTATCGCAAGCCCAACAAGCGCCATGGCCAGTCTTCTCAAGCCGAATCATAGCAGGGAGAGTGGCTGGGGTGAGGGCACACAACAGCAGACGAAGGGCACACAAGGGCAGCAAGGCGAGGGCACACTGCACCCCGAGCAACCATCAACCACACAAAAAAAGCAGACCAACTGCATTTTTTTCTGCCCGATTCCTTGCATATATCAAGAATTCTTCTGATTTTTGTAGCTACAATTCAGTATCTATTTCCTTTCACCGTATCACCTTATATACTGCATGAAACCTATCCACAGACATTGCCTCACAGCCCTCTTACTCCTCTTCGGCCTGCAGGCTGAGGCCAAGCTCACCCATCTGTTGCCCCGCCCGCAAAAAGTCACGGCCACACGCCTCGCCCCCTTTGCACTCGGTCGCCCACTACACGTAGACGACCCCACCCATTGCACCTATCTGTTGCGCGTACTCACCCAGACGGGCTGCAAGGCCGACCCTAAGGCCCGGCCAACGGTCAGGGTGCGGCTGGTGCCCGCCATTCCCGGTACCACCGACCATGCCGTAGCCCGCTTCCCCAATGAGGCTTACCGGCTCAGCGTCAGTACCGATGCCATCTGTATTGAGGCCGTCACCCCCACAGGGGTCATCCGCGCCGCGCAGACCCTGCAACAGTTGGCCGAGGGCTATCGGGGCACACCCGCCATCGAGACGCTGACCATCACCGACTGGCCAGCCTTTAAGGTTAGGGGCTTCATGCACGATGTGGGTCGCTCTTTCCTGCCCATCGACGAACTGAAAGACGAGATAGACCGACTGGCCCGGTTCAAGGTGAATGTGTTTCACTGGCATCTGACCGAAAAACTGGCATGGCGGTTCGAGGTCAAAACCTTTCCGCAACTCACCGATGCGGCTCATGCCACGCGCTATCCCGGCCAATATTACACGCAAGAACAATGCCGCGAGATAGAGGCCTACGCCGCCGAGCGCGGCATGACCGTCATCCCCGAGATAGACATGCCCGGACACAGCGATGTCTTTACCCGAGCCATGGGTTTCGACATGCAGACAGACCAGGGGGTGACCGCCCTGAAGCGCATCATCGACGAGGTGGTGGCCACCTTTCCCCTTGCCCCGTATCTGCACATCGGTGGCGACGAGGTGCGCATCACCTATCCCAACTTCTTGCAGACAATGGCCGACTATGTGCGGGCGCACGGCAAACGGGTGATCGTTTGGAACCGACTCATGGACGGTGCTCCCACGGCAGCGCAGTGCGACATGACACAGCTCTGGGCCACGGCGGGGCGCGTGGTGCCGGGACTGCCCAATATCGACTGCCGGTACAACTACACCAACCACTTCGATGTCTATGCCGACTTGGTGGGCATCTACCGCAGCAGCATCTACTACACCCCACAGGGTACCCCCGAGGTGGCCGGCACCATCAGTGCGGCTTGGAATGATACCAAGACTCCGACGCCTACCGACATTGTGCGGCAAAACAATATCTACCCCAACATCCTTGCCTCGGCTGAGCGCGCATGGTGTGGCGGCGGCCAACTGTACATCGAAAAGGGGGGCACGGTACTGCCCGAGAGCGGCGACGAGTATGACGAGTTTGCCGACTTTGAGCGCCGCCTGCTCTTCCACAAAGACCATGCGCTCCGTGGTTGCGCCATCGCCTATGTGCGCCAGACCAACGTGCACTGGCGTATCAGCGACCCTATCCCCAATGGGGGCGACCGTGCACTGCCGTTACCGCCCGAGGAGTGTACGCAGGAGCCGTTGCCCCATACCTTTACTTATAACGGACAGACTTACGGGTCGCGCACGGCCACAGGAGCCGGTATCTATCTGCGCCATATCTGGCACCCCATCGTGCCCTCTTTCTTCGACAAGCCCGATTATGGCTACACAGCCTACGCCTGGACTTACATCTACTCGCCCCGCAGACAACGGGCGGGGGCGCAGATCGAGACCTACACTTACAGCAGGTCGGGCAATGAGTATGCACCGCCTGCCGGACAGTGGGACCATCGCGGTTCGCGTGTGTGGCTGAACGGTGAGGAGATTCCCGCCCCCGTCTGGCAGCAGACCGATTGCCCCATCCCGCAGGACCATGCCACACAAGGATTGACCAACGAGAACCTGACAGCCCGTCCCGTGGTGCCCATCATACTGCAAAAAGGATGGAACAAGGTGCTCCTGCGGCTTCCGCATGCGGCCAAGACTCCCACTGGGCGCGACAAGTGGCAGTTCACCTTTGTGGTGACCAACGTGGCGGGTACCCATGCCCTCAACGGCCTCGTCTATTCGCCCGACCGCCATCTTCCCGACGGCAAGACAGCCCGTCCATAGCCCCCCTCCATGACTTAATACAGTACCTTATATCTTGAAAGAACTCGGTATAAGGAACTAATGTGAGTTTGTGAATACAAAACAAAAGTTGCCAGCTTTCAGGCTCATGAAGATGCTTGGAAGCTGGCAACTGTATTTTTACTTACCCTTGGTCAACGACTTGATGCAGTCTACCTCTTCTTGTGAGAAAGGAGTGCCGTCCTGGCGCAGGATGTCGTGGAACCATACAGGGGGCTCCTTCACGTTGGGCATCGGATTGCTCCAGGCAAAAATGGTGTTGGTCTTTCCTGCCACGAAACCCCAGTTGATGGCTGCCACCTTATGCTTCTTGAGCAAGGGCATAATGGTCTGGAAGAAACTCTTGTCGCGGCGCGCCATGTACTCCGTGCAGAACATCGGACGGTTGAACATGGTCATATATTTGATGCACTCGGTATGGTCTTTCACGTCCTTATAATTGTGATAGGAAATCACGTCTGAGTTTTCCAGCTGGTAAGCATTGAGCGGGGCGAAGTCGTCGGTCCATTTCCATACACCGCTGGTAAGGGGCTGTGAGGGATTCACCTCGCGTGCCCATCCGAAGACCCGTTTCAGCATGGGAAGCGTGCGTACGCCCTGACTGCTGTTGCCCGGCTCGTTCCAGAGGTCCCACAGCAGGATGCGGTCATCATCCTTGAAGGTGGTGAGAATGTCTTTCAGATATTTCTCCATTTTGGGGTATAGGCTGAGGGTATCTTTGCGCAAGGAGGCAGAGGGGTCGCGCACCCATCCCGAATTGTGGATACCGGGCTTCGGGGCCGGTTGCTTGCCATAAGCCGATTCTGCATTCCAACAGTCGTCGAAGAAGACGAACAGCGGACGGATGCCATGTCGCTTGCAGATGTTCAGGAAGTCGTCCATGCGGGTCTTCAGTCCCTCGGGGTCGTGCTCGTAAACCACGCTGCTCAGATATACTCTCAGGGTCTTGAAGCCCAAATCCTCCGCCCACGTCAGTTCCTTGTCGATCTGGTCGTGGTTGTAGGTGTCGCCGCTCCACATCTCAATCTGGTTGATGGCATCGGCATTGATGTAGTCGGCCCCTGCCATCCACGGAAGCGCCGCATACCAGTCGTTGGCCTTTTGTTCACTCCAGCGCGGGGCTGTAGACAGTACGGCCTGCTTGCACTGGCACGAACTCATGAATAAGGAGCACACGCCAATGGCACACAATAAAATGGTTTTTGCTTTCATATTTTTTCTATTATTAGGGTTACTGTGTTCTCACAGTTGCAAAGATAATCAATATTTTTCACAGCATATCCCTTTCTCAACGATTTTTTTCGCTGATGCCCGATAAATAGGACAAAAT
>JBJEAU010000033.1:0-16566 GCA_051869355.1 Prevotella sp. | reverse complement strand
CTTTAGAAGGACTAAAAGCATTGCTATAATTTTGTTGTTTTCTATCTTTTCCCCATCGCAAATGTGGCAAATAGCTGCGTAATCATGGCAATTACGCAGCTATTTGCCGCATTTGCGATGGGGCTATGAGGTAGCTATAAACTTTTATGGCTGCATAGGGGTATCAGGAGGTGTGAGAAGTAGCCGGCGGGCAAACTCCCAGATGACGATGCCTGCCGTGACGCTGACATTGAGTGAGTGCTTGGTGCCAAACTGGGGTATCTCCAAACACCCGTCGCAGTGGTCCACTACACGCTGCTGTACACCTTTCACCTCGTTGCCGAAGACCACGGCGTAGGGTTTTTGCGTTGCCGAAGAGGGCTGGAGCTGCAAATCCTGCAGTTTGGTGGAACCTTCCACCTGCTCGATGGCGTAGACGTAGCAGCCTTCGCTGTGCAGGGTCTCCACAGCCTGCTCCGCATCGTCGAAGTAGCGCCATTCCACACTATCCTCAGCCCCCAGTGCCGTCTTGTGTATCTCTGCGTTGGGAGGACAGGCCGTGATGCCGCACAGGCAGATGGCCTGGATGCGGAAGGCATCGGCACTTCTGAACACCGAACCTACATTGTAGAGTGAGCGGACATTGTCGAGCACCACGATGAGCGGCAGTTTCTCCGACTGTTTGAACTCTTCTACCGAGAGTCGCTGCATCTCGATGGTGCGTAGTTTTCTCATTGTCATGACTGATGTATTGTGTATGGTGTCTATTGCAAGTCGATGGTCATATTGGTATGGTCGATGGTCATCCGTTTCCATAACCTGAAGAAGTCGAGACCCAGTCTTCCGAATCCGTCGGAGAGTGTGTTGGGATGGGCTGAGAGAGCCACCACGGGCAGTTGGTACATGGTAAACGGCGTGTCGCCGACCGACAGCGCCACCCGAGGCATCTTAAACACACTCTCGTACACCACGCCACCGAATCCCGAGCCGCCAATGATGTCCCATTGTCCCTCTTTGGCCACTTCGGCACTGTATTGTTGGTAGTAGGCGGTACCCAAAAGACTGGTGGTGGCACCACTGTCGAGCGTCATGCCGAAAGTCCGCCCGTCCTTGGTCACGGCTATCTTGAGCGAACCCCTGATACACAGGTTGCTCTTGCGATGGTTACGAGGAGAATGGGTATAGAAATCGATGACTTGACGGTCGAAGTCGATGGTGTAGCGGGCAAACTGGGTGAGCAGCGGCTGTCCGATGATGAGCGAGAGCGAACCCAAGACGTGGGCGGCGCGCTCGTTGCCCTGCTGCAGGTCGAGAATGGTAAAGGGCACGTGGTGTAGGATCAGGTTGCCTATGCGCAGCGAGTCGGCAATGGCCAGCTGTCCCTCCATCTTACGTGTCCCCTCACTTTTCATACCACTTCCTATGATGCGCATACGATAGCGCTTGGCAGCCTCGGGTGTGGCCACATTGTAGCTGGCACCCGTGTCGAAGCAGAAGAGACCGGCCTTGCCGTTGAGCCTGCCAGGCATCTGCAGGAGCACCTGTCCCGAGTCGCCCACCTCGTTGAACCTGAAAGGCGCATGGTAGTGTGCCTGGTTATTGCGCAGGTAGAGACGGTAAGCAGAGAGTTGGCGATAGATACGTTCCTGTTCCCTTATATCCTCTGTTATCTTGTCCTCAACCTTGCCCTCTATCTGATTGATAAAGTTGGAGAGCGTCTCGGCAGCCCTGTTGGTCTCGCCGCTTTTGGCATAGTTTTCGGCCAGCATCCCCAGCATGGCATAGATGTTGCCAAACCCCATCGTCTGCTGATGCTCACGGAGAAGCCTGAGGATGCAGCGGTTAGCTTCGTACGGGCGGTTGAAGGTCTGGTGCAGCATGGTCTGTGCAAAGAGCCTGATAAAGGGCGACATGCGGTTGCTGTCGGTCTCGTAGCAGTCGCGTAGGGCAAACCATTCGCCCTGGTTGATGTACGTACCGGCCAGGCTGTCGGCCTCTTGGCCCTGTGCTTGGAGCATGCAGGCCACCGTAAAAAGTATGAGGATGAGTCGCTTCATGGGCGTTTACAGGGCCTCTTTGGCCTTGTAGGCCAGTGCGTAGGCCCTGATTTGCTTGATCATGGCCAGCAATCCGTTGCTGCGGGTGGGCGACAGGTGGTCCTTGAGTCCGATGCGGTCGATAAAGTAAAGTTCTGCATCGAGAATCTCGGTCGGCGTATGCCCGCTAATGACCTGTATGAGCAGGGCGATGATACCCTTGACGATGAGGGCGTCGCTGTCGGCTGTGAAATACAGTTTCCCGTCTTTGTAGTCGCACTGAATCCACACGCGGCTTTGGCAACCGTCTATCAGATTCTGGTTGTTCTTATACTGTTCGTCCAGCGTGTCCAGTTCGTTGCCCAGATCGATGAGCATCTGGTACTTGTCCATCCAGTCGTCTATATCCGAAAACTCTTCGATGACGGCATCTTGCAGTTGGTTGATAGTCATTTTTGTAACAGTTCTTTAATATCGTTAGCCTTAACCAGTTTAAAAATCTTGTCAGAGGGGCGCACCTTACCGCTCACGGGTATGGATACACGCCATCCCTGCTCAGCCTTCTTCACCGGAGACAGTTCGTAGCGTATCTCGTCGGCATCTATGTACATCACCCCGGTTGTCGGACCCGTGATGAGCAGTTTGTCGCCCTTGCTGAATGTGCTTGCCTCGACGGCAATCTCGGCAACGCTCAGTTTGGAGAAATATTTCATTACCTTGCCGACCAGCACCTTGCGCTCCGTGGCCACAGACCCGTAGTGCTTGTTCCACTCTCCCATGGTCTGTCCTTGGTAGTAGCCGTCCCAGAACCCGCGGTTGAAGACGGTGGCGAGCCGTTTGTCCCACTCGTCTTTCTTCTCCTCGGTGCAGGTACCGTCCACCACGCTGCGTATGGCCTCTTTGTAGCAGCTGACCACCGTGTGTACATACTCGGGGCCACGCGCGCGTCCCTCAATCTTAAACACGCGCACGCCACTGGCCATCATGCGGTCGATGAAGCGGATGGTCTTCAGGTCCTTGGGGCTCATGATATACTTGTTGTCTATGTCGAGCTGGTAGCCGGTCTCGTTGTCGGTGGCGGTATAGGACCTACGGCATATCTGGATGCACTCTCCGCGGTTGGCAGAGCGGTTGGCGGCATGCAGACTCATGTAGCATTTGCCCGAAACGGCCATGCAGAGCGCGCCGTGGCAGAACATCTCGATACGGATGAGTTCTCCCTTGGGGCCGCGGATGTCTTGCGCCTCAATCTGCGCATGGATGGCAGCCACCTGATCCATGTTGAGCTCGCGGGCGAGCACCACCACATCGGCAAACTGGGCATAGAATTTCAGTGCCTCGACATTGGAGATATTGAGCTGGGTAGACAGATGCACCTCCACGCCCTTGGCGCGGCAGTAGGTCATCACGGCCACGTCAGAGGCTATGACGGCGCTGATGCCGGCCTCGTGGGCAGCATCCACTATCTGGTGCATGGTGTCCATATCCTCATCGTAGATGATGGTGTTGACCGTCAGATAGGTCTTGATACCATGCTCATTGCAGGTAGCGGCAATGTCTCTCAGGTCGTCTATCGTAAAGTGATTGGCCGAGTGCGACCGCATATTCAGTTGTCCGATGCCGAAATAGACTGAGTCGGCACCAGCCTGAATGGCAGCCGTGAGGCTTTCCCGTGAGCCGACGGGTGCCATAATCTCATAATCGGTGATATTTTTGTTCATGGCTGCAAAGTTACGAAATATAATTCACAATTCATAATTCACAATTCATAATTCACAATTGGCTTCGCCGAACTTCGTTTCATAATTCACTTTGTCGAACTTCGTTTCACAATTGATTGTCGCCGAGTTGACCATGCCGTTTTTTTGATGATGATGTTCAGGCAGGCTAAATGCCATGATTAGCGTCGTAAAGGTGGCATTTAGGTGAGCTAAACGCCATCTTTAGGAAAATAAGCGTAATGTTTGAAAATTTGATGGGTTATATTTGCGTAATCCCAAAATAATGCCTAATATTGCAGTTGCAACTCTAAGAATGTACAAACGTTATGCGCAAAACAGTTTTGATGATGATGCTGCTGGCAGGGAGCCTGTCGGTCAGCGCACAGCAGGCAGAGGAGTACGGTTTCAGTCATGTCGTGGAGCCCTTTAAGTGGGCAGACAACACGCCGGCACAATGTCCGTTCAAACCCTCACGCGACTTTAGCGAAATCGTATTTACCGGCCGATTCGCCAATTATACCAATGCCGATACTTGGTACCCCTCTTGGGCGGCCGACGGCAACCTCTATTCGCCTTGGACCGACGGCTATCTGCTCAAAGACAGCTTGGATCATTATTATCGTTACCGCTACCCAGACCCTGAGCACTCCTGCTATTCGCTCAACCGCACAGACCAGTCGGGACGGCGGCGCAAACCCTCCACGGCACAGGCCAAGATTGTGGGCGATGACCCCATGCACCTACAGGTCATCGATTTGGGGCCAGAGGTAGAGGGCGACCCTGCTCTCTACGGCGGGCGCTATCCGTGTGGCTCTCTGGTCTACAACGGTGTATGGTACTACGGCACCTACTGTCTGACCAACCGTGGCGACTCCGATTGCAACGGGGTGGGCTGGACACAGTTCGGCCCCTTTGTCGGCTTCCGATACTCCAAGGATTATGGCAAGACGTGGACCGATACCCCCTGCACACCTTCCCAGTCCCTATTCCTGGAAGACCCGTCCAAGGCTCCCATCAAGATAGGCGCGCCCCATTTCGTGGATTTCGGGCAGAATATGCGTCACTCTCCTGACGGCTACGCCTACTTGGTGGCTCATGGCGCGTCGAGCAAGGCATCGTGGAACGGCTGGATACAGGGCGACGAAATCTATCTGATTCGTGTCAAACCCTCTATCGAGACCATCAACGACCGCCATGCTTACGAATTTTACGGCGGTACCGACAAGAAGGGCCGCCCCGTGTGGACAAAAGATTTCTCGGCCATCCGTCCGCTGCTCAAATGGGACGGCTATCTGGGTTGTGTCACCATTACCTACAATCCCGGTCTCAAAAAATACTTCATGTGCATTACCCGTGGCCATCGCAACAAGCGTTGGGACAATGGCCGTTACGACACCATGATTCTCGAATCGGACAAGATAGACGCTGGATGGCGGCTGGTAAAATATATGGACCGCTTCGGGCCGGTGGCTTACTTCGTCAACATCCCGTCCAAGTTTATCTCTGCCGACGGCAAGACCATGTGGCTGTGCTATTCTGCCAACTGGCACAACAAGGACGCAGGCGGAGCCCCCTTCGGTAGCCACTATTCGATGTCGCTGCATGAGTTCAGGGTGGAGTAGAAGGCTGAAGTGAAAGGATATTTCCAGCGTTTTATTTTGTTATATCCCCATCAAGCAGTATCTTTGTAGCTACTTATGAATCAGGTGAAGATACTGTGTGGGATGTTGGCAGTAATCGGACTGTGCACAGGTTGCCGCCCGTCGTCACCCGAAAAGGTGGCGACGGGCGGCCAATTTGTTACCGACGTGCGGTTGAAGACCACTCCTGTGACCGACCAGGGCCGTAGCGAGCTCTGCTGGGTGCATGCGATGTTTGCCACCATCGAGACCGAGCGGCTGATGCAGGGCGACTCGGTGCGCCTGTCGGTAGACTATCCCGTGCGCCGCTATCTGGAAGACCGTGTGCAGGCATGCTATCTCGGTGGCGGGCGGCAACCCATCTCCCTGCGGGGTATGGCGGGCATGGCGCTGCATCTGCTCGATCGCTATGGGGTGGTGCCTCATAGCGCGTACCACCGCAACGAGCCGGTGAACTATAAGATGCTGTGCCGAAGGCTGGCACGTATTGCGCAAGCTGCACAGCCGTTTGGCGTGCTCCAGGAGCGTACCGGGCGATTGCTCGACGAGCGCTTGGGTGCCCTACCCTACGCCGTCTATCTGTACGGGGCGCAATATACGCCACACGAGTTTGCCCGCAGCGTGTGCCATCCGCATGGTTATGCGGCGCTGACCAGTTTTACGCACCATCCTTTCGGGCAACCGATGGTGCTGGAGGTGCCCGACAATGTGCTGCGCGACACCCTTCATAATGTTCCCATCGGCCATCTGATGACCTGTATGGAGCAAGCCATCCGCCACGGGCATCCCGTATGCTGGGAAGGAGATATCTCCGAACCGGGATTCTCGTTCGAGCGGGGTGTGGCCGACCTGCCCCAAGGGTGCAGGCGTGTGGACCAGGCCCGCAGGCAGCAAGCCTTCGAGTGCCGGCAGACCACAGACGACCACTGCATGGTGCTCGTAGGACTGGCTCACGATGCTCAGGGCCGACGCTGGTTCATCGCCAAAAACTCGTGGGGTACAGCCAATCCTTATGGCGGCTATATGTACCTCTCCTATGAATATGTATTGATGAAAACCATTGCCATCTATTTGTCACATGAAGCTGATTATCTTTGATTTTGACGGCACGCTGGCCGATACCGAGCCGCTGATTACACAGACCATGATGAAGACGCTCCGCGCCGTGGGGCTGCCGGCATGTAGCCGAGAGCAGTGCCGCGCCATGATAGGACTGCCCCTGAAAGAGACTTTCATGCAGTTGCTCCCTATCGACAGTGCCACGGGCGACCTGTGTGCCGAGACTTACGAGCAGATCTTTGCCGTAGACAACCGTCCCGGTGCCGTGGACATGTTTCCTCATGTCAGGGAAACCCTACAGGCGCTGCATCAGGGCGGTTATCTGCTCTCCATCGCCACCTCAAGAGGGCGTGCGTCGCTCGAAGCGTTTCTTAGGGATATGCAGCTCATGCCCTACATCTCGCACATCGTGACGGTGAACGACGTGGAGCGTGCCAAGCCTTATCCCGATATGGTCAACACCACCCTATCCCACTTGCATGTGTCGCCGGAAGACACGCTCATGGTAGGCGATGCCATCTACGATATCCAGATGGGTCACAATGCCGGCGTGCAGACGTGTGGTGTGACGTATGGCAACGGCACCCGGGCGCAGATGGAAGCCTGTGCCGCCGACCATATCATCGACGATATAGCCGATATCCTCAGCCTCGTTTGAGCCGGATTGGCACCAATCTTTGCCCTACTCCACCCCATTTTCTTATCCGATAGATACAAAGAAAGGCTGCAAGGTGACATCCCGTCACCAAGGCAGCTTTTTTTCTGAGAGAGATTTGTAATGTTAATGGGCAGGCAGAGGTTACTTCATTCGGATGATGATGGTGGTCTTGATTTTTGGCCGCATCTTCTCGTCTTCTATGCGGAGCATGTAGATGCGGTTGGTCTTGCTGTCCTGCGTGGTGAGGACCAGTGTGGTGACACCGTCTTCACGCTTCTCGGTGAGGGTGCCGTTGCGGGCTTCTTCCTCGAATGCGTTGCGTAGGTTGCCGACACTCTTTCCCTCTGTGGTGAGCATCTTCACCACTTTTTCTACCCTCTTGGTCTTGGTGTTGCGTTCCACCACCGAGGTAAACGTGCAGTCGCCCGTGGCAGCAAACTTGTCTACCATCTGGTCTATCTTGTTTTGGGCTGTGGCCTGGGCCATGAAGGCAGCAAGCAGGCACAGCAGTAAGGTCAGTCGTTTCATACGTTATAGGTCAGTTTAGCAGTTGTCTGATGCGTGCGCGCTCTTCGGGGTCGCTCACATGGTCCATCACTTCCTTTTCTATCTCTTCCACCGAGGGCAGTGTCTCCACGGTCTGTTCTATGTGGCGTGCTTCGGCCAGCGTACGCTCGATGTGGGGTCTTAGCTCACGCAGATTGTCGATGCGGTGGCCGTCTACGATCATGTAGCTGCCGCCATAGCGCATGTCCAGCCGGTGGTTGTCGTAGTGCCACCATGCCGTGTAGCCGCCTGCAAGGAGCAACACCGATGCCGCAATGCCTGCCACCCAGCGGCGGAGGTGTCTGCCCCCTACCCTGCTCTGGTGTTCGGGCAGCTGTTGCAGGTCGATGAACAGTTGGCGGTAGTGTTGCAGTGAGGCATCGACATCTTGTCCGCTGAAATAAGCATACAGGCACTGCTCTTCGGCCAGCGAGGTCTCGCCATCGAAAAACTTTGTTATGAGCGTCTTGATATAGGCTTGTTTCATCATCTTTCTTCCTCCAGGTATTGGTCTCTTATCGTTTGTCGTGCGCGGCTGATGGCCTTGCGCACAGCAGTCTCTGTACTGCCGGTGAGGCTGGCGATGCGGCGATAGTCCATGCCCTCTATGTGGCGCAGCCTGATGACAAGCTGCTGCAGGGTGGGCAGTGCGTCTATGCAGCGCAAGACGTGTTCCAGCCGATGCTGCTCGGGTGGCGGCTCATCGTCACAGCCTACGTCCCTGTCGCCGATGGCCTGTGTGCGATGCCGCCTGCGCAACTGGTCGCGTGCCAGGTTGCGGGTCACCACCTTGGCCAGTGCATCGATAGGCGGCTGCAGTTGTGGGCAGAGGATCCACAGCTTGAGCAAGACATCCTGTACAATGTCCTCGGCCTCGTCTCTGTCGCCTACGATGTGTGCGGCTATCTGGATGAGGGTGGCCCTGAGGCGCTGTGCCTGATATGGAAAGTCCTCTTTTCTCAAAATTTGTTCAGGTTACTGGCATCGATCTTGGAGATACCTTTCGACTCAAACTGTGTGTCGTCGGCCATGCCCGCTACCGTGAGCTGGGATATGCCGTAGTTGGTGGCCTTGATGCGCTTGCAGTCTACTTGCAGGTTGATCTTTGCGTTGCCGCTGTTGCTGATGGTCAGGTCTCCGCCCTTGAAACTCATGTCCTGTTTGCCCATTCCGTTGTTTTCGAACGTCATGGTGGCGGCTTTGAGCGTCATCTTTGCATTGCAGCTACCCTGATTGTCTATGTTGAGACTGCTGGGTGTGCCGATGGTGATGCTGCCGCGCAGGCTTCCTGAGTTGCTCATACGCCCTTCGTCCGAACATTCGGCGTTGCATTGCGTCTTCTGGCTGCCACGGTTGTCCCAGACCAGTTGCTGGCAGGCGATGGAGAGCGAGTCGGTCAGTGCGCCCGAGTTGTCCAAACGGAAATTGTTGGCCTTCACGCTGGTAGAGATTCTCAGGGAGCCACTGTTTTCGATGGAAAATGAGACACAGTCGGTCTTTCCGGCGTATAGGGTCATGGCACCGCTGTTGTCGAGGGACAATTGTTCCGATGTCAGTTGGGTGTAGTCCATGTACAGCGCATTGCTGTTTGTGATGTCCGTGAGCTTAGGGGCGGTAATCCATACGTCGGTAGCCGGGATGTTGCCGTCTTTTGTTTTGTCTTCAATCTCCATGATGAGCACCTTGCCCTTTACCGAAAGTTTCAGGTGCCAGTTAGGCGATTCTTTCACCCTCACAAGCTGCTTGTCGCCCTGTGTGTAGTGCAGACGTACGGCAGCAGCGTTGCGGATAGACGTAAACGGGGCCAGTTGTACGGTGCGCACTTCGTCTGTGGGAGCGATTTCGATGTCTTTCTGAGCCTTGCAGGAGGTCATGCTCAGCATGAGTATGGCAGCGGTGATAGCTGCCATCCGTGAGGTCATGGTGCAGAGATAGTTTCGTTTCATGTTCATTGTCATTGTCTGATTGGTTTTTGCTGATAGTACGCACAGCTGTCCGATTTGTGACACAAAAATAGCGATTTTTTCTTTTCCCACATCCTGATGCAGGAAACAAATCTGTCCCTGTGGGGTGTCATCGGAAACCGCCTGTAGCCCCACTGGCGGCAACAGGAATGGCAGATGCGCAGGCTAAACGTGGCATTTACGAGGGCTAAATGCCATGATTAGCGTCGTAAAGGTGGCGTTTAGCTCCCGTAAGGGTGTGCATCACGTTTTTTTGCGTGACGTACTTTGCGTGATGGCGTGACTTGGGTATGGGTGCCGTATCTGCTTTCCCTTGAATTTGTGGTTTTGTTTTCTCATATTTCTCCAAATAATGAATGGAAAATGCCAAAAAGGGGGCATGGAAGCTGCAGTAGCCAGCGCCTGGGCAGTGGGAAAAAGAGTTGGAGGCAATAAAAAAATGAGGTAGGGTAGGGCTTATCACGGATTTTTTGCGTAATTTTGCCCTCTCAAACCGATTGATACTTATGGCAAAGGACGACAAGGGGCTTACCCCCATGATGAGGCAGTTTTTCTCGATGAAGGCTAAGCACCCAGAGGCGCTGATGCTCTTTCGCTGTGGTGACTTCTACGAAACCTATGGCGAAGATGCGGTCATCGCTTCACGCATCCTTGGCATCACGTTGACCCGCCGAAACAATGGTGGGGCACAGGAAAGCATGGAGATGGCCGGTTTCCCGCACCATGCTCTCGACAATTATCTCCCCAAACTGATCCGTGCCGGCAAGCGTGTGGCCATCTGCGACCAGCTGGAGGACCCTAAGCGCAAGCGGGAACAACTGAAGGGCAAGAAAGGCCTGACCGAGATGGACAAGATGGTGAAGCGTGGCATCACCGAACTGGTGACTCCGGGCGTGGCGATGGGAGATAATGTGCTCAACTACAAGGAGAACAATTTCTTGGCCGCGGTACATTTCGGCAAGACGGCCTGTGGGGTGAGTTTCCTCGATATTTCCACCGGCGAGTTTCTCACCGGGCAGGGCGATTATGACTACGTGGAGAAGTTGCTCGGCAATTTCGCGCCCAAGGAGGTGCTCTACGACCGTAGTCGTAAGGCCGACTTTGAGCGCAAGTTTGGTACACGCTACTGTGTGTTTGAGTTAGACGACTGGGTGTTTACCGAGCAGACAGCCCGACAAAAGCTGTTGAAGCATTTCGGCACCAAGAGCCTGAAGGGTTTCGGCGTGGAGCACCTGAAGAGCGGCATCGTGGCGGCTGGTGCCATCATGCAGTATCTGGAGATTACCCAGCATACGCACATCGGCCACATCACCTCGCTCTCACGCATCGAGGAAGAGCGCTATGTGCGGCTCGACCATTTCACGATACGCTCCTTGGAACTGTTGCAGACCATGCAGGAAGACGGCAAGTCGCTGCTGGATGTGATAGACCGTACCATCACCCCGATGGGAGGCCGTATGCTTAAGCGCTGGGTGGTGTTTCCGCTCAAGGACAAGGGGCCTATCAACCAGCGGCTCGACGTGGTGGACTACTGTTTCAAGGAGCCGGAGTTCAGGGAAGTCATCTACGAGCAGTTGCGGCGTATCGGCGACTTGGAGCGTATCGTGTCCAAAGTGGCGGTAGGCAGGGTGTCGCCGCGCGAGGTGGTGCAGCTCAAGCATGCGCTGCAGGCCACGGTGGCGGTGAAGTCGGCGTGCCAACATGCTGATAACGAGACACTGAGCAGGGTAGGGGAACAACTGAACCTGTGCGAGTCGCTGCGCGAACGCATAGCGAGGGAGATTCAGCCCGACCCGCCCCAACTGGTGGCCAAAGGCGGCGTGATAGCGGCTGGCTACAATGCCGAACTGGACGACTTGCGCAGCATATCGCACGACGGGAAAAGCTATCTCATGCAGATACAGGAGCGTGAGATACAGCAGACGGGCATCACCTCGCTCAAGGTGGGGTACAACAATGTCTTCGGGTACTACTTAGAGGTGCGCAATACGTTTAAGGACAAGGTGCCGCAAGACTGGATCCGCAAGCAGACATTGGCCCAGGCAGAGCGGTACATCACGCAGGAACTGAAGGAGTATGAGGAGAAGATTCTGGGAGCCGACGAGCGTATCCTGGAACTGGAGGCGAGGCTGTTTAATGAACTGATTGAGGACATGCGGGAGTTTATCCCGCAGATACAGATCAACGCCAATCTGCTGGCACAGCTCGACTGTCTCACGGGATTTGCCCGTGTGTCGGAGGAAATGGCCTATGTGCGTCCCACGGTAGACGATTCGGGCGTATTGGATATCTCCCAAGGGCGGCATCCTGTGATTGAGCAGCAGATGGCCGTGGGCGAGCGCTTCGTGCCCAACGATATTTACCTGGATGACGAGCGCCAGCAGATCATCATTATCACAGGTCCCAACATGGCCGGTAAAAGCGCGCTGCTCCGTCAGACAGCGTTGATCGTACTGATGGCTCAGATGGGCTGTTATGTGCCGGCAGAGCGCGCGAGAATAGGTCTGGTGGACAAAATCTTCACCCGCGTGGGAGCGTCGGACAACATATCGCTTGGCGAGTCTACCTTTATGGTGGAAATGACCGAGGCTGCCAACATTCTCAATAACGTCACCTCGCGCTCGTTGGTGCTTTTCGACGAGCTGGGACGAGGTACCTCCACCTACGACGGCATCAGTATCGCGTGGGCCATCGTGGAATATCTCTATGACAATGCCAAGGGCAATCCGCGTACCCTCTTTGCCACACACTATCATGAGCTCAACGAGATGGAGAAGCAGTACCCACGTATCAAAAACTATAACGTGAGCGTGAAGGAGGTGGGCGACAAGGTGATCTTCCTGCGCAAGCTGGAGCGTGGTGGTAGCGAGCACTCGTTTGGTATCCATGTAGCGGAGATTGCAGGCATGCCCAAGAGCATCGTGAAGCGTGCCAACGTCATCCTGAAGCAGTTGGAGGCCGATGCCGCCAATGTGGGGAATGCCACCAAAGCCAACGTGCAGCATCTGGGCGACAGTAGGGAAGGGATGCAACTGAGTTTCTTCCAGCTCGATGACCCCATCCTCTCACAGATAAGGGACGAGATTCTGGGCTTGGACATCAATAACCTGACACCCGTCGAGGCGCTCAACAAACTCAATGAAATCAAGAAAATCCTGAAGGGAGGAAACTGATTTTTTTAATTCATAATTCTTAATTCACAATTCACTTCTTTAATTCACAATTCACAATTCATAATTCATAATTCATAATGTTGCTACTCTTATTGTGCCAATCATTATGAATTGTGAATTATGAATTGTGAATTAAAGAAGTGAATTATTTCGCTCTTCTCATGCAAATCACACCGATGATGATGAAAGGAATGGAGAGCAACTGCCCCATATTGAAGAGCATCTGCTGCTCAAAGGCTTCCTGTACGTCCTTGGTGTACTCGATGACGAAGCGGAACGTGAAGATGAGGGTGAGGCAGAGACCGAAGAAGAAGCCTGTGCCTATCCACTCTTTGTGCTTCTTGTAGAGGTGCCAGCCTACAAAAAAGAAGAGGAAGTAGGCGATGGCCTCGTACAACTGGCCAGGATGGCGCGGCTGCAGATCCACACGGGTGAAGATAAAGGCCCAAGGCACATCGGTCACCTTGCCGATAATCTCCGAGTTCATGAGATTTCCCAGTCGGATAAAGCAGGCGGTGATGGGCGTGGCAATGGCTATATTGTCAAGCACTTGCCATAGGTTGAGCTTTGTACGCCGATAGTAGAGCCAAAGCGCAAATATGAGGCCTAATGTGCCACCGTGCGAGGCCAATCCCTCATAGCCCGTAAAGGCTACACTGCCATCGGTGAGACGGAAGAGCCAATTGTCGGCGAAATGGGCGTTGCCCTGCACGAAATGGACAGGGAGGAGCATCTCGATGATGTGCTGGCCGGAGGAGAGGAAATAATCGGGTTCATAAAAGAGACAATGGCCCAGACGGGCACCCACAAGGACACCGAAAAAGCAGTAGAGAAAGAGCGGGTCGAACAGTTCGTCCTTGAGTTTCTGGTCTTTGTACAGCCATTTCACGATGTAGTAGGCCAGACCAAGGCCGATGAGCCAGCACAAGCCGTACCAGCGCACGCCATACGACCCGATGTGAAATGCCATCAGGTCGGGATTCCAGAGGATGTAAGCTAACAGATGCGTCATGGCGACAAAAGGCATTACACGTTGAAACGGAAGTGCATGATATCACCGTCCTGCACTACATACTCTTTGCCCTCTATACCCAGTTTTCCGGCCTCGCGCACCGCTGCTTCCGACCCATACTGGATGTAGTCGTCGTACTTGATGACCTCGGCACGGATAAAACCTTTCTCAAAGTCGGTATGGATGACACCGGCGCACTGCGGGGCTTTCCATCCCTTATGGTATGTCCACGCCTTAACCTCCATCTCGCCGGCGGTGATAAAGGTTTCCAGGTTGAGCAGGTGGTATGCCTTCTTGATCAGGCGGTTCACGCCACTCTCTTCGAGTCCGAGCTCTTCGAGAAAGAGCTGCTTGTCCTCGTAGGTGTCGAGCCCGGCGATGTCTTCCTCGGTCTTGGCGGCAATGACCATTGCCTCGGCTCCCTCAGAAGCTGCAATCTCCTCTATCTTACGCGAGTAGGCGTTGCCCTCCTTGGCACTGTTCTCATCCACGTTGCACACATAGAGCACGGGCTTGGTGGTGAGTAGGAAGAGGTCGCGTGCTGCCTGTTGCTCCTCCTTGCTGTCAAAGGTCACCGAACGGGCGTTTTTGCCCTGTTCCAAGGCCGCTTTGTAGGCTTCGAGCACGCCTACCATCACCTTGGCATCCTTGTTGTTGCCGGCAGAAGCCATCTTCTGCTGCTTGCCCAGCTGGCTCTCGATGGTCTCCAAGTCCTTGAGCTGCAGTTCGGTGTCGATAATCTCCTTGTCTTGTACCGGATCCACCGGCGCACCGCCCTCACGCACCACATTGTCATCGTCGAAGCAGCGGATAACGTGGATGATGGCGTCACACTCGCGGATATTGCCCAAGAATTTGTTGCCCAATCCCTCGCCTTTAGAGGCTCCTTTCACCAGACCGGCGATGTCTACAATCTCGCAGGTGGCCGGCACGATGCGTCCGGGATGCACAATCTCGGCCAGACGGGTCAGACGCTCGTCGGGAACGGTAATGACACCCAGATTAGGTTCGATGGTGCAGAAAGGGAAATTGGCTGCCTGCGCCTTGGCACTCGACAGACAGTTGAACAATGTCGACTTTCCCACGTTGGGAAGGCCTACTATACCACATTTTAATGACATGTCTCCTTAGTTTTTAATATTGTATATACGGTGCAAAGTTAAGCATTAATTTTGACAAAAGCCCCTTGCCGCCCATAAAATTGCTGCAAGAGGCTGGCAGGCGTATGGAAAATGGTGGTGCAGGCGACAAAAATCATGCTGTAGGCCGTGTTTCTCGGCAAATAATATGTAACTTTGCGTCGACTAACATGCGTATAAGTATTGTATGGAAAAGCAGGATGGTTCGCGTGAAAAGCAGATTTACCGCGTCACATTGGCTGGCAGTGTGATCAATGTGCTGCTGTTGTTGTGCAAGTTTGTGGCCGGCATTCTCGGCCATTCGGCAGCCATGATAGCCGATGCCGTGCATTCGCTCACCGACTTTGTCACCGATATCATCGTCCTCGTCTTTGTGCGGCTCAGCAGCAAGCCCAGAGACGCCAACCATGAGTATGGGCACGGCAAGTATGAGACGTTGGCCTCTGCCCTCATCGGTTTCTCGCTCTTTCTGGTAGGCGTGATGATCTGCTACGATGGTCTTGTGAAGATATATCGGGCCATCTGTGGCGAGGAGTTGGCGCAGCCGGGCGGGATAGCCTTGGTGGCCGCCGCTGTGAGCATCCTACTCAAGGAGTGGGCGTTCCGATTCACCCGTAGGGTAGGGCGTCGGGTGGACAGCGAGGCCGTAGTGGCCAATGCGTGGCACCACCGCAGCGACGCGCTGTCGTCTGTCGGTACCTTTTTCGGTATCGGAGGTGCCATCCTGTTGGGCCAGAAATGGGCGGTTCTCGATCCTATCGCCGCGCTGGTGGTGAGTGTGCTCATTATCAAGGCTGCCATAGAACTTATCAAGCCGTCGATGGACGAACTGATGGAAAAGAGTCTGCCCGACGAGGTGGAGAATGAGATACGTAGCATAGCCGAGAGCGTGGAGGGAGTGTCGGAGGTGCATCACCTGATGACTCGCAGCATCGGCAGTCATATCGCGATGGAGATGCACGTGCGCATGCGGGGCGACATGACGCTATACGAATCGCACCTGCATGCCACGGAGATTGAGCGCAAGCTGCGCGCCCGTTTTGGTGCCGGCACCCATATCGGGCTGCATGTGGAGCCTTTGAAGGTGAACGGGCATTATGAGTGTCCCTCATGATCGTTCTTACGCTGCCTAAATGTGGCATTTACACCCCGTAAATGCCATGATTAGCGCGCTAAAGGTGGCCTTTACGGATCCGTAATGATACCAAGAAGTTTAACCCAACTATCCATAGACATGAAAACTTATCATTTTTTATTGGTTCTGATGCTTGTTATTTCCGGAAGGAGTCTCTTGCATACGCAGCAGAAACAGGTACCGGGCGTAGTCATTAACCATATTGCCCAAAGCGGGGGAAAATACATTGGTTCTCCTTCTCTCTGTGTGCTCCCAGACGGCACTTATCTGGCTTCTCATGACGAATTCGGTGTTATGTCTGATGAAGGTCGGGCTGCTATTACCCGCGTGTTCGCCTCCCATGACCGTGGTGCGAGCTGGCAGTGCGTTTCCACCTTGCAGGGGCAGTTTTGGTCTACCCTGTTTTGCATGGATGGCAAGGCATATCTGATAGGCACCATCAAGGCTCATGGCGATATAGTGATCCGTTGTTCCACAGACGGCGGGCATACATGGACAGAGCCT
>JBJEAU010000032.1:0-16606 GCA_051869355.1 Prevotella sp. | reverse complement strand
ACCAACTTTTTTGCTTGATTTTTACAGCATTTCTTATCCCGAACTGGGGTAAATCCTCTTCACCTATGACGATGTGAAGAACTTCACAGTAGAAGGACCACTGCATGCCAAAGGGATCGACGATGCCCTTACAAAGCTATTCAACGGGAAACCCTTCACCTATACCATCGATGGCAAATACATTTCCATCTTGCTGCGCGAGAATGTAGAGCGCAAACAGCCCATACAGCGCCAGAAAACGTACAAGATAAGCGGTGCGATACTGGATACGGAGCAGATGCCGCTCCCCGGCGCAAGCATCGCCGTAGAGGGAACCTCGATCATGATCATTGCCGACAACAACGGACGGTTTTCTCTTGACTTGCCGGCCGAAACAAAGTCGACCCTCGTGGTCTCCTATGTGGGTATGAAGACTGCCCGACGCACCTTTGACGGGAAAAGCGGCAACAAGGGAAACATCTACATTTCGCTCAGCGAGGACAACAACTTGCAGGAAGTAGTGGTCAACGGTATGTTTGAGCAGCGCAAGTCGAGCTTCACGGGTGCCACAACCACTTTTACCAAGGACGAGCTGAAAGAAGTGGGCAACCAGAATCTCTTGAAGAGTCTGAAGAACCTTGACCCTTCATTCAATCTGGAAGAAAACCTGTCTATGGGATCCAACCCCAACGCCATGCCTAACGTGCAGCTGCGCGGACAGACCTCTTTTAACATACAGGGTGACTACGACGGCAACCAGAACCAGCCCCTCTTCATCCTCGACGGTTTTGAGACCACCCTTGAGAAAGTAAACGACCTCGACATGAACCGCATCCAGAGCGTCACCTTGCTGAAAGACGCTGCCGCCAAGGCCATCTACGGTTCTAAAGCCGGTAACGGTGTGGTTGTTATCCAGACCATCAGACCCAAAAGCGGCGAGATGCGCATCTCTTACAATGGCGACCTCAACATCGAGGCACCCGACCTGACGGGCTATAACCTCATGAACGCACAGGAAAAGTTTGATTGGGAAATTGCACACGACCGCTTCACCAACTGGACAGCGATGTACAGCCCTCATTATGCCGACCTCCTTTACAAGAGTATCTACGATGCCATCGCCTCGGGTGTCGATACCTACTGGCTGTCAAAGCCTCTGCGAACTGGAGTGGGCCAAAAGCACACGGTACAGTTGGAGGGCGGCGACTCTAAGGTGCGCTATATCGTAGGTGCTTCTTACAACAACATCGCAGGTGTCATGAAAGGTTCGAGCCGCAACACGCTCAACATCAACTCCACTTTGTCCTACACCTATAAGAACATGGTGTTCCGCAACCAACTCGACTACGACCGCAACCTGTCGAAGAATTCTCCTTATGGCTCGTTTTCAGAGTATGTAGGGCTGGAGCCCTACTTTGCGCCGTTTGACGAGAATGGTAATGTGAAGCAGATTCTCGGTTACCGCACTGTCACCAATACAGGTTTCACCAATCCGGTATACAACCCGCTCTATAATGCCCAGCTGAACACCAAGGACGAAAGTGACTACACCACGTTCACTGAGAACTTCGAGATGGACTGGCACATCAACGATAACTTCCGCTTCACCGGCCGCTTCTCTTACAGCCGCCAGACCAGTGGCAGCGATGTCTTCTATCCCGCTTCGCACACCATGTTTGTGGACTATGATGCCAATGGCTACGCTGACCGCAAGGGACGCTACACCAAGACAAACGGTTCGTACGAGACTCTTTCCGCCCAGGCAGGTCTGAGTTGGAACAAGATGGTGGGCAAGCATGCCTTCTTCCTCAACGGAACATGGAACATGGACACCAGAACCACGAAATCCACCACCATGATGGCCGAGGGTTTTGGTAACGACAACATGAACGATATCTCAATGGCCACTTACTACTACCATGACTCGCATCCGTCGGGTTCAGACTCCAAGACCCGTGAGATAGGTCTTGTGGGAGCGTTCAACTATTCTTACGCCGAGCGTTACCTGTTAGACGCTTCTTATCGTGCCACCGGTTCTTCGGTCTATGGAAGCGACAACCACTGGGGCGGTTTCTGGTCTGTAGGTGCCGGATGGAACATCCACAACGAGAAATGGATGCCCAAGAGCCTCGGCTTCGACATGCTCAAACTCCGCTACTCGCTCGGATATACCGGTACCCAAAACTTCAACCCTTACCAGGCTAAGGCCAAGTACAAGTATAACGGCTGTTTCTACGACGGACGTATGGGTGCTATCCTCATGGGACTGCCCAATACAAAGCTGAAATGGCAGAAAGTATGGGACAGCAACTTCGGTTTCGACCTCTCCTGGAAGCGCATGATCACCTTGCGTGCGGAATACTATGTGCAGAACACCGACAACATGCTCTCTGACATCACCCTGCCCGGTTCAACGGGCTTCCAGACCTATAAGGAGAACATGGGTGAAATCCAGAACAAGGGTTACGAGATTGCACTCGGTATCACTCCGTGGCGCGACAACAGTACCCGCAGCTGGGTGACGCTCACCGCCACGCTCTACCACAACAAGAACACCATCAAGAAGATCTACGACATCTTCAAGAAGAGCAATGACGACGCTGACGACAAACTCAACTCAGGCTGGGACAGTGCGCTGGGTAATCCCACCGAGGAGGACGTGAAGGATCTGATCATCGCCACCACCCGCCCTGCCACCAAGTACTATGAGGGATGTTCCATGACTGCCATCTGGGGTGTGCGCTCTCTTGGTATCGACCCCATCAGCGGCAATGAGATGTTCCTCGACAAGAATGGTAACGTCACCTATACATGGAGCAGTGACGACCAAGTGGTTATCGGCGACACCAACCCGAAAGTACGCGGTACATTCAGCCTGAGCGGAGGCTACAAGGGCTTCACCCTCACGGCTGTGGCAAGCTACAAACTGGGCGGTGACCTCTATAACTCGACACTGATTGACCGCGTGGAGAACATCAGCGGTTTCGGTAACCTCGACAAGCGTGTCAGCGAGACATGGACAACGCCGGGCCAGAACGCCCTCTACAAATATGTGGAGATGGCACAAAGACCAAGCGACCTTATTGATACTACGAAGCCGACATCGCGTTTCGTACAGCGCAACAACGAGCTGTATTTCTCGTCGGTAACACTGGGTTACGACTTCTTCCGCATGGCGTGGCTGAAACGCATCGGCATCGAGCGGCTCAAGCTGTCGTTCACTGCCAACGATATCCTTCGCCTGAGCACCATCCAGATAGAACGCGGTACAGACTATCCTTACGCCCGCAACTTCTCTTTCTCGGTAGGAGCAACGTTCTGATAAATCTTGAAAAAAGAACATTAATATATTGAATATGACGACAATGAAAGCGATAAAATCAACAATCGCCATTCTGATGATGGCGGGACTGCTCGCCTCGTGTAACGAATGGCTGGATGTAGAGCCAAGTACAGAGACCGACCGCAGCCAACTGTTCTCCAACGAGGATGGATTTGCCGACGCGTTGGCAGGCATCTATGTCAACATGACCGATGATAACCTCTATGGAAAGAACCTTTCATGGTATGTATTGGAACTGATAGGCGGTGGCGCCACCTTTATGTATGGCGACAACGGTAACTACGCCGGCTACTATTTCCATCCCAATGCGTCGTACCACATGACCAGCCTCCGGGCTTCGTTTCTGGATGAGGCATGGAACAAGGCCTACAACACCATCGCCAACATCAACTCGCTGCTCGAAAGCATCGATGGCGCCGAAGGATCTTTTATAGCCGGCGATAAGGAAATCTTCAAGGGTGAGGCATTAGGTCTGCGTGCTTTCCTGCACTTCGACCTCTTGCGCCTGTTCGGCCCCGCAGCCGTGGTGGATGCCAATGCCAAGTGCATACCCTATGTAGAGAGCCTCACATCGGGTATCTACCCGCTGCTCACAGTAAAGGAAGTGGCCGACAAAGCCCTCGCCGACCTGAAAGAGGCACGTGAACTGCTGAAGGGAGACCCGATGGTGACGGGTGCCGCAGCCTCCAAATACCTGTGCAGTGCCGTGACGGGCAGCTCTACCTACCGCAACAGGTATCACATCTACGACTGGCACAACCGCCGTTTCCACTTCAACTACTACGCAACTGTCGCCTTGATGGCCCGTATTTACCAATGGATGGGTGACCAGCCCAATGCGCTGGCCTGTGCCAAAGAGATCATCGCCGCACAGCCGGAAAAATTCCCGTGGGTAGCACCTGAGCTGATATCCAACGTGGCCAGCACGAGCCAGTATGTCAGCCGCGACCGCACCTTCTCCACCGAGCAGATCTTCGCGCTCAACATTACGGACCTGGAAGACCGCATCGACGGCATTATGATCGAGAAACAGTATGCCTATAACAGCATAAATGGCAACATAATGGGATTCTACGCAAACATGTTTGATGCCTCTACGAGGACAATGGACCCACGTTATGCCTACCTGAAGAGCACCTACAGCTACTATGGTACCGAGTTCTGCATTTCCAACAAATATTACCAGAACAACGATTACAACAACAGCTACTCTCCGTGGTCTGCCAATCGTCTGCCGCTCATCAGGGTGTCTGAGATGTACTACATCGCTGCCGAGTGTGAGCCGGATCTCGCCACTGCCATAGGCTATCTGGAGGCCGTGCGCCGCAACAGGGGTATGTCGGCCTATCCGCTCTCTTGCACATCCAAGGAAGAGCTGCAGCAGGAGATAGAGAAAGAGTACGGCAAAGAGTTCATAGCCGAAGGCCAGCTGTTCTACTATAAGAAGCGCCACAACGAGTCTATCACCACGCGGGGCGCCTATAGCACAAATGTGATTGACCCCAACCTCTTCACGATGCCGCGTCCGGATGACGAGGACACCTATGGAGGAAGGACAGAAGATTGATTGATTGAAAGTAAGAAAGAGTAAAGTATATGAAAAAAACATTCATAGTATTCCTGACAGCCTTCGCTGCGATGCTGATTGCCTCGTGTAGCGAGCGCGAAATAGACAGTTGGGAGAGCAAGGGTTATGTATGGTTCACTGATACCCTCATCGATTTCACCAATATGTCACAGCCCGACGTGCCCATAGGCGGCACGCTGACCGCAGCCATACCGCTTACCGTGGCCTCAGACGTGGCCGACTATGACCGCACAGTCAATGTGGAAGTCAGCCGCCAACCCCACGACAGCCGTACACAGTATAAGGTAAAGAACCCCGTCATCATCCGCGCCGGACACACTACCGACACCATGTACGTGGAAATCACCAACAGCGACCATCTGGATGTGGTGTACGATTCCATATCCTTTAAGGTGATGCCATCCGAAGACTTTGACCCGGGTCTCAAGGCTTATCAGAACATGACATTGGCCCTGCACAACGGCTATGTGCGTCCCAGCTGGTGGGACTCCAGCGCCCAGAGCTACATCGGCTACTTCACCCAGCTCAAGATGCAGATATTTGTCGCTGTTACAGGCGGAACGGACGACATCCGTACTGAAACCTCGTATTGGTCTTCGACAGACCTGGCGGTGCAATACTGGATCTATCTGCTCAACGACTACATCGAGCAGAACGACATCCGCTATCCCGACGATGATCCGATTGCCCCCGGACAGACTCCTTCGTTTGGTTGGAGAAGTTATTAACCTCATCATTTTACGACAATGAAACAATTTAAGATATTCCTTCTTGCGGCCGTACTGCCGCTATTGGCCGCCTGCTACGACGATCAGGACGGAAACGATTTCGATACGTCCATGGCAGAGGTGTCAATTGTCTTTCCCAACGATGCTTACAGCGGTGCGCTTGGCTCCACCATCACGGTGGACCCCATTATCACCACAGAGATACCCGAAACGGATCTCGAATATATCTGGGAAGTGAACGGTGCGCGGCTAAGAGAGACCAGCAATGGAACAAAACGCAACTATTTTGTCCCCCTTCTGAACGATGAAGACCAGGGCAAAACCCTCCACTATGTCTGCCATCTCGACTCGAACATCGTGGCACTCAACACCACTTACACGTGCCGACTCCGCGTACACCAAAAGTCGACGGGGCGTGACTTCTATGCCGACTCCAACTTCACCATCATCATTCAGGGACTGACCGGTCTGCTCGTGCTCTATGGCGATGACAACACCTCGGATGTGGGCATATTGGAGGCCAACGAGTTCATGCCCGCAAGCAGTTCACTACCCGAGAGTCCCAAGGCAACGATGGGCATGTACTCCATGAACACCGGAACCAAGCTCCAGGGTAAGGGAAAGTCTATCATACAGCCATGTACACAGTATATGTGGGGCGACGATGCGAAAAACAGATGCCGCATCAACGTGATGACCGAGAAGGAGGCCGTATGGCTCGACCGCAACGACCTGAGCCTGTGGGGACCATGGAACGATGCCTTCTATCTTCAAGGCGAGCGGCAAGTCAATGCCAATAAGCCCAAGCGATATCTCGTAGAACATGATCTGGCATACGCCTTTGATGGCGATGACCTGTTTATCAACCAGCCCTGGTCCCAGTTCCAGTTCCTCTTCCCAACGTTCACGCCCCAGACTGTTACAGGCGCTGGTGACAAGTTCACTTTCCAGCCTTGCACAAAGTTCTTCAGCACCAGCGGTGGCCTGCAGATTATGTATTATGCCGATGCCGTCAATGGAGACACGTCGCGCAAGGGATTTGTAGGTTCGTCAAGCAACGTTGCCAATACCGTCAAGGATGCAAGGCTCCTCGACACAAAGACCGACAATGCGCTTTTCAATCCCGGTGACATGAAGGCCGACCTCGTACATTGGGGTGTCGACAGCCGTGGCCATGTGCTCAGCATCCTGAAAGGTACGGCAGCACATCCGCAGTACGCAGGCAAGTTTTTCTTTGTAGACCTCTACCCCAAGGCGCCCGCAGCTGGAGAGACTACCTATCAGGACATTCCGCAGGTAATGGCCTCAATGGATGCACTGACAGACGTGGACAACGCCATTGCCTTTGAGTTTGCATCGACACAGAACGAATTATATTACGCCACTGCCAACGCGGTCTATCGCTATGGCCTCGACGGTACAGCGCTTACCGCAGCTCAGAAACTGTGTATGACCGATGGATCTGTCATCAACTTCAGCGGAGAGGTGACGATGATGAAACTGTTGGCATCGCCCGGTGTCTCCACACACAATACCGACGAGGTACTGTTGGTAGCTACGTGGAACGGTTCTGCCTCCACGCTCTACGCCCTGCACCTCGATTCGATGACGGGTAACGTGACTGCCGTATCGGAATATGGCAAAGGCACTGTGGCCGGATGGGAATTCGGCAAAATCTACGATGTGAACATCAAATCCTTATAAAAACATAACATCTCTCTCTTATGATTAAATTGATTTTAATCGTAGCGGCAATGGCACTCACTTCGGTGAGTGCCTACGCCCAACACGCAGACAACACGAGTTTGTTGTATGAGATAGAGAACACCTATAAGGCGGAGAAGCGCCCGTTTGACCTCCATAGCAATGAGGGTTTTAAAAAGAAAGTCAGACAGGTGATAAAGGCTGCTGACGAGAACACCGTGAAGTTGCTCAACGAATTTCCCGTGTTTGTATATATGAACAATATGATGCCTGATGTGGCAGAAGCCATTGGCAAGATGTCTCCCGAACTGAAAAGTTCGGAGGAGGGCGCAAAGATGATCGCCTACTATTACTCCATGCGCGAATTGAAGGAAGGCGATATCGTGCCCGACTTTACGCTGCCCACACATGATGGCAAGCAGCTGAACCTGCACAGTTTTCTGAAAGCCAACAAGTGTACGGTGATAGACTTCTGGGCTTCGTGGTGCCACTGGTGCCGCTTGGAGAATCCCAATCTGCAAAAGACTTACGAAACATTTAAGGACAAGGGGTTGGGCATGATATCCGTATCTTTCGACGACAAACGTGACAATTGGTTGAAGGCCATTGAAGAAGACCAGACCCCGTGGCTGCATGTGAGCGACCTTGTCGGCATAAAGGGAAAAAACATGAGTGAGGTTTACCGTCAGTACGACCTTCTTGGTATTCCAGCCATCATGCTTGTCGATGACAACGGCAAGATCGTAAAACTGAGGATGAGAGGCGAGGAGATCTATCAGATGGTTGACGAATATCTTAAAGACAAATGACCATGAAGAGACTATTGTTCTGGGCGCTTGTCGCCACGTGTCTTCATGTTGATGCGCAGGTAACAGTGCAAGTGAAGAACATCACTTTTGCCGATGGGACCAAACTGCTGGCCGTGGCCAACAGGATGCATGTCGACTCGGCAGTGGTGGATAAGGGCAGGTGCGGGTTCTCGTTTCCCAAAATCGACGAGGGATGCACCGTCACATTGATTCAACGCGATAACAAATGGAACCGCACATTGTGGGTTGACAAGGGTGGCACATCGGTCTATGACATGAAGAAAGACCGGGTAAAGGGTTCTGTGGAAGAAACGGTTGCCCTGCAACTCAAGGAAGTCATTGCGCCCTATGCCGACAAGACTTCCGAGGATTCGCTCCGCATGTGCGATGAGGCGGTGGCAGCCATTGCCGACAAGCACCCACGTTCGTACGCGGTGCTGCAGTTTATCCAAAACAGCCGGATGGGCAACCGCAAGCAGTGGCCTTTCTTCCGTTACAGCCTGCTTGCACATCTTGATACAGCCAGCTATACTGGCGGTGCGTGGAACACCGTACGACACGTCTACCACTACGACCTCGCCAAGCAACCGGGGCAGCCGCTCCGCGGCAATGTCTATGGCAAGGATGTCTATGGCAGCGACATCAGTCTGGACGATGAGCGCTATCGTGGCAAGTATGTGCTGCTCTGTTTCAGTGCCGTCAACTGTGTAGACCATAAGGAGAGTTCCAACGAGCGCAAGAAGACTTACAACGACCTGAAGGACTTGGGATACGAGGAACTGGACTTCCTTTACAACAACGATGTGAAGACGGTGGTGCGCTACTGTGCACAATATCCGGGAATGGACTGGCAGATGATAACCGAATCGGACAACGCAGAGCAATTGCTGCAAAAACTCTATGTAGGGCAGTTGCCCTATTACTTGTTCGTCTCGCCCGAACGTAAGATTATAGCCACCAGCGACATGTTCATTGCAGAACATGGTGTAAGATTTGAAGACATGAAACCGATCATTTACGAAACCCTAAAAAACAAGAAACCATGACTTATTGGAACAAACTATTTGCTATGCTGGCATTGGCAACATGCTCTGTTGCTGCTAACGCCCAGTATCCCAAAGACAATCCTGCTGATGACAATTACCGCACAGCGGGATTTCCCAAGCTGAAAACGCTGAAGATGACCGATATTCCCGGTGCCCCCATACTCTCGCAGCCCGTGCGCATCGATGGCTCGGAGATGGAGATTCGCACAGCAAAACACGGCTTGTGCTATCCCGCCATCTACGACTGGAACGGCGACGGCAAGCCCGACCTGCTGCTCGGTGAATTCTCCACCGGCGACCGCGAGAACAACGTGAAAGTGTACCTCAACAAAGGCACGAAGAAACAGCCGAAATTCACCGGCCAATACTTCTACGCCTTAGATACCAAGGGCGACACCATCAGCAGCAAGCAGTGGTGCTGCATCGGCATGCACCCGCGCATGGTCGACATCACCGGTGACGGCCGCCTGGACATGCTCTCGGGTGAGTATTGCCCGGGACGAGTAGGACTATGGCGCGGCACCGACAAGGGCTTTGCCCCACTCGAATACGTGGAACAAGAGGGCTACCGCGACAAGAACTATCCCAGTGTCGACGCCACATCGCCGGAGTCGCTGCCCTACTGGAACTATACATCGGCTCACTTTGCCGACTTTGACGGCGACGGGCTGCTCGACCTCTTTGTCGGTGGTACGGCCGGCATGCGTGTGGCACACAACGAAGGCACCAAAGAGAAGCCCAAGTTCGGACTGCGCAAATACCTGCGTTTCATCGATGGCTCCATCATCACCATAGACGGCAAGGGCGAGACTGTGGAAGGCAAGCAACCGCGCAACATGAAGACCTATATGACACCCGTAGACTGGGATCAGGACGGCGTGCTCGACCTGCTTGTCACCTACGAATATGCCAGAAAGGGCGACTATCCCGTACTGTTCTACCGCGGTGTACGCACCAATCTCGGACTGCGTTTCGAGCGCCCCGTACCGCTGTTCACCGCTGCCGACGGCTCGAAAGCCCTGCCGGGCTGTCAGCCGATGATTACCGTGGCCGACCTGAATAGTGATGGTGTGAACGATATCATCATGGGTATTGCCGTTCCTACCATAGCCACTGTAGAAGAGCCGCTCTCATCGAAACGGAGCGTGGCCGAAGAAGTGGCTTGGCAGTGGACACACGACATGGGCATACAGATGCCGGGCAAGGATGCCGGAGAATATTATATGTACCAGACCTTTGAGCAGCTGCTCGAAAGGGTGAAAAAATCGCCACAGGGCGACAAGGGCTACTATCTCGGCAGACTCCAAGACCCGAAATACCTCACCATGCGCCATCGGGGCTATGTGCTGGTATTCTATGGCAAGAAAAACACCCAAAAAGCGGTGCCCGTGCCCGAGATGACATTGGAGAAACCCAAGCCCGCCCCCACCAATTCCTTTGCCGATGCATCGCCCGACGAGCCGCTGACCTATCGGATAGAGCAACAGAAAGAAGAAAATCAAGGCTCCTGGAAACTGGCCATCTACCTGAAGTTCAAAGAGGGCTGGCACGGATTTGTGGACAGCCCCGCCACCACCTCGCAGGGAATGATACCCACCACGGTGACAGTGGAGACAGACGAAGGCCTCTTGCACAACGGTATGATGTCCAAGCCCTATGTAGGTGAAAGCACGATGTATTTCGGAGAAGTGAAGTTCACGCAATACCTTTTTAGGCAAAAAAGCGACGCATCGACTAAGGTGAAGATCAAAATCAGCTATCAGTCGTGTAACGACAGCATGTGCCTGCCACCTGCCGAGCATGTTATTGAATACGATTTGGAACCATAAACACAAAAACAATGAAAAAGAGTTTGTTTTTATCCGCCATTTTGATGGCAATTTCGCTCTGTGTATCAGCACAAAGCAACGATGCCCTGAGTCGCTATATGGAGAAGTATTCCAGCAACTGGTGCCGGATGGTCAAAGCCGACACTAAGGTGAAAGTTGGTTCGCCAATGCCCGAATACTCGTTTTCTAAAAAACTCAACAGCAAGGCGCTGCGTGGCAAGACCGTGGTGCTCACCTATTGGGCCACTTGGTGCGGCGGTTGCCGACTGCTGTGTGTGGACTTGGACTCGGTGATGCTGAAACACTCCAACGAATATGGCAACGTGCAGATCATCGGTGTCGACTCTAACGAGAAACTTGCCGACAAGGGCTATGTGGCCAGCGAATTCTGGAAAGAAAAAGGGATAGGCTTCCCCACCACGGATGCGGGCAAGGCTGCTGACGACTGTGCCAAAAGCATCAATGCAGGGCATCCTACCACCGTAATCATAGACAGCGAAGGTATACTCCGCGGACGGTGGGACGCTTGGTCGCCCGGTGTGGCAGGCAGCGTGGCTTTGGCAGCATGGGTATTAGACGTAGTACCACGCCAGGGAATAAAAGCCGACATAGCTACCGTGGATCGTCTGTTGGCCGAAAAACACTACGACCGTGCCCTCTATCTGCTGGAGCAGATGCCTCTTGACACCCTGAGCATCAAACAGCGCTGGCAGGCGATGATTGGCGTATCGTCCCGGCATGCGATAAACCTGTACAACGAACTGAAAGGGAAGTATTACAATATCAAGAATCCCGATCAGGCATGGTCTTTCCGTCCGGCTCCGGAATATATCACCTACCTGAAGGCGCTCCGCGATGTGGTACTGGCCAGCAACGAGACCGAGGACGTAGAGTTGCTAAAAACAGCCCGTGAAGCAGCCAACATGGTGGTCAACTATGGAACCGTCAAAAGCTACACCAATAGTCTGGCATTGTCGGAACTAACGCTCCGCCACGGCCGCTCCATCTTCAACAGGGCCGCACAGGGACTGGTTCGCTCACGCTCGTTTGCACAGGAGCGCTCGTATACCCCCGAAGAAGTGCAGGCCATCGAGGCACTGATGGCGAAATACGGTATCACCGAAAAGGATTACGGCTTCGAAACCCTTGACCATCAGCGCATGAAGCAGGACGATAAGGAACAAGCCGAGCACATGAGCAAAAAAGATAACAAAAAATAAATACCAGGTTAAACACACGGAGGCCTGATGCCAAGCATAGCGGTCCATGACCGCATCCGCTTGACGTCAGGCTTTTCTTTGCATCCCACGCCCATCCTCTACCTGCTGGTGTCCTATCATGCGTTGCCACCCATGAGGACAAGGTGGGCACAACACCTTCACACAGGCTAAATGCCACCTTTACGGAGCTAATCATGGCATTTAGCCCACCTAAATGCCACATATAGACAAATCATACCATGTGATGTGACTTTGACACGTTCCAGGCTTGGGCATACGGTTGCGTCCATTCAGGCGAAAAGAGCCTCATACTGCCTAATGATCATGCCCCAAAGATAGTGGTTGTAGGCGATTTGCAGCATCTGGCTTCCATCGAGGTTCTTTTCCCTGCATAGGGCATCCAGTTCGCCTGATGTCTTGTAATATCGGGCTGCATGATGCGTGGTCTCCCTATTATAGGCCACGTCATAGGCAAGTATGGGACGTCCGAAAAACATGGCCTCCACCAATGAGGGATTGGTGCCACCGGCGCTGTGTCCGTGTATGTACACGCGGCAGTTTTTCCTAAGCGTATAGAGTTTGTCAAGGTCGTAGATGCTGTCCATGAGGATAAGGTTACGCTTGTCCTTATACCTCTCTTTCAGATTTTTGCCATACGTGTTGCCGTTCCAGTTGCCGATAAAGAGCAGCAACTGCCCGTTTTCAGCAAACGCCTCCAGCGTGACATGACAATTGTTCTCCGGCTCTATACGGCATATTGACAGCGCATATTGCCGGTTCTCCAACTGATACTCGCGAAGTATCTGCAGTTGTTTGTCCTCTGGCACGTTGCGCAAGACATGGTCGCCACCGTATGCTATCAGTACAGATGGGCGATGGTAAGTCTCCTTGACATAGTCCTGGATGCACCGGTTGTCGGCGATGACAATGTCGGCATAGCGCACCGCTACCGCTTCGCTCAGTTTGAGAAACCATCTGGCGAAGCTTCCCCACTTGGCACGTTTGTGTTCCAGTCCATCGATGTTCACGATCAGCCTGCCATGATATAGCAGTCTGAAGATGGGTAGGAATACACACCCTGACACACCCAATACCAGCACGGTGTCATAGTTTCTGATACAGCACAGGAGCGACAGGATGTCGTAGAGAATGCTTTCCACTCCGTTGGCGTGAAAGAAAGGGATATACTTGAGCCTTGCACCCTTGTAGGATTTCCTTCTCACCGTGTAGTCTCTGGCCGAGCAGAATACCGTGTATGCCACATCCTGCGACTTATACTCACTGATGAGGTTCTCCACCAGACTCTCAAAACCTCCATACTGTGCAGGTACACCCTGTGTACCGACGATTGCTACCCTTTTCATACTATTCCTTCCAATACACATTCTATCTGTTTCAGTATGCTCGTGGAATCAAACTTTCGGGCATACTGCAAGGCTTTTTCTGACAATCTTATATATAGATTTTTCTGCAAAAACATGTCCCTAAGTCTTCGTTCTATCCTGTCCATATCCCCCACATCGATCCGGTAGCCATTCTCGCCGTCGCAGACAAGTTCTGCCACTCCTCCCTCTGTGGGCACTATCACCGGAAGCCCTGCACTCATAGCTTCGAGCACCGTCATACCGAACGTTTCGATAACTCTGCTCTTGTCAGACAAGTTGAGGAGTACGGATGCCCTTGTGTAGAATGGGGCAACATCGCTTTGCCGGGGATAGATCGTGAGATTCTGGCCTATGATGCCATCCAAGCGATGAGTCTGGATATAGTCATTGATATGGGTCTGCGAGTCGTTCAGCACGAGTGTGAACCCGTAGTCGGGCATACGTGCCGACAACTCCATAAACTCCCTGACACCCTTGTACGACTTCAGTGAAGCGATCATCAGTATGTTTCTGTTGTCGTAAGACCTCTGGGCATCAGGCCTCATTCTTTCCACAAACGTCTTAGGCAAGGCATTGGGGATCACCCTGACCTTGCTGCCTGCTGCCAGCGAGGATGCCTGATAGTGAGACACACAGATGATCTCGTGTGCCAGTCGCTGCATCATCCATGCCAGCGATTGGTAAAACACGCCTTTCACAAATGCGTTCTCATGATAGTGGTACACCACCCTTTTGCCCATGAGCTTGCCGGCCAGGGCGGGTCCTATGGGCAGCAGCGTGTTGATATAGAAAACCACATCTTTGCGAAATGCCCACCTCAAAGCCAACACAAACGTGTAGCACTGCACCGCCATATATCTCAGCATCGTTACAGCGGGATGAGGGGAAAAGCGATAGGTGTACGAGTGTTTGCGGAATCGTTCCCTCCCCTGCAACTCATCCAGCACGCCGCCGTTGGATGTGACCAAATCCACCTCATGCCCGCGCTGCAGCAGTCCTTCGAGCACCATCCTGAGTACAATGGGGCTGCCGCTGAAGTCGTTGTAGAGATGGAAGCAGACGATACGGGTCATAAAGTGTGTTGGTGGAGAAGTGCCAACAAGTCGCCCCACAGTTTCATAGACGATGCCATGGCTCCTTCTACCTTTCCACGTTCTCTGACAGTGAATCGGGCTATCATATCGATCAGATATGCCATGTAGTCATCGGTACATAGCCAGCGTCCGGTGTCGGTTTTCATGTGTCGCAGAATATCCTCCGCGTTCCAATGGCGCTCGAAGATGGCCGTCTGGGTAAAGAAATGATACCTGTCCAGCATAGGCGGATAAGTCATCTGGGCATACTCCCAATCGAAAACAAAAAGCCTGCCCTTTTCCACGAACATGTTCCAAGGGGTGAAGTCTGCATGATAGGCTGAAAACGAGACTACGCAGCCACACCAGCGGTCATATATTCTCCTGATGCTTCTCTCCACCAGCGGTTTCCCAATGGTGTCAGGCAGCCAATCATAGTGCTCGGCCAAAGCCTTTATGGTATGAAAATAATCGCTGTTCTCAAATCGTAGGCTTCGCTTGGTCGCATCGTTCAGCGTAAGGAGAAAGTTGTCGTGCATTTCCCTCCATTCGTGTACGGCCTTCGATTCAAGCGTTTTCGCCGTACTCTGTACAAATAGCCTTGTACTCTCACCAAGGCTCCCATTATAGAGACACTCAGGTATGCACTTGGTTCCGCTCGTATGCAGTACTTTCAGCAGCTGCGCCTCCCTGTCAAACAAGCAGGCAACTTCTTGGTTGTCGGTAATCTTGCAATATCCCAATATCCTGCTCCCCTTGCTGAGCTGCATCGTTATTTTCTGATGCACGCAGGGCGTACCGCCAAAGATGGCAAATTCGAGGTCGCTGGTATCGAAAACGCTCTCTAATACCTGACGCAGCGCATTATTCAGTCGGCATCGCATGGTCTCAATATGTATTGCCCTCCTTGCTGCTGCAATCCGATGGAGTAGGGGAAACCATCTTTTGAGCATAATCCCGTTTCTGCCGCTTGGCTGATACAGTTCCATCGCGGTGCGCAGATGCCTTGCCGGCATTATCCACACCTTGCCGTCAGCATTGGCGAAACGGTAAAACCGTTCCCCTTCATTATGAATGAGAATCTTCTCTATCAAAGTGATATGAATTGAGAATAGCCTCCCTGATTTCCAGGCCGTGCTGTTCCCATGTTGTTCTGCTTGCAGCAGCCTGGGCATTGATTCCCATCTGTTGCCGCACAGTGGGATTGGTCAATCTGACCATACCATCCTTAATGCTCCGCACGACCTCCTCACGCGATGTCCGTGGAATCATGATGGCATAGTCATCCGTGAAATATCGGGTATATCCCGTAGTGTCGATGCAAATCAGTGGCAAGCCCATAGCCATGGCATCAAACGACACCGTGACGGCTCCCTCTTTCAGGGCAGCGTTAATCACGACATCCGACTCCGCCATCCGTTTGCGGTAGGCATCCATCGACACCTTTCCAGGCATGGATATATAATTGTCGAGAGCTTTCGCCTTAATCAATGCTTCAAGTCTCCTTCTGTCAGATCCTTCGCCCAATATTGTTACGTGTATGCGGTCATTCTCTCTTATTGCAGCTTCAGTGGCCTCGACAATCAGGTCAAATCCGCGCCAGGCATCCAGTCTTCCTACGGTGATAAACTCCGTGATGTCGCTGTCCTTGCCCACCACCTTATTATATATATAAGGAGAGACGTCAGCCGCCACGTCGGTAAACAGAACCGCCTTGTCAGCGTATTCAGCAGGGATGTATTGACGTGTGATTTCAGTCTTGCAGAGTATAAGATTGGCATTACGGCATCTCTTGCGGAATCCCGCATTGCAATGAGTCAGTGATGCCATACGCCTGCGGACAGACTCCAGGATGCGGTTCTTCGTATCATAGCAGTGTGAAAACTCGGAGGGGATGGTTTC
>JBJEAU010000031.1:0-66265 GCA_051869355.1 Prevotella sp. | reverse complement strand
AAAAAAACATCATGTTTTCCGGAATATTACCCTCCAATCATCAAGTTTTTTCATATTTTTATCCGTCTATGGCAGTTGTATATTTATGCAAAACTGGTATGTGAATCAGGATGGTTTTCTCCATCAGCAATGCTGTTAACCGCCAAAAACGCCATCTTCCGAGGGGCAAAAAATGGCTTTCAGAGGGCTAAAGGTGGCATTTACGGAGCCAAAGGCCATCTTTAGCCTCAAAAGTGGCACATTTGGGGAATGCAACCGACTGCTCCAACCAGCCTGAGAAAAGGGTTTAATTTGTAAACATTTATTATTTATGGACAGATTTACAGCACTTCTTTCCCGAAAATCGGCCATCAAACAGGAAAAAAGCACAGCCATTTCACCTTTTTTTCATTCGTTTCCCCACCCTTTCAGGCTTGGATTTTCGCATAAATATGCAGTTTTTGCATCCATATACAGTATTTCGCACCACTACCAATGTAAAGTTTTCCGACTTTATTCCGAATCTATCATTAGGATACAATCACATACAATTCTTGTCCTCCGGCACCAATCACAGTTTGTCTCCAGTCATGGAGGCAGAGACACTCCGATTTTCTTTTAGAGCGCCCTCACCCTATCCCTCTCCCACGGGGCAAGGGAACTCTTGATATGTCCTTCCCCATGTAATCATGTTACAGGAAAGCTATGGCAGGAATTAGGGCACTATAAAGGAAACTTGCCCAATTAACAACAAAAGAGGAGGCGCTCTGTGAAAAAATGTGACGCGCACGCAAAAAAGCATCGCCATAATTAGGTAATTTGCGGAGATTTTTATAACTTTGCAGAGTGAAGAGGCTTCATGGCGGGACAACCACCTGAGCCGACTCGACGGTAAAAATTTCAATACTTTATATTTTATTTTTTACAAATATGATTTATTCTAAGGAAGTCGACAACATGTGCGTTGTCAAAAAAGGTCCAAACCACGGACCAGCTCCCATCCCTGAAGAGGGAAAGTGGATTCAGGCCAAAGAGATCAAAGACATCTCAGGTTACACTCATGGTGTGGGATGGTGTGCTCCTCAGCAGGGAGCCTGCAAACTGTCTCTCAACATCAAGGAAGGTGTCATTCAGGAGTGCCTCGTCGAGACTATCGGCTGTACAGGTATGACCCACTCTGCCGCTATGGCTTCTGAGATTCTGCCCGGCAAGACCATTCTGGAAGCACTGAACACCGACCTCGTGTGCGACGCTATCAACACCGCCATGCGCGAGCTCTTCCTCCAGATTGTCTATGGTCGTAGCCAGAGCGCTTTCTCTGAGGGCGGTCTCGTTATCGGCGCTGGCCTCGAGGATCTTGGCAAGGGTCTCCGCTCACAGACAGGTACACTGTACGGTACTGTGGCCAAGGGCACACGCTATCTGGAGCTCACCGAGGGCTACATCACCAAGATGTTCCTCGACAAGGACAGCCAGGTTTGCGGTTACGAGTATGTACACCTCGGCAAGATGATGGAAGCCATCAAGAACGGTATGGATGCCAACGAGGCTGTGACGAAGTTCACTGGCCGTTATGGCCGCACCACCGCCGAGCAGGGTGTTGTGAAATCTATTGACCCACGTAAAGAATAAAGGAGGACCATAGCTATGATAAGAAAAGTAAGTTTTGAAAGCCAAGAGCGCCGTATGGCCCAAGTCCTCGCCGCTCTTCAAGCCAATGGTATCAACAGCATCGAAGAGGCTAACGAGATTTGCGAGAACGCAGGCGTTGATCCCTATCAGATGTGTGAGGACACACAGCGTATCTGCTTCGAGAATGCTAAGTGGGCATACGTTTGCGGTGCTGCCATCGCTATCAAGAAGGGTGTGAAGACTGCTGCCGACGCAGCCGAGGCTATCGGTATCGGTCTGCAGAGCTTCTGTATCCCCGGCAGTGTGGCCGACGACCGCAAGGTGGGTCTGGGTCACGGTAATCTGGCTGCCCGTCTGCTCCGCGAGGAGACTCAGTGCTTCGCTTTCTTGGCAGGTCACGAGTCGTTTGCTGCCGCTGAGGGCGCTATCAAGATTGCCGAGATGGCCAACAAGGTGCGCAAGAATCCGCTTCGCGTAATCCTCAACGGTCTGGGCAAGGACGCCGCACAGATCATCAGCCGTATCAACGGTTTCACATACGTTCAGACCAAGTTCGACTACTACTCTGGCAAGCTGGAAGTGGTACAGCGCATTCCTTACAGCGACGGTCCCCGCGCTAAGGTAAACTGCTACGGTGCTGACGACGTACGTGAGGGTGTTGCCATCAACTGGAGCGAGGATGTAGACGTTTCCATCACCGGTAACTCTACCAACCCCACACGCTTCCAGCACCCGGTTGCAGGTACTTACAAGAAGGAGCGCGTGCTCGCCGGCAAGCCCTACTTCTCTGTAGCATCTGGTGGTGGTACTGGCCGTACCCTGCACCCGGACAACATGGCTGCAGGTCCCGCTTCATACGGTATGACTGATACGCTGGGCCGTATGCACTCCGACGCTCAGTTTGCCGGTTCTTCTTCAGTTCCCGCACACGTAGAGATGATGGGCTTCCTCGGTATCGGTAACAACCCGATGGTAGGTGCAACTGTAGCTATCGCCGTAGCTATCGACTTGGCACTCAACAAGAAGTAAGCCAACATCACACAATACTAAAAGAGGGCATGCCGTTTGGCATGCCCTCTTTTATGTTTGGAAACAATGTCTTGTCAAAATGCATAAGAGAAGCCCAGCGAGGAATATTCCTTCAACTGGAAATAGCCATAATGGTCGTCGCGTGCCCGACTGTCATCAAATCGTGGATACACATAGAGGGTCGTGGAAATCCACTTGTTGAACCGGAACGAGAACGTATTTTCCCATGTTATTTCTGCACGTTCATAGGTGGTATAGCCATAGAGACGGGTTTTCCAACTGATACTTGGCGAAAACGTCCACACGAGGTCGGCTGTCAAAGTGGAACCGTAGTTGTGGAGCTGGCGCTTGCCTGCCTCGATGCCATAACGGGTGGCCAACGATGCACGGTTGACATACCGGAAGTTATAGGCCAAGGGAGCCAAGTGGAACGAACCCTTGAGGTGGCTCTTAAACCAATCTGCATTATAGTCCATACCGATAGAGACATTGACATTGAGAGGTCCCAGGAAATCGGTGGTCACTACGTCCGAATTGCTGTTCCACTGGCGCATGAACTGTGTATTGCTCACGGCCTGGATGGTGTAATACCATCGCTTGGTAGCCTGCAATCCCAGTTTGGTGGTAAAACGCAAGAGGTTTTGGCTGACCTTAAGACTGTGCAACGTATCTTGTCGGGAGGTCTGGAAACCCAATTGCATTTCCAGCTTGTTGTCCCACCGCACCTTTTGCTTGTTGTTGTAATTGGCATTGAGGGTGACCGATGTCACCATCGAGTAGTTGCTCTCACCACCTTGGTACCAGTTGGAGGAGACATAGTTTTGGAGGAACTGCAGGTTGTAGTCTCCCGAGAATGTCCAGAAGTTCGGTTTCATCACAACCATATCCACCGGCATGGGCAGCACCTCCTTGGCCTTGGGTGCCACGCGCTCCACAATCTCTGGCGCATGCTTCACATGCACGGTGGTGGGCTCAATGATGTCACCAGCCTGCGCCAGCTGTGTCTCGGTACGGCCTACCAAGTCGGGACGGTGTACATAGAGGTCCAGCAAGGCCTGGTCGAGCAGCGAGAGACGGGCATCAAGCGAAAAAGCATGGTTGGGCACACGCTTATAGAAAGTGGCCGGCAGGTAAAGCAGATTATAATCGATGCCGGGGGCCGGAATCCGCAACCGCAGAGAGTCGCCACGCAAGTCTCCCCGCGTCAGACTGTCCTGACGGGCACGGAATACGGAAAGAGAGTCGGCATAGAGGTTGATGATGTCTGTCACTATTTGGGAATAATGATGGGTATGTACCCGCTTCGGCACCTGCGCTTCGGCAGTGATAAACAACAATCCCATTATTATCAGAAGGTATATACGTTTCATCCTAAAAATCGTTTTCGCATGCAAAGATAAACAAAAGATTAAAGAATAAGCCGCAAAGATTTGACAATTCTTTGCATGTTTCGCTTTTTTATTGTAATTTTGCACATTGATAATATAAATAACACAGTTGTGGCAGAAACAAAGTATATCTTCGTGACTGGCGGTGTGGTCTCTTCGCTTGGCAAGGGAATTATATCGTCGTCGATTGGAAAACTTCTTCAAGCAAGAGGTTACAACATCACCATCCAAAAGTTTGACCCCTACATCAACATCGATCCCGGAACACTCAATCCCTACGAGCATGGCGAATGCTATGTGACGGCAGACGGCATGGAGACCGACCTTGACCTCGGTCACTACGAGCGTTTCACCGGTATACAGACCACCAAGGCCAACTCTATGACCACAGGACGTATCTACAAGAGCGTCATCGACAAGGAGCGCCGTGGCGACTATCTGGGCAAGACCATACAGGTGGTTCCTCACATTACGGACGAGATTAAGCGCAATATCAAACAGCTCGGTCAGAAGTATCATTACGATTTTGTGATTACAGAAATCGGCGGTACGATCGGTGATATCGAGAGTGCACCGTTCATGGAGGCCATCCGCCAGATGAAATGGGAACTGGGAAAGAGGGCTATCAACGTACACCTTACTTATGTACCTTATCTGAAGGCTGCGGGTGAGTTGAAAACCAAACCGACCCAGCACAGTGTAAAAGAACTGCAGAGCGTGGGCATCCAGCCCGACGTGCTGATTCTGCGTACAGAGATGCACCTGTCTGACCAAATCAGAAAGAAAGTGGCTGCTTTCTGTAACGTGGATTTCGACTGTGTCATCCAAAGCGAGGACCTGCCCAGCATCTACGATGTGCCGGTCAACATGCAAGACCAGGGATTGGATGCTGCCATCCTGCGCAAAGTGGGTGAGCCTATTGGCGAGAAGCCGGCTTTGGGTCCATGGAGAAACTTCATCGAAAGAAGAAGAAACGCCAAGGAGACCGTCAATATCGGACTGGTGGGCAAGTATGACCTGCAAGATGCTTACAAGAGTATCCGCGAAAGTCTCTCACAGGCTGGTACATACAATGACTACAAGGTCATCATCAACTTTATCAACTCTGAAAAACTGACCGAGGAGAATGTGGCTGAGCGTCTGAAGGGGCAAGACGGCATCGTCATCTGCCCGGGATTCGGACAGCGCGGTATCGACGGCAAGATTATCGCCGCCCATTATACCCGTACCCACGACATCCCGACATTCGGTATCTGTCTCGGCATGCAGATGATTGTGATTGAGTTTGCCCGCAACGTATTGGGCTATACCGATGCCAACAGTCGTGAGATGGACGAGAAGACCGAACACAATGTCATCGACATCATGGAGGAGCAGAAGAATATCACCAACATGGGCGGTACAATGCGCCTCGGCCAATATGAGTGTGTATTGCGTCAGGGTTCACGTGTGTTTGACATATATAAAAAGGAAATCATCCGCGAACGTCACCGCCACCGCTATGAGTTCAACAATGCCTATCTCACCCAATACGAGCGTGCAGGCATGATGTGTGTGGGCCGGAATCCGGAAAGCGACTTGGTGGAAGTGGTGGAGATTCCCGGTCTGAAGTGGTACGTGGGCACACAGTATCATCCCGAATACCAAAGCACCGTACTGAAACCGCACCCCTTGTTTGTGGATTTCGTAAAACATGCTATAAAGAACAAGAAATAACGAAATGGATAAAAATACCGTCATAGGATTTGTACTGATTGCTTTTGTGCTGATTGGTTTCAGCTGGTGGAACCAGCCTTCCGAAGAGGAAATAAGGGCACAGCAAGAACAGGTAGAGAAACAGGCAGCAGAGCAGAGACAGCAGCAAAAAGCCAAAGATGCGAAGGCCAAGGCTCAGCAAGACCAATTGCAGCAGGCAGCAACCGACTCTACGGCTCTCTTTCACAAGGCACTGAATGGCAAAGCACAGGAGGTGGTGCTGAAAAACGAGTTCGTGGAACTGACACTGAACTCGAAAGGCGCAACTGTAGAGAAGGCTGTCATCAAGCAATACAAGGACAACATCAACGACAAAAACGGCGTGGTGCTTTTTGACCAGAAAGACCAGTCACTCAACTATATTTTTGCAGCCAAAGAGTGCAACATCGCTACACAAGACCTCTATTTCCAGCCTTCTGAGGTGACAGACTCAACGGTAGTGTTCACCGCAGAGGCTGCAGCAGGCAAGACGCTGGTGCTTACCTACTGGCTTGGAAAGGACTACATGCTGCACATGAAGATGCAGATGAATGGCATGGGCGGCTTGTTTGCTCCCAACACCACGTCAATGGATATAGACTGGAAAGAGAGATGTCGCCAGCAGGAGAAGGGATTCACCTTTGAGAACCGCTATGCCACACTCACCTACCACGAAGTGGAAGGAGGAACGGACTATCTGAACGAGACTTCAGAAAAGATAGACGTGGATGTGGAGGAGAGAATCGACTGGGTGGCTTTCAAAAACCAGTTTTTCTCTGCTGTCATGATTGCCAAAAACGACTTTGAAGGCAACTCCAAGATGACCTCCATCCCCTACGAGAAAGGCCAAGGCTATCTCAAGAACTACCAGGCGAAGATGAAAACCTTCTTCGACCCGACCGGCAAGCAGGCATCTGAGTTTGACTTCTACTATGGCCCCAACGATTTCCGTCTGCTGCAGAGCGTCGAGAAAGAATGTGGCTTTGGAAAAGATCTTGAACTGCAGCGCCTGGTATATCTGGGTTGGCCGTTGTTCCGCATCATCAACCGTTGGTTTACCATCTATGTATTCGATTGGTTATCAAAGGTATTCCCAATGGGCGTGGTATTGATTCTCATTACCTTGCTGCTGAAGCTCATCACATTCCCAATGGTGAAGAAGAGCTACATGAGCAGTGCCAAGATGCGTGTCCTGAAACCGAAACTGGAAGCAGCAACTGCCAAGTTTGACAAACCTGAAGACCAAATGCAGAAGCAGCAAGCCATGATGGCCGAATATGCCAAATATGGCGTCAGCCCACTCTCCGGGTGTCTTCCCATGCTCATTCAGATGCCCATCTGGATTGCCATGTTCAACTTTGTGCCCAATGCCATCCAGCTCCGCGGTCAGGGTTTCTTATGGATGAGCGACTTGTCTACCTATGATCCTATTGTGGAATGGGGCAAGAGTCTGCCCATCATTGGCGACCACCTCTCGCTGACCTGTATCCTGTTCTGCATATCTAACGTGCTCTATTCATGGATGACCATGCGCCAGCAGCGCGACCAGATGGTTGGACAACAGGCAGAGCAAATGAAGATGATGCAATGGATGATGTATCTCATGCCCGTCATGTTCTTCTTCATCTTTAATGATTATTCATCGGGTCTGAATTTCTATTACTTCATCAGTTTGTTCTTCTCGGCTGCCATCATGTGGGCACTGCGCAAGACCACGAATGACGAGAAACTGCTGGCTATTCTGGAAGCACGCTATAAGGAAAACCAAAATAATCCTCAGAAGATGCGTGGACTGGCTGCCCGTCTGCAGGCTATGCAGGAGCAACAGGCAGAACTGCAAAGAAGAAGGGAAGAAATGGAACGCAGAAAACGAAATTAACATAACATGAATATCATCAAATCTCTCGCAATGATTGCCGCTCTCACCATGAGCGGCAATTTTGCACACGCACAAATGATTGGCAAGAATGACATCCAACTCGCATCCGACCGTATGACCCCTGAAGCCCTTTGGGCAATGGGACGCATCGGAGGCGCACAAGCCTCTCCCGACGGCAAGCAAATAGTGTATCAGGTGGGCTATTATAGCGTCAAGGAAAACAAAAGCCACCAGATGCTGTATGTCATGGATGCAGATGGCAAGAACAAGCGGCTGCTTACCACCAGCGCCAAGAGCGAAACTGATGCTGCTTGGATAGAAAACGGCCAAAAGATTGCTTATCTCTTCGGCGGACAAGTGTGGAAAATGGATGCTGACGGCAGCAACAAGCAACAGCTCACTCACTCCAAAGCCGACATCGAGGGATTCAAATTCTCTCCTGACGGCAAAAGGGTCGTCCTTATCAAGTCAATTCCTTATCACGGTACCATCAAAAAGAATCCTGACGACCTCCCACTTACCACGGGAATGGTGATCACCGACATGAACTATCGCCACTGGGACCACTATGTGGAAAGCATCCCCCATCCGTATGTGGCACAAGTAACAGAAAACGGTATTGACGAGGGAAAAGACATCCTCGAAGGTGAGCCCTATGAGTGTCCGATGGCCCCGTTTGGCGGCGTGGAACAGTTGGCATGGAGCCCAGATTCCAAGCAGATAGCCTATACTTGCCGTAAGCGCGAGGGCTTGGCCTATGCCATTTCTACCGATTCTGATATTTATCTATACGATATCGCCAGCCAGGTTACCCGAAATCTTTGCAAACCTGCTAATTATCAGGAGCCTGCTATCAATCCTACAAAGACAATGGCCACACAAGCTGTCAATCATCAGGATGGCGACTTCAACGTAGGCTACGACCAGAATCCCAAATTCTCCCCCGATGGCAAATACGTGGCATGGCAGAGCATGAAGCACAACGGTTACGAGAGCGACCGTAACCGTCTGTTGGTCTACAACCTCGCCACGGGTGAAAAACAATATGTGACAGAATCGTTCGACACCAATGTCGATGAATTCTGCTGGGGCAACGACAGCCAGACTCTCTATTTTCTTGCTTGTTGGCACGCTTGCGTCAACGTATATCAGACCAATCTGAAAGGACAAGTAAGTCAAATCACGGATGGATGGTATGACTACGGTAGTGTGCAGTTGCTCGGCAATACCAAAAAACTGCTGGTAACCCGCCATTCGATGAGTCATCCCGACGACATTTACTCGATAGCACTGAAGAAAAAGCCTGAAATCGCCCAACTCACCGACGAGAACAAGCATATCTTTGACCAGTTGGAGATTGGCAAGATACAACAGCGCTGGGTAAAAACCACCGATGGCAAGGAGATGCTGGTCTGGGTCATCCTGCCTCCCCATTTTGATGAGACTAAGAAGTACCCCACCTTGCTGTTCTGCGAGGGAGGGCCACAGAGTCCTGTCTCCCAATTCTGGAGTTATCGTTGGAACTTCCAGATCATGGCAGCCCACGGCTACGTAGTGATAGCCCCCAATCGCAGAGGTTTGCCGGGATTTGGTTCTGAATGGAATGAGAAGGTGAGCGGCGACTGGACTGGCCAGTGCATGAACGACTACCTGAGCGCCATCGATGATGCAGCAACCAACCTTCCTTTTGTCGACCGCGACCGTCTGGGCGCTGTGGGTGCCAGCTTCGGTGGTTTCTCGGTCTATTATCTTGCCGGTCATCACGACAAACGGTTCAAATGCTTCATCGCCCACGACGGTGCCTTCAACCTCGAATCGATGTACACCGACACAGAGGAAGCCTGGTTCTCTAACTGGGAATACGATGATGCCTACTGGAACAAAGACCAGACCGACCGTGCCCGCCGCACGTATGAAAACAGCCCACACAAGGCTGTGGACAACTGGGATACGCCCATTCTCTGTATCCATGGAGAGAAAGACTATCGCATCAATGCCAACCAAGGTTTCGGTGCATTCAACGCTGCACGTATGAAGGGAATTCCGGCCGAGTTGCTGCTTTTCCCCGATGAAAACCATTGGGTATTGAAGCCCCAAAACGGAATCTTGTGGCAGCGTACGTTCTTCAACTGGCTTGACCGCTGGCTGAAATAATTTCCCATCAAGATATTCTAACACAAAGTATAACCATCAAAAGGGAACATTCCCATCATACAATGACAGAAACTATTCAAAGAAAACTAAACGACAGCGCGGCCGCACGTTGGACCGCCTTGGTCCTTGTAGCCTCTATGATGTTTTTTGGCTACATGTTCGTCGACGTCATGTCGCCCCTCCAGTCGCTCATCGAGCAAGAGCGCGGTTGGAGCCCCGATGTATTCGGAACCTATGCAGCCGGAGAGTACATCCTCAATGTGTTCGGCTTCCTCATTATTGCAGGTATCATCCTTGACAAGTGTGGCATCCGATTTACCGGAGAACTCTCTGCATCGATGATGTTTATCGGAGCCTGCATCAAGTACTATGCCATCAGCGACTCATTTGCCGGTACAGCCTTGGCCACATGGCTCGATTCATGGTGGATTTCCATGCCTGCCAGCGCCAAACTGGCTTCTTTCGGCTTCATGATATTCGGTTGCGGCTGCGAAATGGCAGGAACTACGGTCTCCAAGGCCATTGCCAAATGGTTCAAGGGCAAAGAGATGGCACTTGCAATGGGACTCGAGATGGCCATTGCCCGCGTGGGCGTGTTTGCCATTTTCTCTATCTCTCCCATTATTGCAGAGAAGATGGGCAGCGTTTCTGCGCCGGTAGGATTCTGCACCGTCCTGCTTTTCATCGGGCTCATCACTTTCAGCGTTTTCTGCATAATGGACCGCAAGTTTGACAAGCAACTTGGCATCGAGGCCAACGGCGGAGATAGCGAAGAGGAATTCAAGACCTCAGACCTCAAGAATATTCTTACGAGCCGCATCTTCTGGGTGGTAGCCCTGCTCTGCGTGCTCTATTATTCGGCCATTTTCCCCTTCCAGCGCTATGGAGCCAACATGCTCCAATGCAATCTCGACGGCATCTCCCCCTCCGATGCTTCCAACATCTTCCGTTGGTTCCCCATTGGTGCCGCAGTCATCACTCCGTTCCTCGGTTCTTTCCTCGACCATAAGGGAAAAGGAGCCACCATGCTCATGTGGGGTGCGTTGCTGCTCATTGCCTGCCACCTCATCTTCGCCTTTGTATTGCCCGCAACCCATAGCTATCTCATCGCCTATTCCACCATTGTGCTGCTCGGCATCTCGTTTGCCCTCGTACCTGCAGCCCTGTGGCCCAGCGTACCCAAGATTATCGACGAGAAAGTACTCGGTAGTGCCTACTGCCTCATCTTTTGGGTGCAGAATTTCGGTCTTTGCTTTGTTCCCATGCTCATCGGTAGCGTGTTGGCAAGTTCCAATGCCGACAATCCTGCTGTCATTGCAGCCAAAGAGGCAGGCAGTGAGTTCATCCCCTACAACTATACCCTGCCGCTTGTCATCTTTGCGTGCTTCGGTGTAGCAGCCCTCATTCTTGCTTCCTACCTGAAGTTTATCGACAAGAAGCACGGCTACGGGCTGGAAGAGCCCAACATCAAAGCTTAGTCATAAGACATCCATATCAAGCATAGCTTATTGTCTTACGAAAAGTATTGACAATAAGCTATGTTTTTTTATATCTTTCCATCCTTTCAGAGTTTTTGACAAAGCCATGGAAAAAAGATGGATTTATATTTTCCCATTCCTACAAAAATCCTTACCTTTGCACTTTGTTGAAACAATAGAATAAAAAATCATAGACATGTCAGAAGAAAACGTATTATCCAACAAAATTGAGATGAAGAAAGTGTGGGAGCTCCTCACGATTGTCATCGTGACAGCGATCATCTGGAATCTTCCCACCAGCAGTTTCGGTATCGACGGCCTTACCGTCATCCAACAGCGCGTAATCGCCATTTTCGTGTTCGCCACCTTGTCGTGGCTTACCGAAGCCATCCCCTCATGGGCCACTTCGCTGACGATTATCACCATCATGTGCCTCACCATCTCCAACAATGCCATCTCGTGTTTCAAGGGCGAAGGTGAAGCATTCGGCGAATTGCTCAAATCCAAGGAGATTATGGCCACCTTTGCCAACCCGGTCATCATGCTCTTCCTCGGCGGATTCATCCTTGCCATTGCAGCCACCAAGTCGGGTCTCGACGTGTTGCTGGCCAAGAACCTGATTCGCCCCTTCGGCAAGAAGAGTGAGAATGTATTGCTTGGTTTCCTGCTCATCACTGGCGTTTTCTCCATGTTTGTATCCAACACAGCCACCGCAGCCATGATGCTCACTTTCCTTACTCCCGTATTCGCTGCCTTGCCAGCCAACGGAAAAGGTCGTATTGCCCTCACCCTGAGCATCCCTGTCGCTGCCAATATCGGTGGTATGGCTACTCCTATCGGCACACCGCCTAACGCCATTGCCCTCCAGGCGCTCAATGAGCAGTTAGGGCTCAACGTCAGCTTCGGCCAGTGGATGTCGTTCATGTTCCCGCTGGTCATGGTTATTCTCTTTATCAGCTGGAGACTTATCCTCCACCTCTATCCGTTCACTCAGAAGACCATCGAACTGAAGATAGAAGGACACATCGCACACGGCTGGCGCATGTGGGTAGTAAGCGGAACATTCATCGTTACGATACTCATGTGGCTCTGCGACCGCATCACAGGCGTAGATGCCAACACAGTTGCCATGATACCAATGGGCATTTTCGCTCTTACAGGTGTCATCACAGGTAAGGATTTGCAGAAGATAGACTGGAGTGTGATTTGGATGGTAGCCGGCGGTTTTGCCTTAGGTCTGGGCATGAACGGCTCAGGACTTGCCGACCGTGCCATCGAGAGCATCCCCTTCGGCAGTTTCTCCCCCATTGCCATCCTGCTTATCTCCGGCATCATCTGCTATTTCTTGAGCAACTTCATCAGCAACACGGCCACAGCAGCCTTGCTCGTCCCCATTCTTGCCGTTGTATGTACTGGTATGGGTGACAAACTCAATGCCATTGGTGGTACTTCCACCATCATTATTGGTATTGCCCTCGCTGCATCGAGCGCCATGTGTCTGCCCATTTCTACACCTCCCAATGCGATTGCCTACTCTACAGGTCTTGTCAAGCAAAACGATATGCTCAAGATTGGCCTCACCGTTGGTATCATCAGCATGGTATTAGGCTACTTGCTCCTCTTCTTCATCGGAGAGCTGGGACTCTTTTCATAAACATATACAGGTGTTGTCATAGATAGAGCAACACCTTATCATGTATAATAACATCGGACAAGCAAACGCCATATACGTATATGCTTGTCCGATATTTATTTATTCCTGATGGCAAAGACTTTTAGCCTTTGCCTCGAACTCCTCTAATTAACAAGAAAACTTACACTACCTGTTCTCCCCAAAATACTTATGGTAGAGCTGACGGGAGAGCGTCATGGCATCGCCCTTCTGAGGATATTGCATCGGTATGTCCAATTCGCAGAAGCGCTCCTCGAAGGCATAACATTGTTGGGTGAAAGCCTTGTCGTCAAACCGCTTGCCATGAGCCACACAACTGATAGCCGTATCAATAAACATCGCCCAACGCTGGGCGTAAAAAGTCTGGATGAGACCGTCCCAAGGCCGACCCGCATAATCGTTGATGCCGCCCAGATTATCGACCCACAATGTGAGAATCCTGCGGGCGTTGCGTTCATAATATGCTTTCTCCTCAGATGTGTTTCCCCATTGACGTGCCGTGTCTATCCACCGCCGCATCGAAAACACGGGGTGACCGGCCGTAAGTCGGGCCACATCAGCAATCACCTCTTTCATCTCCTTGCCTATGGCCCGCATTTCCCCAAGGTCATACAACTCGTAAGCAAGGACAAACTTGCGCCACAGCACATAGAAATAATCGGCCAGACACTGCCTGCCCACATTCACCACGTCCATCCTGTACATGTCCTTGTCACCCTTCAATTGCAACAACTGCCGCCATACATCCACCTCAGCCAAACGTGCAGGATTGGGCTTTTCCACCGCATCTGCCTTCATCTGTGGCCTCGATTCCAGAAGCGTACGGTCATATCCACGCGGCACGTCGAGCACACGGACACAATAGTCGTGATAGGCTTTGCGGGCAGCTTCATCCCTGCGTCCCATCCGCCTGTCGGCCAAATTGTCGCGCCATTCGGACAGGTTTTCGGGAATATCCCATGCCTTTTCCAGCAACAGTTCAAAACCGAACATATTGACATCAAAAGCTTCCAACGTGGCACCCACGCCCTTGAAACCGCTTCCTCCCTGTGCAGCCGCATGATCGATCCTGTTAAAGATTCGGTCTGTAGGTGCCACAAGACGGTTTCGACCACCAAAGTTGTTGAGATAGCACCATAGGAACGGCTGTCCGAAATACGATTCACACTTCGGCCACATCTCCTTGTTCTCGCACCAATAGTCGAGCATGATGAGACGATCCTGCGGCACACCCCTGAAGAGGGCACACTGCCGCTCGTTGGTCCAATAAGGCATGTGCTTAAACGTCCACCCCATCTGCAGCCATACAGCCTGCGGGTCTACATCGGCAATCGACTGATAGATGCCACGTGCAAGCATGCTGAGCGAATCGGGGCGCAACGACGGCGGATCCACTTCGTTAAAAGGGTCGATGCCATAGATATGGTCTGTCCCGTAGAGACGGGTCTGCTCCTTGATAAAGGCACGCTGTATCTCGGCATACATGGGGTCTGTGGCGTACAGGAATGTGCAGCGGTGGCGCTCCGGGTCTTTGAATCCTCCCCAATACGACACCGGCGTAGCCTGCAACGTGGGATAGCGCTTCAGCAAGGCCGAAGGTATGTGTCCTGCAAAAGCTGGGAGCACCGGACGCATGTTGAAGGCCCGCTCGCGAGCCACAATCTTTTTCTGCAAAGCCTCCTGACGCTCCATCCAACTCATGGGAAGCGGCCCCATGAATCCATCAAAGTTGCACATACGGTGCCAGCCGAGAAAGGCAGGACCTCCGAAAAACTCACGAATCTCCTCATCGGTAAGCCCAAACCGTCTCCAAACATTGTACCACGGAGTCTCCGCCCCCGTAATGGCCAGTGGCATGTTCACCCCGTTGAGCGCCATCCAGTCGATGAAATGCTCCCAGTCTTCCCACGTCCACCAAGGCATGGTATAGCCATACGTACAGTAGTTGAGGAAGAAACGCATGGGCATCCGCGCCGCTATCTCCACCCGCTGCGGCACCGCGGGCAACGTGGCGGGCATTTCCACGGGATCATCCTTGTACCACGAAATGGTTGTCAGGCAATAACGTTTCAGATAATAGTTCAGACCCACAGCCATGCTGTTGGCATTATTGCCCTCTATCACCACCTTTCCCCGGCGGCTATAGATGGCAAAAGCGTCTTTCCCGACATTCGTCTGTCTGAACTCAAAGCACTTGGCATAAGCCGGCAACAGGCGGCCAACCAGTCCCTGCACGGTTTTCACATCGTTGGCAGCAGCCAACGGCAACGCCTGCACCACAAGCAGGCATAGGCAACATAGTATTCGGTACATGGTATCAAGGTTTTAGAGGTGTTGATATCGTTTACTTTTTCCCTTTCTCCAACAGGTCAGGACGCAAGCGCTTGGTGCGCTCATAACTCTGTTCCATCTCCCACTCTTTGATTTTTGCCTCGTTTCCGCTCAGCAAGATATCGGGCACACGCCAACCCTTGTACTCCGCCGGACGGGTGTAGATAGGAGCCGACAGCATATCGTCCTGGAAACAGTCGGAGAGCGCACTCTGCTCATCGCCTATCACCCCCGGCACCACGCGCACCACAGCATCCGCTATAATAGCAGCAGCCAGTTCGCCACCCGTGAGCACATAGTCGCCCACCGATATCTCTCTGGTAATCAGGTGGTCGCGCACCCGCTGGTCTATTCCCTTATAATGGCCACAGAGAATAATCAGGTTGCCTTTGAGCGACAAGTCGTTGGCGATATGCTGGTCAAATTGTTCACCATCGGGCGATGTGAAAATCACCTCATCATAGTCGCGCTCCGCCTTCAAGGCCGAGATACAGCGGTCTATCGGCTCAATCTGCATCACCATACCCGCAAACCCGCCGTAGGGATAATCGTCCACACGGCGCCACTTGTCGAGCGTATAGTCACGCAGGTTGTGCAGATGAATCTCTGCCAGTCCCTTTTTCTGTGCGCGTGCCAAGATCGATTCGCTCACAAAACCCTCCAACATTTCCGGCAATACGGTGATGATGTCTATTCTCATATCTCAATCTTCTTTTTGCTTGCTAACATTACGGCTGAGGTGCAGCCTATCTTCTGCAAAGATAGTACTTTTTCGCGAGTTTTCCCTTTTGTTTCTACCTTTTTGTTTCCACGAACCTATTCAGACAAAAACGCCCCCCTTATTCTCCAACAAACCGGGTCACGAAATCGTCTTCGCTGATGATGGGGATGCCGAGCTGCTGTGCTTTCTTGTTTTTGGACGAGGTGGAGGCTACATCATTGTTGATCAAGAAGTTAGTGGCTCCACTCACGCTGCCCGACACCTTGCCACCTTGACTCTCTATATAGGCTTTCAGTTCGTTGCGGTTGCGATAATGGTGCACATCGCCCGTTATCACAAAGGTGAGGTCTTGGCACCGTGCTCCAGACGGTTGGAGCGAGGGCTGTTCTACCTGAACTTCGGCCAACAGGCGCTCCACGGTAAGGCGATGGGCTGAATCACGGAACCAGTTGACCACAGCCGCCGACTTCTCCGGCCCAATACCGTCGATATGGGCAAAATGCTCCACATTGTCTGTGGTAGCAGCTGTCGCGATGAGCTCATCTAACGGATAGGCCGCCAGCAGCCGTTTGCACACATCGGTACCGCAAAGGGGAATGGTAAGCGCATAGAGCAGACGGCGTGCCTCCACCCGCCGCGACTTGTCGATGGAGCGGAGCAGATTGCTCACCGAGCGGCGGCCAAATCCCTCCATAAAGGAGAGTTCGATGGCGTGGTCAGCGAGGTGATAGATGTCGGCATAATCGGCTATCCAACCCAGATTGACAAACTTGGCCAACGTCTGCTCAGAGATGCCGTCGATATCCATACCCGCCTTGGACACGAAGCGGGCAAACTTGCGTAGCTGCTTGGCCGGACACGCGGCATGGGTGCAGTGCAGGGTGCGCGTTCCGCTCACTGGGCTCTCGCGTATCTCGGTGGGAGCCCCACAGACAGGACACTGCTCGGGAATAGCAAGTTCACCCACCGTCTGGCGCACACGGATCACCTTGGGAATAATCTTGTTGGCCTTGATGACAGAAAGTTCCGTGCCCGGTCCTCCCATGCCCAGACGCTCACACTCGCTGATATTGCAGAGCGAGGCACGCCGCACGGTGGTACCCTCCAACTCCACGGGGTCGAACACGGCCACCGGCGAGATGGTGGAGGCAGCACACGACCACTCGATATGGTCGAGCCGGGTGTCAGCACTCTCGTCCTGCCACTTGAAGGCGAAACCCGCCCGAGTGGCGTGATGCCCCGTCACGCTGCCCGTCTGTGCATACTGCGTGTCGTCGAAGGTGATGACGAGTCCGTCCACGGGATAAGGATTCTGCCGCTCCGTCACCCGTTCTGTCCATTGGCCTATCACACGGTCGATGGCCTCTACATCGGGATGGGCAATCAGTTCATGATCCACCGTTCCCATCCCCTGACGAGTGAGCCAGTCCATGCGCTCGCCCCACGACGAGATGTCCTCATCAGTATGTACCAACGTAAACGGAATCCATCGGATATGGCGGCGGCGCACCTCGTCGATGTCCTTGAGCGTGAGCGAACCCGATGCCAAGTTACGGGGATTGGCATACTCCTCGTCGCTCTCCATATTGAACTGCTCAAAATCCTGGTACGAGATGACGGCCTCGCCACGTATCACCGCATGCCCAAGACTGGGAATGATGGGCGGGATGCCCTCGATGGCCGCAGCCAAATGCGTGATATTGGTGCCGATATGCCCATTGCCGCGCGTCACCACCTTGGTGAGCCGCCCATCGTCGTAGGTCACCACCAAGGTGAGCCCATCCAGTTTCCAAGAAATCCAGATAGGCCTGCCCTCGGCCCAACGCGCCAGTTCAGCCGTCTGCTTGGTCTTGGCCAATGACAGTGCCGGAAACTCATGTTCCTCCTTCTGTCCGGCAATGGTATCTTCCGATACCCGCTGCGTGGGTGAATCGGGGTACACGATACCCGTCTCCTGCTCCAACCGTTTCAGTTGGTCGAAATGGGCATCCCACTCGAAGTCGCTCATCAGTTCTCCCCGTCCATTATAATAAGCATCCGAAGCCTGATTGAGCAAGGCTATCAGTTGCCGCATCTGCGCATTTTTGTCGTCCATATCTCCCTATACCTTATTATATATTAGTTTTGCTACCGAGGCGCCGAGGCGGACGCACGAACGTGCGTCCCTACACCGTTCTACAATTATGAATTCACAATTATGAATTATGAATTATGAATTACATAATTCCCCTTTTTACCTCTTTACTTTTTTACCGTTTTACCGTTTTACCTTTGAAAAGATTTCCATCCTTCCATCATGCCCAGCGCAATACTGCTCCGTGAGACGGAGGATATACTCTGCATTGGCACGCACACGCTCCTCATCGCCGTCATAACCATTGATGAGCACCACCAGATGCGTGGTGGCGAGGGTCATTTTGGTACGCTCGTGGTCAGAGGTTGGCGTACCCACACCTCCCACGGCATCGCGATAGACCGGTAACCCCTCTATGTTGATGGTGCCACGGCCTATTCCCTCATAGGGTTCGCCCGCCTTTCCGATACCCAGAGTGAGCGTATCGCCCACAAAGCAGTCGGCATCGAATCCACCGATGCTGTAACCGAAACGGATGCTGGCCAGGTTGACCAGATCCACCAGGGTATCTATCTGGTAGAGCTCCTTGCCCTGAAGCATCCTGCGTATGAGTGCCTCGGAAGCAGGGCGGTAGCGCGAAGGATCCTTGCCACAGGCGCGGTACACACGGCGCGTGGCAGCGATACCGGGCAACTGCTTGAGCGTCTCGGTGGTGAGCGTGGCGCGGAACTCGTCTTCCAACTGGTGTATCTCTGTCCACAACCCCTCCGAGTAAGGGGTATTGGTCACATAGGTCTCTACGCATGCGCCCACAAAGGTAGGACACACCGTGGTTATCTCGTCTGATAATTTTACTTTTATCATGTCGGGTATCGTCTATTACTATGTTTATCTCGTTGCGAAATTACGAAAAAAATGTGAGATGCCAAAATGAATTTGGGCGAATAGCTTGGTGAGGGAATAGATTTTCCCCTCACTCTTGGATGCTTGTAGGGGAAGAATCAGATAACAGAACACAACACAACACATCCCAAACCTAAATGCGGCATTTACCACCCGTAAACGCCACCTTTAGAAATCTATTCATGGCATTTAGTCCTGGGATATGCCAATACGGGAATGGTCATCCATCAAAACAGGATTTGTAGGAAGTCACCCAAAAATAGCCCATCAAATCCTTGCCGATTCCATCGGTTTGCACTATCTTTGCCCCCAGAACAAAACAAGACAACTATGGTAATAGGAATCGACGTAGGAATCAGCACCACCAAGATAGTGGGTATCAACAATGACGGGCGTGTCATCTCGCCCATTCGTATCAAGGCTACTGACCCCGTGACCTCCCTCTACGGCGCTTTTGGCAAGTATCTCTACAACAACAAGATCAGGCTGGAAGACGTGGAACAGGTGATGCTCACCGGTGTGGGCGCAGCCTATATCGACTCGCCCATCTACGGCAGACCCACCGACAAGGCTGACGAGTTTTTGTCTGACGGCCTCGGCGCCCGCTATGAGACCGACCTGCAGGATATGATTGTAGTGTCGATGGGCACGGGCACCTCGCTCGTGCAGTGCAAGGGCGACGACATCCGGCACATAGGCGGTATCGGCATAGGCGGCGGCACGCTGATGGGACTGGCACGCATCATGCTCAAGACAGAGGACATCAAGACCATTACCGAACTGGCCATGCAGGGCAACAATGCCAATATAGATGTGAAGATTGGTGACATCAGTCCCAATCCGCTGCCCGGTCTTCCCAAGGAGGCAACGGCCAGCCTGTTTGGCAACGCCAAAAGCAATGCCTCGCGCGAGGACATCGCCCTGGGCATCATCAACACCGTACTACAGAGCATCGGGTCGAGCACCATCCTGTCGTCGCTCGGCAGCGGCATCCGCGAATATGTACTCATCGGCAACCTGACGCTCCTCCCCCAATGCCACACGGTATTTCCGGCGATGGAGAAGATATTTGGCGTGAAGTTTATCATCCCCCGTTACAGCGAATTCTGTACCGCCATCGGCGCGGCCCTCTGCCACAAGCGGCCCCGATAGCCTCAGCGCCAAGCCACACGCCCCGTGGTCTCGGTATCACCCAAACGACAACCCGAGCAACGATAACTGCAGAAAACGGTTGCAGCATGTGGCCCAGGTTGCTGTTTCATCACCGATCCGCTGAATGGTTACAGGTATCAGGCGAGTGGTTAAAAACTCCTAATAGGGGCAATGTTTGTCCGAAAAAGATTTGGTGTTGTCAAATATTATTGGGATATTTGCAAACCTAAAAACAAGAAATCTAAAGAGATGAAAAGACATTTCGTATTCGCTTTATGCCTGATGCTGGCGGTATGGGTTCAAGCACAGGATTTGGTAGTAGGCTCTTACAACATCCGCAACGAGAACAAAGGCGACTATAAGAACGGCGACGGCTGGAAAGACCGCTACGTGTATCTCTGTGACCAGATTGCCTTTGAGAGTCCTGACCTCTTCGGCACTCAAGAATGTCTGAAAAAACAGATAGACGACATGCTGGGACGCTTAGACGAGTATGCCTTTATAGGCGTGGGTCGCGAAGACGGCAAGGAGGGTGGCGAATACTCCCCCGTATTCTACAAGAAAGACCGCTTCACCCTGCTCGACAGCGGTACCTTCTGGCTGGCAGAAGACACCACGCAGCCCGTCATGGGATGGGATGCCGCCTGCAAGCGCGTATGTACATGGGGACACTTCAAGGACAAGGTCACCAAGCGCACCTTCTATTTCTTCAACACCCACATGGACCATGTCGGCATCACAGCCCGGCGTGAGGGAGCGCACCTCATCGTGGCCAAGATGCAGGAACTGATGACCAAGAAGGACCCTGTGATACTGACCGGCGACTTCAATGTAGACCAGACCAGCGAGCCCTACCGCGTGTTTACCGAGTCAGGATTCCTGAAAGACTGCTACGAGAGCGCCACCTACAAGTTTGCACCCATAGGTACATTCAACGACTTTGACGTACAGAAATTCACTAACAGCCGCATCGACCACATCTTTGTCAGCAAGAGTTTCAAGGTAGACCGCTACGGCATACTGACAGACAGCTACTGGAAAGAGGTGAAGGATGCCAAAGAAGAGAAAGCAGGCGCTGCACCCCAAGAAATCAGTTTCAAGAAATATCAGAGACATAGCCCTTCGGACCACTATCCCGTATTGGCAAAACTCCGCTTCTAATCTTCAAAAAAAACACTGGTACATAGCGTGTTCCCTTTCTTGTCAACCCAAGAAGGAGATAGCTACATGCAGCAAGAAGGCTCCCGCAGATGCAGGGAGCCTTCTTGCTGTTATAGGGTGCCAAAGTGGGTTTTGCCGCCACTTTAGACTGAGCATGGACTGGGCAAATGGCTGACTATCCGTAGATAATCTTACCGTTCTCGTCCTCGTAAGGAGCCAAATCCTTGGCATACTGGTTCATGGCGCGCAGGCTCATACCCATCGAGGAGAAGCCACCGTCATGGAACAGGTTCTGCATGGTCACCTTGCGGGTGAAATCGGAGAACATCATCACGCAGTAGTTGGCACAATCGTCGGCCGTGGCATTGCCGAGCGGCGACATCTTGTTGGAGAAGTCCATCAGGTTGTCCATATCCTTGATACCCTTACCAGCTGTGGTGGGCGTAGGCGACTGCGAGATGGTATTGATACGTACATTCTTCTCGCGGCCATAGATATATCCGAAACTGCGGGCAATGCTCTCGAGCATGCTCTTGGCATCGGCCATATCGTTGTAGCCGAAGAAGGTGCGCTGTGAAGCCACATAGGTGAGCGCTACCACCGAACCATACTCGGCGATGGCATCTTGCTTCTTGGCAACCTGAAGCATCTTATGGAAAGAGATGGCTGAAATGTCGAGCGTCTTCTGCAGATAGTTGTAGTCGAGGTCGTCATAGGTGCGGCGTTTGCGCACATTGGGGCTCATGCCGATAGAATGGAGCACGAAATCGATTTTGCCACCCAACAGCTTGACCGACTCCTCAAACACCTTGTTCAGATCTTCTACACTGGTAGCATCGGCCGGTATGACAGGGGCGTTCAACTGCTTGCTCAATCCGTCGAGTTCGCCCATACGAAGCGCCATCGGCGTATTGCTGAGGGTGATACTTGCGCCTTCTTCCACGGCTTTCACAGCCACTTTCCAGGCAATAGAATCTGAGTTGAGGGCACCAAAAATGATACCGCGCTTACCTTGTAATAAATTGTGAGACATTGTCTAAAACTATTTTGGTTTAAAATATGGCACAAAATTACGATTTTTGTGCAATCCTCACAAGTATTTGCAGCTTTTATTGCCGTTTCACCCCCATTCTCTTGACCCATCTCAATGCAGCGACCCACACACATCGCCGAGCTAAATGCCGCATTTAGCTCACCTAAACGCCACGTTTAGGCCACCTAAATGCCACGTTTAGGTCAGACAAAGGTGGGCAACTGCGACCGGTATTGCTGGCAAAAGGCCTCGCCCAGAGCAAATCCCTCCTCGTAGAGGGCTTCGAGCTTGGCCGTGTCTTTCTCCATACGTCCCACCTCCATCGGTTTCAGCGGCCGTATACAGATGACCCGTCCCTCGGCCTCGAGTCTGTCTACCATGCCGAGCTGCTCATTGTACGCCTTGATCCTGCGGCTCAACGCCACGCGCAACCGCGGATAACGCTTGTAGATAAAGTGGGGAATCTTGCGGTCTTTGGAGGTATTGCGGTAACCCTTGTTGCGGGTGAGCACCAGCACATTGACAGGATGCCCAGTCTGCATGGCACGCTCCACGGGGATGGAGTCGACAATGCCCCCATCGAGCATGGGGATGCCGTCTACATCCACAATCTTGCTCACATAGGGCAGGCTGCTCGATGCCCGCACCGCATCGAGCGCACGCTGGTGGTCGGCCGTCTCGGAGAGATACATGGCGCGACCCGTCTCACAGTTGGTCGTCACCATCTCGAACTGGGCTGAATGGCGGAAGAAGGTATCGAAATCGAACGGGATAAACTCGTTGGGGAACTTGTCGTACAACAGTTTTTGGTCGAAGATACACCCCTGCGTAAGCAGATGCCGCAATCCGATGTAGCGATAGCGCGCCAGATAGTCGATATTGGAGATCCGAGCACGGCGAGGCTGACGACTGACGTAGGACATGCCGTTGCAGGCTCCGGCAGAGACTGCCACAATGTAGGGAAAATACAACTCGCTGACCATAAACGCATCGAGCACGCCGCTGGTGAAAACGCCCCTCATACCGCCACCTTCCAATACCAATCCTGTGTTATCTCCTAATACCATATTAAATAATCTATAAAATTTGCAAGCAAAGTTACGATTTTCCTGTGATTTTTTTGTAACTTTGTCAACAAATCATTCAAAAATTACAAAGATGTTTAGCAAAGAAACGTACGTAAGCCGCCGCAACGAACTGAAGAAGATGGTGCAAGACGGCGTCATTCTTTTGTTTGGTAACAACGAGTCGCCCGCCAACTATCCCAACAACGGGTACTATCCGTTCCGTCAGGACTCCTCGTTCCTGTATTACTTCGGTCAGAAGCGCGACGGGCTTGTGGGTGTCATCGACATCGACGAGGGCACCGAGATGCTCATCGGCGACGATATCGACATCGAGGATATCGTGTGGTATGGCTCCGTAGCCAGCGTGAAAGACCTTGCCGAGGAGGTGGGCATCAGCCGCACGGCTCCCATGAAGACGCTGAAGACCATCTGCAACGACGCACTGGCCAAGAAGCGTACCATACACTTTCTGCCCCCTTACCGCTACGACATCAAACTGCAGATCTTCGACTTGCTCGGCATCCATCCCAACCAGCAGAAAGAGGCTGCCTCGATGGAACTGATCAAGGCTATCGTCAAGATGCGCTCTACCAAGGAGCCGCAGGAGATAGAGGAACTGGAGCGCGCCGCCGTCATCGGTTACAAGATGCACACCACGGCCATGCGCATCACCAAGCCCGGACTTACCGAGAAATATGTAGGCGGACAGGTAGACGGCATCGCCCACTCTTATGGGTCGATGGTAAGTTTTGCCACCATCTTCTCGCAGCACGGCGAGATCATGCACGGCAACCCCTCGATGGCCGTCCTGGAGAGTGGAAGGCTTGCCCTCTGCGATGCCGGTGCCGAGACCATCAACCATTACTGCTCTGACAACACGCGCACATTCCCTGTAAACGGCAAGTTCACCCAGCGCCAACTGGAAATCTACTCCATCGTGGAGGCTGCCCATGACCATGCACTGACCGTGGCCAAACCTGGTGTAAAATATGCTGACGTACACTTCTCGGTGTGCCGCCTGATGTTTGACAGACTCAAGGAACTGGGATTGGCCAAAGGCGATACCGACGAGGCTGTAAAGGCCGGCGCACACGCCATGTTCATGCCCCACGGACTGGGACACATGATGGGTATGGACGTACACGACATGGAGGGATTTGACCAGATCAATGTGGGATTCGACGAGGAAACCCGCCCCAACCTGGAGCAGTTTGGCACCAACTGTCTGCGCATGGGACGCCGCCTGCAGGAAGGTTTTGTGGTGACCGACGAACCGGGCATCTACTTTATCCCGGCCTTGATCGACGACTGGAGGGCCAAGGGACACTGCAAGGAGTTCCTCAACTTCGACAAGCTCGACACTTACAAGGACTTCGGCGGCATCCGCATCGAAGACGATATCCTCATCACCAAGGACGGTTGCCGATTCTTGGGCAAGGACCGCATACCCTACCATCCCAAGGATGTGGAAGACTATATGGCCAACAACTAAACAAAACAACAAATACAGCAACAAAAACAAATGAAAAAAATGATGATGATGGCGCTCCTCGCCCTGATAGCAATGGGTGTGAGCGCACAAGACAAGAAGGCCGACAACAAGAACAAGCCTGTCTTCACCGTCGTGAAAGAAAACAAGATCACAAGCATCAAAGACCAGAACCGGTCGGGTACGTGCTGGGATTACTCTACACTGAGCTTCTTTGAGGCCGAAATCCTCAAGGCTACGGGCAAGACTTACGATCTCTGCGAGTCGTTTGTAGCCAACAAGACCTATATGGACCGTGCCATCCAGGTGGTTCGCCTGCACGGCGACTGCCAGTTTGCACAAGGAGGTTCGGCATACGATCCCCTCTACTGCCTCCAGCACTATGGTATCGTGCCCGAGAACGCCATGCCTTTCCCCGGCAGCCTCTACGGCGACTCGCTCAACAACTTCAACGAGTTTTTCTCTGTCATGGAACCCTATGTAAAGGCTGTAGCCACCAGCAATTCGAAGAAACTGTCAAGCCAGTGGAAAGTGGGTCTGCAGGGTATTCTCGACGCTTATCTTGGCAAGTGCCCCGAAACCTTCACCTACGAGGGCAAGAGCTACACCCCGCAGAGCTTCGCTGCCAGCCTGGGCCTCAACTGGGATGACTATGTAACCGTGACCAGCTACACCCATCATCCGTTCTGGACCGCATTTGCCGTTGAGGTACAAGACAACTGGCGCAACCCGCTGTCATGGAACGTGCCTATCGACGACATGGCCCGCATCATTGAGAATGCAGTGATGAACGGCTACACCGTGGCTTGGGGCGGCGACGTATCGGAGGAGGGCTTTACCCGTCAGGGCTTGGCTTACTTCTACGACACTAAGAAGATGGAGAGCCTCGCAGGAAGCGACATGGCACGCTGGCTCAAGCTCTCTAAGGACAAGAAGACCAACCTGATCGACTCGCTCGGGGTCAATGTGCCCGAGTTGCAGCCCACTCAGGAGCAGCGTCAGGAGCGTTACGACAATTGGCAGCTTACCGATGACCACGGCATGCTCATCTACGGTATCGCCAAGGACCAGAACGGCAAAGAGTATTACATGGTGAAGAACTCTTGGGGTGAGACCGGCGAATACAAAGGTATCTGGTACATGACCAAGAACTATATCGTGGCCAATACCATGGACTTCATGGTCAACAAGAACGCGATTCCCAAGGACATCAGGAAGAAGTTGGGCATCTAAGTCCATACTTTCAAACATTCATAAAACGGCAGTTTCTATAAAAATATATGACAGAAACTGCCGTTTTCTTGTTTTTATTTTGTAACTTTGGGCGCGGATTGATTCACCTACAGCACAATCCAGCTCCGACAGAAAAAATAAAAACGACATAAATGAATTTCAAATGGAATTACAAATCACCTACACCAGAAGAAGAACGGGCAGCTAAAGAACTGGGAGACAAGCTCAATATGAGTCCTATTCTTACCCAACTGCTGATACGGAGGGGCATCACCACCGAATCAGCGGCCAAACGTTTCTTCCGTCCCCAGCTCGCCGACCTCATCAATCCGTTTCTGATGAAAGACATGGATATCGCTGTCGACAGACTCAACGATGCGATGGGGCGCAAAGAACGGATTCTGGTATATGGAGATTACGACGTAGACGGCTGTACAGCTGTGGCGTTGGTGTACAAGTTCCTTCAGCAATTCTATTCCAATATCGAATACTACATCCCCGACCGCTACGACGAGGGGTATGGAGTGAGCAAAAAGGGAATAGACTATGCCAAGGAGACGGGCGTAAAACTCATCATCATCCTCGATTGCGGTATCAAGGCCATCGAGGAGATAGCGTATGCCAAGCAGCAAGGCATCGACTTCATCATCTGCGACCATCATGTACCCGATGAGGTCTTGCCCGATGCAGTGGCTATCCTGAACCCCAAACGTGAGGATGACCCCTACCCTTTCAAGCATCTGTGCGGATGCGGCGTGGGGTTCAAGTTCATGCAGGCCTTCGCCAAGAACAACGGCATCCCGTTCTCAAGACTTATCCCGCTGCTCGACTTCTGTGCGGTGAGCATCGCGGCCGACATTGTGCCCGTGGTAGACGAGAACCGCATCCTCGCCTTTCATGGGTTGAAGCAGTTGAATCAGAATCCCAGCATCGGTCTCAAAGCCATCATCGATATCTGCGGATTGAGCAACCGCGAGATCTCGATGAGCGACATCATCTTTAAGATTGGCCCGCGCATCAATGCCTCCGGCCGCATGGAGAACGGCAAGGAGAGCGTGGACCTGCTGGTTGAGAAAGACCTGAGTGCCGCGCTCAATGCCTCGAAGCATATCAACGAGTACAATGAGCAGCGTAAGGATATCGACAAGCAGATGACGGAGGAAGCCAACCAGATTGTGGCGCGGCTGGAGAGCCAAAAGCACCGCTCCAGCATCGTGCTCTACGACGAGAACTGGAAGAAGGGCGTGATAGGCATTGTCGCTTCCAGACTCACGGAAATCTATTTCCGCCCCACGGTGGTCCTTACACGCGACGGTGAATTTGCCACCGGTTCTGCACGAAGCGTTACGGGGTTTGATGTCTACTCCGCCATCAAGGAGTGCCGCGACTTGCTCGTCAACTTTGGCGGTCACACCTATGCAGCAGGCCTTACCCTCAAGTGGGACAGGGTGAAAGACTTCCGTCAGGCATTCCAGAAATATGTGGAAGAGCATATCCAGCCCGAACAGACTGAGGCCAACCTGAACATTGACGCGCAAATCGACTTCAAGGATATCACCAAACGGCTGCACAACGACCTCAAGAAGTTCTCTCCGTTTGGACCGGGAAATCCGAAGCCGCTCTTCTGCACGCTCAATGTCTACGACTACGGCACAAGCAAGGTGGTGGGACGCGAGCAAGAGCATATCAAACTGGAACTGGTAGACTCCAAGTCGAGCAATGTAGTCAAAGGTATCGCTTTCGGCCAAAGCGCTTCGGCCCGTTACATCAAATCGAAGCGCAGTTTCGACATTGCCTATACCTTAGAGGACAACGTATTCAAGCACAACGCCATCCAACTGCAGATAGAAGACATCAGACCGTCGGCTGAAGAAGACTGACCGCCAGGCCTCATAGCCATAAACCAAGAGGGAGAGAGCTGAAAAGCCCCCTCCCTCTTGACATTTACACATGTTTTTATGATTCTAACTTAATTGTACTTCCCTTTCTTCAGCACCACGTTTTTCCCTTTCACCCTCAGGCCGTCGGCATCGATATCACCTACACCCTTTATCTGTCGCTCCAAGGACTGCACATCGCCGCGGAGTTCGATGTTTCCGGTGCCGAAAATATGGCTCAACACCTTGCCACACTGGTCAAACGAAGCTTCCATATTGCCCACGCCGTAGATCATCAACTTGCAACGGGCCACCTTGTAATGATGCACATTCATATCGCCTGTACCATAGATGGAGAGTTTGGACGTGGTACACTGCAGTTTTCCGACCTCTACGTTGCCGGCGCCTTTCAGTTCCACGGCAAAATCGTCACAGATGATGTCCTTGATGTCTACATCGCCCGATCCAAAGAGTTGCAAGCTGAAGTTATCACTGTCAATCCTGCTCTCGGAACAGAAATCGCCGCTTCCCTTGATGGCGACCATCGTCAGGTCGGGGGTAGTGATGTACACGGTGGCATCCACATTGCGATTGATACCAAACAGACGCTTCCCCAGTTTGTGTCTCAGTTTGAGCGTATTGTTCTCCACCACGGTCTCCAGTTGGTCCAGCGACTCCTTGCTTCCCACCACTTTCACTTGGGTTGCGTCTCCTTGGGTATAGACGACACTGCAAGCAGCATCCATTTCAATCTGTTCGAACGTGCCCACCTTGCGCACCGAAGTCTTCTTTTCTTCGGTCGACTTGTTTTCCGTCACCGTACACGAGCCCAGCACTACAGCGAGCAAAAGCATCGGGATATTTCCTATCAGTTTCATACTTCTTGTTTGTTTGGTTTCTGATGGTTGGACGCTGCCAAGACTGCAAAAGTTGCAACCATCCCTACATTTTTCTTTCCTCAAGGAATGCACTCCTGCGCCAGAAACTCCTCAAAAGTATTTTGGAATCCATTAAACACGTTGATATCCACATCGCCCGTGATGCCGTCTACCCTGCCGTCGGGGCTCAACTGCCAGTAAGTCAACTGTATATCGGGCTTGTACTCCCCGTAACGGGCAATCCACACCCGGTAACGCTGACGGATGTCTGGGGCAAGAGGCAGGTATCGGTTGACAAAAGTCTGACTGATATAGAGCACGGGGCGCACTCCACAGTGTTTTTCGACCATAGACAGCCACACGCCCACACGCTTCCACAACACCTCCGGACCACCCATTTTTCGGATTTGGGCCGCACTGGGTTCCACATCCAGCACCGGTGGCAAGTCGCCTTTAGAGAAAGAGGTGTACTTGATGAAATGTCTGGCCTGCGCATCCGCTGCTGAAGTAGTGGAAAAGAAATGGTAGCTGCCCGTGTGGATTCCTGCCTTGCGAGCCATGCGATAGTCGGCAGCATAATACTTGTTGCGGACTGAAATTCCCTCGGTGGACTTGATATAGGCGAAGGAAACAGGATAGTCCACTTTTCCGCTCACCTTCTTGCGACTGAGCGTACCCAAATGGGTGATACGCAACCGATGCCAATGAATGGCATAACGCTTGCGACCTATCTCGTGCTGAAAACGCGACACATCGATGCCATAGATGCGCTCCGAGTGGTAGGTCATTCGCTCTCCCCGATAGGTATCTTCTTGCCACTCGCCAGCCCTAAGCCATGTCTGTGGACCGATGGCGTAGCCAAACCCATTTCTGCGGTCGGCCATCCACTTGCCTTCATAGCGATTACCCAGACTATCGGTCAAAATACCGTGCCCGGTAGCCCGCCCATGACGGTCCATCGCTCCACGATAAATGCCCCGCCCGTCGGAACGGACTCCATAGACAAGCGTATCAGCCACAAAAAGCCCCTGATACACACGTCCTGCCGAATCGGTAGCCACACCCCTACCCTCTCGCAGGCCGTTCTTCCACATGCCGGCGTAAGCCACGGTATCTAGTCGATAGCAAATCCAATATCCCGTATGGCGATGAGGCAGCGAATCGTGTCCAGGATTACAGAAAACCAATCGGTTGCTGATTCGCGGAACCTGCAAGGCCAGCCGCGCCTTGTCTCCAAACCGAGTAAAAAGCAATCTGCGAGGGATGGAGTCTGACCACGGCCACATACTGAGCGCTACTGCTCCCACAGGCAACTCTTTGGGATGAACACGGAGCCGCACATAACTGCTGTCGGACGACATACCCTGCAGCGTGCATACCCTATAGACTTGCTTGTCACCCTCCTCATAGAGTACGTCATAGCGGTCTTGCCGACGGATGGCCACCCGTGCGGCCAACAGTGCTTTGGCCAACACACTGTCGACCGCACGCAGACTGTCCAGACAGTTGTCTACATGTCGCGCATAGTCTGCTATCTCATGATAGCCCTCGTCTTGCACACCGTGCACCTTGAGATAATAAGCCAAATTGGCCGCCTCGCGTTGCCGCCCTGCTATCTGTTGACGAAATGCCAACCGCCTCGCTTCCACCCATCGGCGTACCTGTTCTGAGGTGTAAGCCGTCAACGTGTCGGTCTGCGACACATACGGCGCAGCCAACAGTCCCCGACAAGAGGGCAACAACAGCCAACGGTTCATCCATGCAGCAGGCGTATATGTCGTATCACGCTCCACCACATGCAGCGGACATCCATCCGCCTCAAGTGTATAATAGAATGTATGCCTGACGATGGCCAGACTCTTACTCATCCTCTCCTCCGAAGGAGGCCAACACCACCAACAGGCCAACGCGAGCACTGCCGAGAAGGCCAACAAGAAAACACACCAACGTATTTTGCTTGTTTTCATGTATCAAGCATATTATCAACAAAAAAAGGGGAGTGCTCCACGGCCTCCCCCATGCTATTTCTCTAAAGTCGTGTGGCCTTGTCTGTCAGCCAATTGTCCAGTATCACCAGCGCCGTCATAGCCTCCACCACCGGGACAGCCCTTGGCAGCACACACGGGTCGTGCCTGCCCTTGGCCTTCAGCACCGTAGCGTTGCCATGCACGTCTACCGTATGCTGCTCTCTCAACAAAGTGGCCACAGGCTTAAAGGCTACGCGGAAGTAGATGTCCTCACCATTGCTGATGCCACCCTGAATGCCTCCGCTATGATTGGTTCGCATGGTGATTTGGCCGTCGCGGCACACAAATTCGTCATTCACCTCACTGCCACGGTAGCTTACACCGCCAAAACCGTCGCCATATTCAAAACCTTTGACCGCATTGATGCTGAGCATAGCGCTACCCAACTGGGCATGGAGCTTGCCAAACTCGGGATTGCCCAATCCTACAGGGCAACCCTTGACGACGCAGGTGATAACGCCACCGATAGTATCGCCATCTTGCTTCACTTCGAGAATCAGTTGCTCCATCTCACGGGCCTTTTCGGCATCGGGGCAACGCACGGCATTGTCTTCAATCCTACCGAGGTCGTATGCCTGATAACTGTCTGTCAGGGCGATATTGCCCACTTGCGACGTGTAGGCTGTAATGCTGATACCCATCTGGCGCAATGCGAGCATGGCCAGCGCGCCACCCACGCACCTACTGATGGTGATACGTGCCGACGTGCGGCCACCCCCACGGTGATCGCGCAGCCCATACTTATGATAATAGGTATAGTCGGCATGCGAGGGACGGAAAAGGTTGCGCATGTTCTCGTAATCCTGTGAATGTTGATTGGTGTTGCGCACAATGAAGCCGATGGGCGCACCCGTTGACTTCCCCTCGAATATGCCGCTCAACAATTCCACCCTGTCTGCCTCGTTGCGCTGGGTGGTGATGCGACTCTGTCCGGGACGCCTGCGGTCAAGCTGCCGCTGTATAAAGTCGATGTCGATGTCGATGCCGGCCGGAAAACCGTCGACCACGCCTCCCACAGCATCCCCATGACTTTCGCCAAAGGTGGTAAGGCGCAACAGATTGCCGAATGTGTTGCTCAATGTCTTGGTATTTAGCGTTACAGTATATCGTTGTTAGTGATGACAATGGCCTCCCCCGCAGTGGTGCTTGCCCTTGCCCTCTCCATGATGACCACAATGAGAATCATTGCCGCATTCGGCATCGTGATGGCCACAATTGCCGTCACAGTCGCCGCATCCACCGCCGCATCCACACTCTCCGCTGAGCATAGCTGCCACTTGTTCAATCTCTGCATTGGTTGCCGGACGGTTTTCGAGCACGCTTCCCTTGAAGTTTAGCGTCATGCCAGCCAACGGGTGGTTGAGGTCTATGGTCACTGTCGTGTCGCCTATGTGCAGCACACGACCCAAGAAGCGGTTACCGTCTTCGTTTTGCAGGGGAATGATGGCACCTACCACGATGTTTTTGTCATCAAACTTGCCGTTAATCGTAAAAATCTCCTTGTCCAAATCGCGCACACGGGCCTCTACAAACTCACCATACGCCTGCTCAGGGGTAAGGACAAAATCGAAATTGTCGCCCACAGCCAAATCCACGATGGCAGATTCGAAATCTTTGAGCGTAGTTCCAAACCCGCTAAGGAATACGAAAGGTTTGCCATTCTCTGTTTTCTCAATCAGTTCGGGACTGTCTCCGCTCACATCATAGAGCTGATAGGCCACGCTGATGTACTTATACAAGTTCTGTTCCATAATCTTTTCGTGTCAATTGAATTCTGATAACGACAGCCACCGTCTTATCCGCGGTGCTGCCCATCGTGTTGCAAAGGTACGAAAATTAATCCATCTCCTACGTTTTTTTGTAAACATTTTGGTAATTATATTTGTCGGGTTCGTCTTTTTTCGCTTATTTTGTAGTATGAAGCGTTTGATAATCATCTTATTGGCATTGCCGTGGCTTGCAGGAGCTGCAGCCCAGCGCCCTGCCTATGGCAAGATGTCGGCCATGGTACGACAGATAGCGCTCCGTCAAAGCGCCTTGCCCCAACGGGCGATGTCGAGGACGGCCGCTTCCGACGCATGGCTATGCGCCTTTGTCCGTATCACAGGCGATGGACAGCCACTGCTCCAATCGTATGGCGGCGAATCACTGGCCCAAATTGGCGACATCCACATCGCACGCATTCCCTTGGTCCAGTTGGGAGCCTTGTCACGCGAAGCATCGGTTACCCGTATCGAGGCCGGCAGCCCTTGTAAGGTGACGATGGACACGGTAGCCACCTGTCTGAACGCCCACAAGGCTTACCAGGGAGAAGGCCTGCCCCAAGCCTACACGGGCAAGGGCGTAGTGGTAGGCATACAGGATATAGGATTTGATCTCACCCACCCCAATTTCTACGACCGCACGGGAACCCAATACCGCATCCGTACCCTATGGGACCAACTGTCGACCGACGAGAGCACGCTGGCCGTGGGCGCAGACTATGTGGGACAGGAGGCTCTGCTGGCCTATCGCCACTCGCGCGACGGCAACGACCAGACACACGGCACCCACACCACGGGCATCGCTGCCGGTAGCGGCTACGATTCGCCCTACCGCGGAATGGCCTACGAAAGCGATATCTGTTTGGTGGCCAACGCCACAAGCAACAATGCCGAACTGATAGACGAGGCCGACCGCTACAAATACACCTACGCCACAGACGCGCTGGGATTTAAGTACCTATTCGACTATGCGCAGGCGCACAACATGCCTTGCGTGGCCTCGTTCAGCGAGGGTTCGCATCAAGATTTCTACGGCGATGATATGCTCTACTACGAGGTGTTGCAGCAGCTCGTGGGACCAGGACGCATCCTGGTGGCGTCGGCTGGCAACGAATCGCTGGCAAAATCGTTTTTTCGCAAACCCAAAGGTGTAGAGACCGACGGCACATTCATCTCGCCGTCGGGCGGCAAGGTGTTTTTCACCCTCAAGGGGACCGATGCTTTTGCTGTAAGAATTGTGGACTACGCCGACACCAACGACACGCTCACCGTGACCACCCACGAGGTGCTGGCCATGCCCGACTCGCTGCGCACCGACTCGATAGGCTGGACCAACGTCATGATGGCTGCCTACCCATCGGCTTACAACCCTAACGAGACGGTGATGGAGGTGCTGCTGGCCGACTGCCAGTCGCGCCCCATCTCCATAGAGGTGGTGGGAGAGGCCGCGGAGGTCTGTTTCTATCAGAGTTTGGGCTATCTCGCCACCAACACGCTCAATCCGAAGCTCACTGCCGGCGAGATCAGCCACAATGTCCTGTCTCCGGGCAGCGCACCTGCTGTCATCTGTGTTGGAGCCTCATCGTATCGTACAGATATATACACCCATCAGGGAGAACACAGCATCTATAACATGGGGACACAGGGCGAATGGGGCTACTACTCGTCAGTGGGACCCACGTATGACGAGCGCATCAAGCCCGATGTACTGGCGCCCGGCACCAATATCGTATCTTCGTACAACAGTTTCTACATCGAAAACCATCCCGACGCTTGGGATGTACAACATTCGGTCAAGCAGTTTTTCTCGTTCCAAGACCGAACCTATGCCTGGACCTACAATTCGGGTACCTCCATGTCTACACCGGCAGTGGCTGGTGCCATAGCCCTATGGTTACAAGCCAAGCCCGACCTCTCCCCCAACGAGGTACGCGACTTGCTGGCCAAGACGTGTACCCACCACGACCCCACGCTCGACTATCCCAACAACCAATATGGCTACGGAGAGATAGACGTGTACCACGGACTGCTCGAACTGTTGGGGCTGACCGGTGTGGAAGGGCTCTCGACCCACCAACCCCATCAGGTGGCCATCGTGCCCGAAGCCGGGGGCATGAGCATCGATTTCGGCAACATGCAACAACACGACTTTACGGTACGTGTGTACACCGCCAACGGTCAACTGGCACATACAGCCCGCCTGCAGGGAGGACACGACCGCTACCACCTCCCACTCCCGAGTCTGCCGCCGGGCGTCTATGCCGTCCAAGTGACCACCAACCGCAAGGAGACTACAGGCTCCCAGCTCATCAGATTGTAGGAACAAGAGGGCGGCAGGTGAAAGTCGCGCAGCAAAGATTCCCAACTAATGGGTATTGCGACAACTGTAAGAAATAGCTATCTTTGCAGAAGATAGGCGACACCTCGGCAATTGGAACAAGTTCCATTGCGTTCGGTTTGCACTATCTTTGCAGAAGATAGGCGGCACTTCAGCAATTGGAACAAGTTCCATTGCGTTCGGTTTGCACTATCTTTGCCACAGGCAAGTGATGTTTTGTTTTTACACGTGTATCGTAATGTTTTGTATCTTTAAAATGGTAAAGAGAGGTAGCGCCGGGAGCGTTGCCTCTCTGTTTTTTATAAGGCATGGCATCCATGAAAAATGTAAAAACATTTGGACTTTTCGCATATAATGCGTAATTTTGCCTCACATTATCAAAGCAAAAAGCAATTATGAAACAAGCTAAGTTTTTATTGTTGACGTGGACCATCGCCCTACTGGCAGCCTGCGGCACCACACGGACGGTACCTCTTACCGGCCGCAAACAAAACTTGCTGGTCTCCAATGAGGAGATCATGAGCCTGAGCAACAAGGAGTACACCTCGTACATGCAGACGGCCAAAAAGTCTACCAACGCCACCAACACAGCACTGGTTCAGCGTGTGGGACAACGCCTCGCGAGCGCCGTGGAAGCCTATCTGCGTGCCAACGGCATGGCGGAAGAAGTGAAAGAGTACAACTGGGAGTTTAACCTGGTGCAGGACAATCAGGCCAACGCCTTTTGCATGCCCGGTGGCAAGATTGTGGTGTACGAAGGGTTGCTCCCCTACACACAAAACGAGGGTGGACTGGCCATCGTGCTCGGGCACGAGATAGCACATGCCGTGGCCAAGCACAGTGCCGAACAGATTTCCCAGCAGTACCGTCAGCAGTATGGCACCCAGATAGTGGGCGGCGTGCTCAATGCGGCCACAGGAACCAATGTGGGCAGCTACGCAGCGGTGCTCGCGCAGCAGGGATTCAAGTTCCGAAACCTGAAATACAGCCGTGACCACGAGACCGAGGCAGACCGCATGGGACTGATCTTTGCTGCGATGGCCGGCTACGACCCACAAGTGGCCATCCCCTTCTGGCAGCGTATGTCGTCTGGCAACAGCGGAGGCAGCGATTTCCTATCCGACCACCCTTCGGATGCAAAGCGCATCGCCACCCTGCAACAGGAGATGCCCACAGCCCTGAAGTATTACCAGGCTTCGGGCAAGGCTACCACCTCGACCACCAAGAAGACCGCATCCACCAAGACAACGACAGGCACCAAGACCTCGACCACCAAGACGGTATCGGCCTCACAACTGTACAAGAATACGAAAAAATAAACTTTTGAAACCCTAATAAGATATGTTGGAAATTAATTCTTACGAAGAGTTTGCTGCCCACCTCGGGCAGGAAATCGGCACTTCCGAATGGCTGGAAGTAGACCAAGAGCGTGTTAACGGTTTTGCCGACGCCACGCTCGACCACCAGTGGATCCATGTAGACGTGGAAAAGGCCAAGGCTGAGAGCCCCTACAAAGGCACTATCGTCCACGGCTACCTCACCCTGTCGCTGTTGCCCTATTTCTGGAATCAGGTAATCAAGGTCAACAACCTCAAGATGATGGTAAACTATGGCATGGACAAAATGCGTTTTGGCCAAGCCGTCCCTGTGGGCAGCCGCCTGCGCATGGTCACCACCCTTCACGAGATTGCCAACCTCCGTGGCATCTGCAAGGCAAGCATTCAGTTTAAGATAGAAATCGAAGGCCAGCGCAAGCCTGCCCTTGAGGGAATCGCTACTTTCCTCTATTATTTTAAATAAGGTGTAGCGCTTCTTCGATTACACATGTATGGACATTGTCGGCATCTGCGGCAATGTCCATTTTGTAATGTGCAGATGCTATTTTTGACAAATCACTATCCAAATTGTCGAAAATCTTCTAAATATTCGCACTTTTTACTTACTTTTGGATAACTTTTTAGGAAAAACATTTGCTCTTTATCCGTTTTTGTCTACCTTTGCAGTCCGAATTAGAGAACTGAATAAGATTTAATTAGTTATTAACAAGCAGAAAAGATGAAAAAGTTACTTTTGATTTTTGCAGCTGCATTGCTGACAGTATCTGCTAATGCACAGACCGTAACAGAGAGCAAAACCTCTGACAATTGGTATATCGGCGTAAATGGTGGCGTAGCCACAGCCTCTAAAGGCCACGCATGGCTCAAAGACCTCCAGCCCAATGCCGGTCTGCGTCTCGGCCGCTGGTTCACACCTGTATTTGGTCTCGCCGTAGAGAGCAATGCTTATTTCAAGAATACTAACGGCTATACCACCGGCACACTGGTCAACGCCCTCAACACCTCGTTGCTCGCCACTGTCAACATGAGCAACTGGTTTGGTGGCTACAAGGGTGAGCCCCGCTGCTTCGAGGTTATCCCCGTACTGGGTCTGGGTTGGGGACACGTGTTTGGCAGCCCCACAGAGGAGTATCGTCAGGACCTGCTTACCTCTAAGGTAGGTATCGACTTCGCCTTCAACTTCGGCGCTGACAAGCAGTGGCAGTTCTATGTTGAGCCTTCTATGAACTGGGCACTCAACGGTACCGAGAAACTGAAGCTCAATGCCAACAACGAGACCTCTAACTGGTATGATGGTGTGGCTTATAACCTCAACAAGTCTGCTTTCCAGCTCAATGTAGGTCTGGTTTACAAGTTTAAGAACTCTAACGGCACCCACAATTTCACCATTGCCCAGCTGCGTGACCAGGCCGAGATCGACGCGCTCAACGCCCAGATCAATGACCTGCGCAACGAACTGGCCAAGAAGCCGAAGGAGGTAGTGAAAGAGATTATCAAGGAGACACCGGCTCCCGCTCCGCAGGAGGTAAAGGTAGAGAACCTGGTATTCGTGACCTTCGCCCAGGGCAAGTCTCTCCTCACCAAGGAGGCTAAGGCTGCGCTCGACGGCATTGCACAGGGCAAGCACGTACAGATTGTAGGTACTGCTTCACCCGAGGGTTCTAAGGAGATCAACGACAAGCTGTCTCAGGCTCGTGCCGACGTAGTGGGCGACTATCTGAAGAGCCGTGGCGTCATCGTGGACGAGGCTACCGGCAAGGGTGTGCAGGGTACCACCTCTAACCGTCTGGCTGTAGTGTACGTAAAGTAACCCCCAACAGATGATTATAACTTTCATCTCCAGCATCGCAAGGTGCTGGAGATTTTTTATATCCATCCCATATACAAAACCTAAAGGTGGCATTTAGGTGAGCTAAATGCCACCTTTAGCCTACCTAAACGCCACCTTTAGCCGCCGGCAACTGTCGTTGCCGGCGGCGGAAACGGCAACGGGGAGAGTCACCTATTGTGGTGATTCTCCCCGTTTCTTGTCTTACTCCCACTACAGGAGCATAGCATGTTTCGTTAGTCGAGGTCGGGTACGATGAGCTTGTAGCCCTTGCCGTGAATGTTGATGATCTCGATCTGGTCGTCATCCTTCAGGTGCTTGCGCAGTTTGGTAATATACACATCCATCGAGCGTGCATTGAAGTAGTTGTCGTCTATCCAGATGGTCTTCAGGGCAAAGTCGCGCTGCAGGATCTCATTGGCATGCGAGCAGAGGAGCGCCAACAGTTCGTTCTCCTTGGTGGTGAGCTTGGTCTGCTTGTCACCTATGGTGAGCAGCTGCTTCTGTGTGTCGAACGTGAAGCGGCCAATCTGGTACACCGTAGCCTCCTTGTTTTTCTTTCCACGCACTCTTCGCAGGATGGCCTCGATGCGGAGCACGAGCTCTTCCATAGAGAACGGTTTGGTGATGTAGTCGTCGGCACCGAGCTTGAATCCCTCGAGGATATCATCCTTGAGCGTGCGGGCTGTCAGGAAGATGACAGGTATCTCTGCATTGGCCTGACGTATCTCCTGTGCGAGTGTGAAACCGTCTTTTTTGGGCATCATCACATCGAGCACGGCGATGTCGAACTTGGTTTTCAAGAACTCTTTGTAACCGGCCTCTCCGTCTTGGCAGAGCGTAGCCTGATATCCCTTGGCCTGAAGGTATTCGCGAAGCAACATACCCAGGTTCTCGTCGTCCTCACAAAGTAAAATCTTCAACTTGTCGTCCATAATTGTATCGTTTTAAAAAGTTTATACTATATATTTTAATGTGTCTCTATCTTTGTTTACCAATTTTTTTCAGTCGCGTATGATGGGCAGTTTGATGGTGAAGGTGGTTCCCTTGCCGTACTCGCTCTCCACCTTGATCTCGCCACTGTGCAGATCCACGATTTTCTTGACGTAGGCCAGTCCCAATCCGAATCCCTTTACATCGTGTACGTTTCCCGTATGTACGCGGTAGAATTTCTCAAAGACCTTTTTCAGATTCTCCTTCTTGATGCCGATGCCGGTGTCGCGTACCGAGAGGCAGAGGTGGGCATCGTCATTCCATGTCTTGAGATAGATGTCGAGCGGCGCGTCGGGCTTGCCGTACTTCACAGCATTGTCCATCAGGTTGAAGATGGCGTTCTGGAAGTGCATCTCGTCCACATAGGCAGTGGAGTTGATGGCGCCTATCTCGGTGTATATCTTGCCGCCGGTGTGCTCTACACGCAGTGTAAACGAGTTGGCGATACCCTCGACCAGTTCGTTGAGATCGAGCTCCTTGCGCTTGAACACAGCTTTCTTGCGGTCAAACATGCTCATCTGCAGCACCTTCTCCACGAGGAAACGCAGACGCTTGGTCTCTTCCTGCACCACACCGGAGAGATGTTTCATCATCGTCTCACTCTTGGTTACCGTCTGGTCATTCATCATCTGTGCTGCCAGGGATATGCTGGCTATCGGGGTCTTCAGTTCGTGGGTCATGTTGTTGATAAAGTCATTCTTTATCTCCGTCAGCCTCTTGGAGCGGAAGATGGTCACGATGGTGAAGATGAACGTGACGAGCAGTACCAGGGTGAAGATGACGCTCGGTATCATAAACTGCACCGCGGAGTAGATGTACTTATTCATGGTGGGGAAGTGTATCTTCACCACGCCCATCTTAGAGGTAGGGTCGTTGTGGAAGAGCACCTGCGAGTAGGTGTATTCCTCTCCCTCGTCGGTATAGTCGGAGCATCGGTACACCTCGCGTCCGTCTTGGGTGGAGACGGTGAAGTGGTACTCGAGATTGATGCCATTGTTCATCAGCTCTGCCTTCAGGTCCTGGTCCAGCAGTTTGAAGTTGATGCGCTCTTTCAGCGGCTTGTCCGAAGCCGAGTAGAGTATCGACACCACCACCTCGTCGAGCAATGCCTTCTGATAGACGTAGCGATTTTTCACGATTTCCTGCATGGAGCGCGAAGCCTCAGAGATGGAGCCCTTGTCATTTTTCATGATCATGGCCTTGGGCTTGTTGGCCGGATTGACCGAGAGGGTCTTCAACTCAAACGAAGAGTAGATCGTACCGTCCTTGCCTACTGCCGCATACTGGTGAGAGTGCTGCACCGTACCGTCGGGGTGACCCGAACGGGTGCCCACCGAATCTTTCTGGAAAGCCTTGCGCTCTGTCTCGTTCACGTCTTTTTCGAGATAGCGGAGCGTCTCATTGAGTTCCAGATTTCGCGAAGCCTGATAGAGCGCCCTGTTGACGCTTTCATCAAACTGTTCCTTCTTCATGTCAGCCATTCCTTGAATGTAGCTGAGCTGAAGGTAAAGCAGTATCAGGAAAGATACGCCCATGATGATGGCTATTGTCCAAATCGTACGCTGTTTCATGGTTACAAATATAGTAAAAAACTTAATTCGTTAACACATTAACGTTAACAAATTATTGGTGATTTATCAATATTAACCGTTTTTCTTATTTTTAGTTCAAAATACGAAACTAAAATACAAATCAATAGCCCATAGAGGGGCACGTGTGTGCTGCCATCCTCTATGGGCTATGCGGTCAAGCCCGGCTGGTCTTGTATCTACGCTCGGTACGCAACTGCCGTTTGGCGATGCGTCCCAGCACATTCCAGCGGGGCATCTTCTTGAGTGTGCTGCGTACCGGCTGTATATTCCACAGCACAAAGACCAGCAACACCGCACAACCAATAACGCTGGTTATGCCAAACAACTGTCTGATGCTGATCATCTGTATGCCGGCCATATCGTAAGGCAGTCCGCGACTCATATTGTCGGCCATCTGGTGGCGCAAGCCGTAACTGTACACGCCCGAACAGAGGGCCTTGATAGGGCCATTGCGCACAAATCCGGCCATCGTCAGTCCCATAAAGAAGTGCTGAAAAGGCATGGTTTCTTCCAGATAGATGGTCAGTGTGACAAAGAAAATGCCATGACCAAACTCGCGCAAGCCCACCGGCAAGTAGAGACTTTCGATAGCCAATCCAGGAGTGATGAGGAAATACATGATGACCGGATAAGCCACCATCGCCATGACTCCCACGGTGAGCAGACGCGTATAAGGCTGGTGCAACACCTTGACCCAAAGCAAGCAAAACAGGCACCCGGCAATGGCAGACACCCACTCTACGAAGTTCAGGACATTGATGGTCATCATGCCAAAATGAAGAATACTTCCCGTATAGGCAGTCTGCAACACCTTGGGGGTGCTACACATCAATTCTACAAAGGCAAAGAGTATCAGCAGGGGAATGAGCCGGGGATAGGTCCATGCCTCTTTGGCAATGTAGGGATGACGGATGTGCCACATGCGGCGCAGACATACGTAGAGCGTGATGAAAAACAGCACAAACGCAGCACGCATGGGGTAACCGTCGAACCAATTGTAATACTCGCCATAAGTAAAGAAAAAGATAAACTCAAGCATCAATGCCGACCAGAGCATGCCACCCAGATAATCGACACTGATAAAAGGAATGGGCTTCATGAAGTGAAACTCGTGCGTGGTGACACGCACCACGAGCACTATCATCAACATGATGAAAGCCATCGCCCAATTGACGATTCTCCAATCCTGACATAGATAGATAAGGTGGGTGGTGAGCCACGGCGAGAGCGACATATTGCCCAGCACGATGCAGTAAAGCAAGGGGAAGAAGACGGAAAAATCCCGCTTAGGTGTCATCCACAACTGGATATTGGAGATGCACTCGAAGGTGCCGCACAGTTTGAAGAAGCCTGCCAGATAGGCGAGCAGGCACATCACGGGCAACGACTGGGTGTAGAGGATGAGAATATCGCACAGGGCTATCATACAGGCGGCATTGGTGAGCAGCCGACGGTTGGTGAAAGCAAACTTGAGCTTGAAGAGGATGGGAAACGGCATGCAGACACCAGCAACATTGCACATCACCACCATCGTCACATCCTCGCGAATCATACTGTATTCGCCCATGACGTGGCTCATGGCCCCACCGTAAATACCACCTGAGAGTTGGAAACAGAAGGCAAACAGCAGGTAAATCCACGGCTGTAGACGACGTGGAACGTAACTATTGAACGACGGGACACAAAATGGTCCCTGCATAACGGGAGGTCCGGGCATCGCAGGCTTAATATTTAACCTCGGTTTCTACATTGAGTCCGGCTCTGAGCAAGGCCACCATCGCAGGGTCGTTGTCTCCGGTGAGACTGATGCGCACGGGCACACGCTGCTCCACCTTGACAAAGTTGCCTGTGGCATTGTCTACGGGTATCATCGAATATGCCGAACCGGCTGCTGCCGACAATGCCTGCACCTGTCCGTGGAAGACGACACCGGGAATGGCATCGGCCTTGAAATCGACAGCCTTTCCCACGGTGATATGCTCCATCTGTGTCTCACGATAGTTGGCCACCACCCATACGTCGTGGTCATCCACCATGCGCGCCAACAACTGTCCGGGCTGCACCAGTTGCCCTACGTGTATGTCTTTCTTACCCATTACACCGTCGCAAGTAGCCAGTATCACCGTGTACGACAGATTGAGCCTTGCCAATCTCACTTGCGCCTCGGCCACATCTTCCCCGGCGCGCGACCCTCCTAACTGATGGGTCTGCACGCGACGCACCGAGGCAGCAGACTGGCGACGGCTACCGGCCTGCTCATAGCGGGCCTTGGCGGCCCTATAGCGCGTATAGGCATTGTCGTACTGCTGACGTGTCACAGCCTCCTTCTCCAGCAGCGCGGCATAGCGCTCGTAATCGGTCTTGGCATTCTCCAGTTCCACACGGGCCTCCTCGATGCTTGCTTGCGCCACCTGTACATTGCTCGAGGTGGTGTGCATGCCGGCCGACACTGCGTCGGAGCCCGAGCGTGAGCCCTCCAGTCCGGCCTCTGCCTGTGCCAAGCGTAGCCTATACTCTGCATCGTCGAGTATCACCAGCGTATCGCCCTTGCGTACATGTTGGTAGTCGGTAAATCTGATTTCTTTGACAAATCCTTGCACACGAGTATGGATGGGAGTGATGTGGCGCACCACCTGGGCATCGTCAGTATATTCCACATTGCCCCAATGCACGAAGTGACTGGACACCCAGACCATGATACCCAAAAGGAACAGGAGCGCAATGGTATTGTACACTCTCTTGACAGTCTTCTTGTTCATCTCTTTAACAATATTGATTGGTAATGATTCTTGCTGATACGATTGTTTTCCGGCTCACCCTTACAGCTTGCCGGCCATATACTTCACACGATAATAGGCATAGACGATGCCGATACGTGCGTCCACCTCCTGCAACTCGGCATCAAGACACAGATTGGAAGCGTCGACCATATCGGTAACCAGCGCCAGCTGACTGAGATAGCGGGCGTTCATCACGCCATAGTTTTGTCGCGCCAGTTCCACTCGCTTCTGCTGCGTCTCCCACTCCACGTAAGCCTGCTCGTAGAGCGTGTATGCCTGCTGCACCTGGTTGTCTACCAGTTCCGTCTGTACGGCTTGGTTTTCCTGCATCTGGCGTGTCTCTATCGCCGCCTGCCTTACCCGCTTGTTGCTTTTGAACAGACTGCTGATGGGATAGCTCACCCCCACGCCCAGATACCACACGTTGAGGTTCTTGTCTACAGGAGGTAACTCAAAAGTGATGGGACCATTCAGCGAGTTGGCTGCCACCAATGCCACCTTGGGCAGCAGGTCGCTCTTGGCTATCCGCTCCCGCTCCTGGGCCACACGCACCTGCAGCGCACTCTGTTCCAACAAAGGCGATTCATTTCTGGACACATCCTGCCAATATTGCTCACCTTCGGTAGCCAACTGCTGTGCCGCTACGGTGGTATCGGGCTTGATGGTAGTGGCCGGATCCATCCCAAGCGTATTGCAAAGTTGGTGATTGAGGATGCTTCGCGTATGCTGCACCGTGGCCAAGCCCAACTTGAGCGATTCCATCTGCAGCTCGTAGCGCGTGATATCGTTTCGCAGCGCCATGCCTTGCTGCTGCTTTTCCTTGATATCGAGGATAAGTTGCTGGGTCAGACGGATGTTCTGCTCATACACTCGCACCCTGTTGTCGGCCTTGTACAGGTCGAGATACTGCCCAAGGGCAACAAAGCGGGCCTGCTGGCGTGTGAGACGCACACCGGCATCGGCCTGCAGTTTGCCAAGTTCGGCCAACCGCACGCCGGCATCTATCGCTCCGCCGGCATAGACCACCTGCTGTGCCTCTAAAGAGAAACTGTTGCCAAAATGGGGGGAATGAAAGCCTTGCGCATGGCCAAAATCGCGATCGGTGATCACTGCATTGCCTATATAACTGGCCGTGACCGTGGCGCTGATGTCGGGCAAACGCTTGCTGCGTGCCACCTCTATGCCACGTCCGGCGATCTCTACGCCTGTTTTCTGTGTCCGTAGTTGCTTGCTGTTGTCTTCTACCTGCCTAAACAGTTGGTCTATGCTGAGACACACGGTCTGTTGGGCCTGCACGGTCAGCATGGCGAAGACGCTCAACGCACATCCTATGATTCTCTTTCCTGTCATGATGCTGCTATAAAGTTAGGATTCACGGCTGCAAAGGTAAAGAGTTTTCAACACAGATTGGCTATAAAAATCACCCCGATAATGGACGATTTAGGAACAGACATTCGTTCATATCGCTGTTTTTTACTACTTTTACAACCAAAAAGCGAATGAATATCATACCCGACGTGGATGCACTCAGCACACAGCAGGAAGCCAAACTCATCCATACCGCCCTGTACCACTGGCGCAACGATCCGCAGGTGATACAGCATGGTGCCATCATCATTTGTCGCCGAGGCCAGGCCACACTTACCATCAACTTCAAGGAGTGGGAGCTGTTCGAGGGAGCCGTCATCACTGTCTTTCCCGGCGATGTGGTACACCTCAGGGCGACCGACGATTTCGAGACCGAGACCTTACGCTACAACGCCTCGCTGTTGCGCGAAGCCAGCCTACAGTTGGAGCAGACCGTGTACAATGCAATGCGGGAAGACCGCTGTCGGCAAGACACGCCCATCGTGACGCATATCATCAACAATATGTTTGGACTGCTCCATAGCTATTTTGACCAACCGACTGCACCTGTACCACACAAATCGTACTGCTGCAACTCAAATCTTTTTTCATCGGCTTCCACGAATACCTCAGCCGCAATCCAATCCAATACCCCGATGCGAGCCAAACCAAAAGGGTAAGGGGGCTTTTCGACCAGTTTATGAAACTCATCGAGCGCGACTATAAGTTGTCAAGGGAGGTGAGCCACTATGCCGCCGACATGCACATCACGTCCAAATATCTCACCACCATTGTCCGGCAGATGTCCGGACATACCCCCAAGACGCTCATAGACCACTACGTGATACTGCAACTCAAGACCCAACTGCGCCTGAGCCGCAAAACCATCAAAGAGATTGCATGGGAATATCATTTTTCCGATGCGTCCTTCTTTTGCCGATACTTCAAACGACACACGGGAATATCTCCCAACGAGTGTCGGGAATCATGATTCATATTAGAAAAGCGAGTCCTTGGATGCGCAAACATCCAAGGGCTCACCATATCTGTCATGCGCTTAAGCGCAAAGGGTTATTCATCCTCTTCCTTCAGCTCAGCCTCGTGCTCGGCAATGAGCTTGCTCTGGATATCATTGGGCACAAGTTCGTAGCTGGCAAACTTGGTCGAGAACGATGCACGTCCGCCTGTCAAGCTACTAAGCGATATAGAGTAGTTGGAAAGTTCCTTCAATGGTATCTTGGCCTGCAGTTTCTGATAGCCGGCCTCCGACTCCATACCCATGATGAGGGCACGACGGCCCTGCAAGTCGCTCATGACATCGCCCATATAGTCTGACGGTACATATACCTCCAAGTCATAGATAGGCTCCAGAATCTTCGGGCCTGCATTTTTAAACGCCTCAGAGAACGCATGGCGGGCTGCCAGCGTAAACGAGATTTCATTGGAGTCTACCGGGTGCATCTTTCCATCATAGACAATGACGCGCACATCGCGGGCATAGCTACCTGTAAGCGGGCCGCGCTCCATGCAGTCCATCACACCCTTAAGGATGGCGGGCATAAAGCGTGTATCGATGGCACCACCCACTACAGAGTTGATGAAGACGAGTTTGCCTCCCCACTCCAACGCTACTTCCTGACGGCCCTTGACGTTCATCTTGAACTCTTGTCCACCAAAGTTAAAGCTTGTAGGATCGGGCATACCGTCTGCATACGGCTCCACAATCAGGTGTACTTCTCCAAACTGGCCAGCACCACCACTCTGTTTCTTGTGACGATAGTCGGCACGTGCCTTCTTGGTAATGGTTTCGCGGTAAGGAATGTGCGGCTCGTCAAACACCACGTTGAGTTTCTCGTTGTTCTCCAGACGCCACTTGAGGGTACGGAGATGGAACTCACCCTGTCCATGCACGATGGTCTGGCGCAACTCCTTGCTCTGCTCCACCACCCATGTGGGATCTTCCTGGCGCATCTTTACCAGTGCCACCATCAGTTTTTCCATATCCTGGGCGTTGACGGTGCGGATGGCACGCGAATACTTCGAATTGGGATACTTGATGAAGTCGAAACGCCACTCACAATCCTTGCCATTGAGGGTATTGCCAGTCTTCACGTCTTTCAGCTTCACGGTACAGCCGATATCTCCAGCATTCAACTGGTCCACTGCGATACGGTTGGCACCAGCGCAAGCATAGATGGTACCGATACGCTCCTTGGAACCACGGTCGGCATTGGCCAAATCGTCGCCCGGCTTCACCGAACCGCTCATCACCTTGAAGTAAGAAACTTCACCAATATGCGGCTCCACACCGGTCTTGAAGAAGTAGAGGCTCTCGGGACCGTCGCTCACGGGATCGATTTCCTCACCACGGGTGTTGTGCAACTTTGGCATCTCACTGACAAACGGCACCACATTGCCCAAGAATTCCATCAGTCGGCGTACGCCCATATCCTTGCCGGCACAAACGCAGAACACAGGGAAGATGCTACGGGTCACCAGACCCTTGCGGATACCCTCGCGCAACTCGTCTTCGGTCAGCGTCTCCTCCTCAAAGAACTTCTCCATCAGGGTCTCGTCGTTCTCTGCAGCAGCCTCTACCAGGGTCTTGTGCAGTTCCATAGCCCTATCCATCTCCTCGGCCGGAATCTCCTCGATAATGGGAGCTCCACCCTCGGGCTTCCAACTGTATTTCTTCATCAGGAGCACATCGATCAGGGCGTTGAATCCGTTGCCCGTCTCAATCGGATACTGTATCTGGACGCACTTGCTGCCATAAATCTCCTGCATGGTATTGATGATATTCTCAAAATCGCACTTGTCTGAATCCAACTGGTTGACAAGGAAGATGACGGGCTTCTTCAGCTTCTCGGTATATCTGAAACAGTTCTGTGTACCCACCTCAGGACCATACTGTCCATTGATGAGAATCACAGCCTCATCGGTCACGTTGAGGGCTGTGATGGCACCTCCCACAAAATCGTCGGCACCCGGGCAGTCGATGATGTTCAGCTTCTTGTTGTTCCACTCCACATGGAAGACTGTGGGGAACACAGAATAACCGTATTCCTGCTCCACGGGGAAATAGTCGCTCACCGTATTCTTGGCCTCGACTGTTCCGCGACGCTTGATGATACCCGCTTCGAAAAGCATACTCTCGGCAAGTGTGGTCTTGCCGCTGCCCGCACTGCCAAGCAGCGCGATGTTCTTGATTTCATTTGTCTGATATACTCTCATATCAAAAGATTTAAGTAATTAGTAAAGTTCTTAGTTCTGGGTCTGGCACCATCTGGTGACCATAACGACGATAAAGGTAGGTATTTTTAAACAAAACGCCAAAAGAAAATCCATAAAATCGACAAACTTTTTAAACTTATTAGTAATTTTGTAGCAAAATCATGGCAGGATTATACATACATATTCCTTTCTGTGCGTCACGTTGCCTGTATTGTGGATTTTACAGCACCACCCAGTCGGCACTGCGCCAACAGTACGTAGAAGCGCTATGCCGGGAGATGCAGCTCAGGCCACTCGCTACAGGACAGATAGAGACGGTGTATCTGGGCGGAGGCACGCCCAGCACACTCTCTCGGAAGCAGTTGGAACAACTCTTCCATTATATATATAAGGTGTACCCCGTAGCCCCAAATGCCGAAGTGACCATCGAGTGCAACCCCGACGATGTTTGCAGTCCACACTTCGCACTGCCGGCCCCCGTCAACCGGGTGAGTATGGGGGCGCAGACTTTCGACGACCGGCGACTGCACTTTATCCGTCGCCGTCACAGCGCCCGACAGGTAGACGAGGCCGTGAACCGACTGAGAGCTATGGGAATCGGAAACGTGAGTATAGACCTGATGTTCGGATTTCCGGAGGAAACAATCGACGAGTGGCAAAACGATGTCGACCATGCGCTCGCACTGCAGGTGGAGCATATCTCGGCCTACTCGCTCATGTACGAGGAGGGCACACCGCTCTACCGCATGCTGGACGAGGGTGCCATCGAGGAGATAGACGAAGAAGTGTCGCTCAACATGTACGACACGCTGACCGACCGACTCACGGCTGCCGGGTATGAGCACTACGAAATCAGCAATTTTGCCCGACCCGGATTCCGAAGCCGACACAACAGCAGTTATTGGCACGAGATACCCTATATCGGCATAGGGGCGGCCGCCCACTCGTACGACCGGCAGACCCGCCAATGGAATGTAGCCGACCTGAAAGCCTATCTCTCGGCCATCGGTGAGGGGCGCATACCCTGCGAAGTGGAGACCATAGACGAGGCCACCCGCTACGACGACTTGGTGACCACGGCCCTACGCACCCGCGAAGGTATCCATGTACAAACCCTCACCCCACCCTTTCGCGACCATCTCTTACGACAAGCCCAGCCCTACATAGACCGGGGATTACTGGTCATGGAGCAGGGACGACTGCACCTTACCCGCCAAGGCATCTATGTATCAGACAGTATCATGGCCGACCTCATGTATGTCTGAACGCCGTATGCGCCTTACAGGTCCAACTTGCCCGTGCGTTTATATTCTTCGTAAAAATACTGCTTGATGTCGGCATCGATATCAGCCACCGACCGCTTGCCCGTCACATAGGGTTTGGCCATCTGGCATAGCACCAGCACGACCACACCCACCACCAACGACAAGAGGAGGTTGAGCAACTCGGAGGTCACAAGATGCAGCTCCTGCAACCAGAAAATCACCACTACGGGAAACAACAGCAGCAGCCAGTCGCCCGCTGTATTCATCTTCACACTCTTGGCGCGCTCCTCTGCCAGATGGCGGGGGGCACGTGTCAACAGCTGCTGGTTGTGCCGCTGCCAATATTCCTCAAATTCTTGTTCCATCATACACGTTTTGTCCGTTCCTCTCAGCCGCCACGCCCTTTGGCGTACCCTACGCCCACGGCGGTGCGATGGCGCACACCGTGCGCAACAGGCTGAGATTGCGGCTGCAAGTTACAAAACTATTCCGAAACAGACAAGCCATGACCTTATTTTTTAGGACAAATGTTAATTGGCAGGCAACATTTGGCATTGTTATCCACAATGACTACCTTTGTATTCGACAAAGAATGACCCTACAAACAGATAGATCCAACAAGTAAAAACGTATGAAAAATAACCACAAGTCACTGCTCGCCAGCGCCCTGCTCATGATGGGTACGGCTGCCACTGCACAAGAAAACATCAAGCTCATTGTCGGTACCTACACCAATGGCCAGAGCAAGGGTGTGTACACGTACCAGTTTGACCAACAGACAGGCAAAGCCTCTCCCATCGATACCCTGGCACTCACCAATCCCTCATTTCTCACCGTAGCAGGCGACGGAAAGACCATCTACGCCGTGAGCGAGACCTCGGACGAGAAAGCCAGCGTGAGCGCCATCGCTTTCGACAGCACCACAGGCAAGATGAAGCTGCTCAATACGCAGCCCACCCAAGGAGCCGACCCCTGCTATGTGGAGACCAATGACAACTTCCTGCTCACGGCCAACTACTCAGGAGGCTCCATGAGCCTCTTTCCCGTCAATCTGGATGGCACTTTAGGGGCTATGGCGGCACAGTTTAAGGGAACCACCGGCGGCACCTACATGCCCAACCAGCAACAGGCACACATGCACGCTGCCTGTTTTACGCCCGATGGCAGCTATGTACTGGCCACCGATTTCAGCGCAGACCGCATCCTGAAATATGAGATCACCGGCATGGAGAGCATCAAGGAGGCGGGTGTTGCCGCCACGCTGCCCGCCGGTTCGGGTCCTCGCCACATCACCTTCAGCACAGACAGCCGCTTCTTCTACGTCATGAGCGAGATGTCAGGCAAGGTGTCGGTCTACGGATGGAGCTACGGCAAGGTGCGACCCATACAGGAAATAGCAGCCGATACGGCCAATGGTCACGGAGGTGCCGACATACACGTGTCGCCCGACGGCAAATTCCTCTACGCAAGTTGTCGACTCAAGAACGACGGCATCGCTATCTTCCGCATAGACCGTGCCACTGGCAAACTTACCCGCGTAGGTTATCAGCCCACAGGCAAGCATCCGCGCCATTTCAACATCACCCCCAACGGCAAATTCCTGCTCTGTGCCAGCAGGGATGAGAATCGCATACAGGTATTCAGCATCGACAAGGCCACCGGCATGCTTACCGATACCGGACAGGATATCTCCGTGGACCGCGCGGTATGTGTGAAATTCTATCCCACGGTCATGCAGCCGGGTATCGGCGACGGCCAATTCCGAATCATTGAGAAATAACAGCTTCCTGTATAGGGCTTTCGGCCATCCGCTTTGCCCTATATTGCGACCTGTCGGCAAATGCCGTACGGTCGAACGGCAAATGCCATACGCTCGTACACCATTTGCGATACGCCCGTATGGCATTTGCGATACGCTCTCAAAACGCCACCTCTCCTCCCAACAAACGCCACTAAAAAAGACCAAAGGGTCACCATTCTTCCGAACGATGACCCTTTGGTCTTATGATGCAGGGCTTCCAACAGACTGGCAACCCTATGTTTGTGTGCTTATTTTACCTTGTCTACGATAGCCTTGAAAGCCTCGGGATTGTTGACTGCGAGGTCAGCGAGCACCTTACGGTTAATCTCGATACCGGCCTTGTGCAATGCGCCCATCAACTGGCTGTAGCTCATGTCCTGCAGACGTGCAGCGGCATTGATACGCTGAATCCAGAGTGCACGGAAAGTGCGCTTCTTGTTACGACGGTCACGGTAAGCATAGGTAAGACCCTTCTCCCAAGTGTTCTTAGCTACGGTCCAAACATTCTTTCTTGCTCCAAAATAACCTTTAGTGAGCTTCAGAATTCTTGTTCTTTTTGCTTTTGATGCAACGTGATTAACTGATCTTGGCATAATTTTTTTCTTTAAAAGTTCGACTAAAAAGTTTAATTAATTAACGGAGGCAAAGAAGGTCGCGTACCTGCTTCATGTTGCTGCGGTCAACCAATGTCTCGTGTACCAGATTTCTCTTCTGTTTCTTTGTCTTCTTAGTCAGGATGTGACTGTGGTAAGCATGATGTCTCTTGATCTTACCTGTACCGGTAAAGGAGAATCTCTTCTTTGCGCCGGAGTTTGTCTTTACTTTTGGCATTTTTTGTTTTAATTTTAAAGAGTTATTGTTATAATATAGGTGGTAACGTATATACCAGGACGTTACGCACACTATGGTTTCTTATTCTTCGTTCGTGAGTTTCTTCAGCGCCTCAACCCCGTTCTTCGCATTACCGAAGAGACCTCCATCGGTCTTGGGTGCTTCAGCAGCCTCCACGTTGGCCGACTTTGCCGCTGCCTCTTCTGCCTCACGGTCACGCTTCTGCTGGCTCTTCTTGACCACTCTTGCCTTTTTGGGAGCAAGGTACAAGAACATTTTCTTGCCTTCGAGTGCGGGCATCGACTCTACCTTGCCATACTCTTCCAAATCATTGGCAAAACGGAGGAGGAGCACCTCACCCTGTTCCTTGAAAAGAATAGAGCGTCCGCGGAAGAAGACATACGCACGAACCTTGTTGCCATCGAGGAGGAACTCTTGTGCATGCTTCAGTTTGAACTGATAGTCGTGCTCATCGGTCTGAGGACCAAACCGAATCTCCTTTACCTCAACTTTAACCTGCTTCTGCTTCATTTCCTTCTGCCGCTTCTTTTGCTGGTAAAGGAACTTGGAATAGTCGATTAAGCGACAAACAGGCGGTTGTGCATTGGGGGAGATCTCTACAAGGTCAACTCCCTGCTGGCGAGCCAAATCCAAAGCCTTTCGTGTGGGCATTACTTCCGACCCGTCTTCACCTACAATACGAACTTCCCGTACATGAATCTGCTCATTCACGCGGTACTGATTCTTCATTTTGTCATTCTTCATCCAACTATCTTATCATTAGCGGCTGCAAAATTACAAAATAATCGGGAATCAACAAAATTAATCCCCGATTATTTATAAAAGATGTAAAAAATATTTTTAGTCTTGAGGCTCAATGCTGGTTGCTGCCAACTGCTCTGCTACCTCGTCGTTGATACGCTTGGCAAAATCTACGAGCGACATGGTGGCTTGCTCGCCGCCACCCTGCTTGCGCATGCTTACCATCTCTTCTGCAGCCTCTTTCTCGCCGACCACTACCATATAGGGGACACGCTTCAGCTCGTTGTCACGTATCTTGCGGCCTATCTTCTCGTTGCGGTCGTCGATTGTGGCACGTACGCCTGCATTGTCCAAATATTTGGCGACCTTGCGTGCATAGTCGTTGTACTTCTCAGAGATGGGAAGGATAGCCACCTGGTCGGGTGTCAGCCACAAGGGGAAGTGACCGGCTGTATGCTCTATCAGCACGGCGGTAAAGCGCTCCAACGAGCCGAACGGCGCACGGTGTACCATGACGGGTGTTTTCTTGGTGTTGTCTTCTGCAGTGTACTCCAATTTGAATCGCTGAGGCAAGTTATAGTCCACCTGAATGGTACCCAACTGCCAGCGACGGCCGATGGCATCCTTGACCATGAAGTCGAGTTTGGGACCGTAGAAAGCTGCCTCGCCATACTCGATACGTGCATCGAGTCCTTTCTCGGCACAAGCTTCCTTGATAGCGGTCTCACTCTCCTCCCAAACCTCGTCTGAGCCGATGTATTTCTCCTTGTCGTTGGGGTCGCGGAGACTGATCTGAGCTTCAAAGTTATCAAACTGGAACACCTTGAACACGGTCTGGATGATGTCCATGACGCGCAGGAACTCGCCCTTCACCTGGTCGGGACGGCAGAAGATATGCGCATCGTCCTGCGTGAACGAACGCACACGGGTGAGACCGTGCAACTCGCCGCTCTTCTCATAACGATAGACCGTACCAAACTCGGCCACACGCAACGGGAGGTCTTTATACGAACGGGGTTTATGTGCGAACACCTCGCAATGGTGCGGACAGTTCATCGGCTTGAGCATGTACTCTTCCTCTTCCTCCGGTGTATGGATGGGCTGGAAACTGTCTTTGCCGTAGTGGGCGTAGTGACCGGAAGTGACATAAAGATTCTTGGAACCGATGTGCGGCGTAATCACCTCCTGGTAACCGAAACGTTTCTGAATCTTGCGCAGCATCTCCTGCAAGCGGATGCGCAGATCGGTACCCTTAGGAAGCCACATGGGAAGTCCCTTGCCTACCCTGTCGGAGAAGAAGAAGAGCTCCATCTCCTTGCCAATCTTGCGATGGTCACGCTTCTTGGCCTCTTCCAACATCTGCAGGTACTCGTCGAGCATCTTCTTCTTGGGGAATGTGATACCATAGATACGGGTCATCTGCTCACGCTTGGCATCGCCACGCCAGAAAGCACCGGCCACGCTGGTAATCTTGATGGCCTTGATCTCACCGGTAGACACCAAGTGCGGTCCACGGCACAGGTCGGTAAACTGGCCTTGTGTATAGGTGGAGATCGTACCGTCTTCCAAATCCTGCTCGATATGCTCACACTTGTATTCCTGACCATCTGCATGGAACTCACGCAGTGCATCGGCCTTGGAAACGTCCTTGCGTACCACGGGCTCGTTTTTCTTGGCCAGCTCACGCATCTTTTCCTCTATCTTGGGGAAATCATTCTCTGAAATGGTCTGGCCTTCTGCCGGCATGACATCATAGAAGAAGCCATTCTCGATGGCAGGGCCGAAGCCAAACTGGATGCCCGGATAAAGCTCTTGCAGCGCTTCGGCCAGCAAGTGGGCCGATGTGTGCCAGAATGTGTGCTTTCCCTCTTCATCCTCAAACTTATACAAAGCGATCGCAGCATCCTCGTGGATGGGGCGATTAAGCTCTACCGTCTCACCATTGACACCGCAAGATACAACGTTGCGGGCGAGAGCCGGCGAGATGCTCTCGGCGATTTGTAACCCTGTTACGCCCTCCTCGTATTCACGCACAGAGCCATCAGGAAATGTGATTTTAACCATAATACAAATTAGTTTATTCTTAATCGGATGCAAAAATAACACTTTGTTTCCAATAAAAGGAAGAAAATACCGATAATTTGCAATTCCGAAAGAAGAAAAATCAGACCGACCTCCTTACTTGCCACTAAACTGCTTGATGATACTATAGGCCGCATAGAGACCCAACTCGCCCGCATGGCTCAAGTCTTTGATACCCTGAGCCTTGTTCCCATTCTTGATATGGGCGATACCGCGGTTGTAGTAAGCCTCGGCCAGACGCGAATCGAGTCCGATGGCCTTGTTATAATCATCTATGGCGTTGGCATAAACCTTTTGAGAGGCGTACATGTTTCCTCTATTATAATACAGGTAAGCATTGCGTGGTGCCAACGCAATGGCCTTGTCCAAATCGTCCTTTACCTTGAGCATGTTTGCCCTCACCTCGGCACCCGGCGCACCATGTGTGGCATCAAAATCATTGATCATCATCTGACAAACGGCACGCTGCCAGTAATACATGGGCGAATGGCTGTCCATGTGTATCGAGGTGGAGAGATCGGCGATGGCCGCATCGTAATCCTGTACCACACTATATGCCACCGCGCGCTGCAACAACTCTCTCGATGCACCTCCCATCTGCTGGGCCGAAGCGATGGAGACCGAGAGGGTATCTATCTGGTTAAAGAACGCATGCGTGTCCGATTCGGTCAGCTGCGGCGGGTTGCATGTCACATAGATTTTAAAGCCTGTGTTGCCACGGCGGTTAAATTCTTCCACATCCTTATCGTAAGCCTGATAGGCATTCACACCATTGTTATACTTGAAATAAGATAAGGCGTACATCGGCATAAAGTCGGCCTCAATGGTACGGTTCTGTATCTTTCCGCGATATTCGCTCTTATACTCCGTGCCCACCTCGTTCTCGTCGGCCACCACCAGCTCACCATATTTCTCCGGATCAATCTCGCTACGCTTACGTATGGCCTTACGCTTGCTCTTGCTCCAACGCGGCTGGATACCCAGATGCTTGTCCATCTGCGCCTTGAGAATCTTAAACTCGTCAAGTTCGGCCTTGGCCGTCATGCCCAACTTGCGGTAAGCCTTGGCACGGTACGACAGACCCGTCCAGAAATTGGGGAACTGGTCGATGACCGTGGTATAATCCCTGATGGCCGACTTCAGGTCGCCGGTCCTGTCGTGCAGAAGCGCACGGTTAAAGATGGCCAGATAGTTCTCCGGCTCCATCTTGATGACATAGTCGAAGTCGGAGATGGCACGGTTGTCATCGCCCAACTGCATACGCAGCTGTCCGCGATTATAGTGAGCCATAAAGTTATTGGGATCAAAATCCAACGCGGTATCATAATCGGCCATGGCTCCACGCAGATTGTTATAGTTATAGCGTGCCAAAGCCCGGTTTACATAGTTGGACACCACTTTCGGCCTCAAGTGTATGGCCTTGCTCAGATAGGTATCTGCATCTTTCCACTCCCTACGGGCAAGACTGATGTAGGCACGGGTGGTCCATGTATTGCCGTCGTAGGGATCCAACTCCAGACTCTTGTCCAGCCACTTGGCTGCTGCTGTCGTATCTTTCTCGTGCAGATACACCTCTGCCTTCAACGAATACGCATTGGCAAACCCCGACCACTTCCTGATGATAGTATCGAGTTCGAGATGTGCCAGCTTATAGTCTTTGGTGTTCATCCGGCAGATGGCACGGTTGAACCAGAAATTGCGCTGGTCAGGACTCAGTTTGATAGCCCTTGTATAATCCTCTATCGCCTTGTCGTATTTCTCCTGTCTGATGCGCGAAATGGCACGCAAATCGTAGATGGCGTCAATATAAGGATTGAGTTTGATAGCCTGGGTGGCATCGTTTTCCGCTCCCAGATAGTCTTCCAGATAAAACTTGGCGGCACCACGATACTGCCAAGGCTGGTAGAGATAAGGCTTCAAGGATATGACCTGATTGAAATACTGAATCGAAAGCACATAATCTTCGTAATGCAGGGCTATCTCTCCGCTTGTCAGCAAGCGGTCGGTATTATATTGAGCCGAAGCCGGCAACGTGCACAGCATACACGAAACCAGCAACCAACCGGCCAACACACCACGCCGCAGCCCGCGACATGCAGTCAGCAAACAGGAGCAAGCTGCCTTGCCACCTGCCAAAGTTACCCTATGTATTCTCTCTCTCATCTTATGATCCTAAAAATCCTTATCCTTGACTTTTCTTACTGCCGACACATCCGCGTGCCGGATGCCCCTCCGGCTATCGCCTTACGGGCTTGGTGCGGTACGCACAGCGGTATTTGCCCTGCATCATCGCCTTGAGTTTGCCCCGGATGAGCTGCTTGCGAAGCGGCGAAACACGGTCAACGAACATCGTACCGTCGAGATGGTCAAACTCGTGCTGCATCACACGTGCCAGATAGCCCTCTACCCACTCATCATGCTCCTTCAGCTCCTCGTCGAGATAGGTTACATGGATACGGGTGGGACGCACCACGGTCTCATGGATGCCCGGGATGCTCAGGCAGCCCTCCTCCATCGACACCTTTTCCGAATCGTTGTCCACTTCCACAATATGCGGATTGATGTAGGCATGACGGAATCCCTCATACTCAGGTAAATCGTCTTTGAGCACATCCAGGTCAATGACCACCACTCTGATGGCCAATCCTATCTGGGGAGCCGCCAGGCCCACACCATCGGCGGCATCGAGCGTCTCATACATATTCTTGAGCAGTTCGTCCAAACCGGGATAGTCTGGCGAGATGTCCTCTGCCTGTTTTCTGAGCACAGGCTGACCATATATATAAATAGGTAATATCATGCTAAAAAGATTTGATGAAAATAGTCCTTGTATTATCTCCTCGACTGCATCCAGTCTTGCAGCAGGATGGTGGCACTCACCTCGTCCACCAACCCTTTGTTTTCCCTTCGCGCTTTCTTGCCTATCCCGCTGTCGAGGATAGCCCGATGGGCCAAGACCGACGTGAAGCGCTCGTCATAATACTCGATGGGCACCTCCGGATGCTGCTTGCGCCATCGAGCCACAAACTGTTCCACCCGTGCCAGATTCTCGCTGGGCTGTCCATTGGGCTGTACAGGCTTGCCGATGACGATGCGCTCCACCTGTTCCTTGCCGACATACCCGGTCAGGAAGTCGAACAGTTCAGATGTAGAAACAGTGGCCAATCCATTTGCAATAATCTGCAATGGATCGGTCACTGCTATACCAGTGCGTTTCTTGCCGTAATCGATGGAAAGTACGCGCATCTTACTTGTTAAACAGCAACCAAGCGTCGGGATAGTTGCCCGCACGGAACTGGTTGCGGCTCTGAACGGCCGAAGCCTTGTCAGCATGTGTAGAAGCGACAACACGGTACATGCTGCGATCAGAGTTGAAAACTATCTGGGCGGCATAGCCAGCTGCCTTGAGCGTGCTCTGCAGTCCCTCTGCGTTGGCCTTCACCGAGAAAGAACCTACTACCACGCTGAAAGCCTTCAGGCCTGCACCGCTGATCAGGGTAACGTTCTCTGTACGTACATTTGCGTTATCCACATTGTCTACCACTGTGGTCTGTGTGGCAGGTTTCTCCACGATGGGTGCCACTACAGGAGTCTGTGTCACCGGCTGCTGCTCTGCTACCTGCTCTTGCGCCTTGGCTTTCTCGTAAGCCTTCTTATAAGCGCTCTCTTTGCTGGAACCGCAACTTGTCATAACCAAAGCAGCGCAAACACCTGCGCACAAAACCAAACTCTTCTTCATAATTTTCCGTTAGCTATTTTGAAATTATACGTTTATCCAAAGTTGATGCGAAATTACAAAATATCTCGCAAACACGCCACTTTTCGGCGCATAAAGTTTGTTAAAACCATTAAATGACACCAATTTAACAAAAAATGGCAGCGATTTCATGGCCGATAGCGTTCTTTTTCTTATATTTGCCCTTACTTCCCCTGCATGGGAGGAACCAACTAAATTGTTTAATGATAATATTTACGAGTATGAAGACATTAGGTTACATTGGTGCATTTCTCGGCGGCGCACTCGCCGGAGCTGCTGTGGGTTTGATTTTCGCACCTGAAAAGGGAACAGACACACGTAATAGGATTTCTGACGCTATCGACGACTTCTGCAAGAAGCACGATATCAAGCTCAGCCGCAAACAGGTAGACGATCTCGTAGACGACATCAAGGACGCAGCCGCTGACATTATCGAATAAGCGAGCCACGATGATGTTTTCCTGCGACAAGAACATTGAAACGATAGGCCAGCTTGTCGAAGTGTTGAGGCACTATGTCGCCCTGCAGGGTGAGTATGTGAAACTCAACATTGTCGACAAGGTGGTACGTCTGCTCACGGCGGCTACCATCTCGTTTGTGATCGTGGTATTGCTCACGCTCACACTCATCTACCTGTCGTTTGCCGCAGCCCACGCCCTATCGCCGATGGTGGGCATGGCATGGGCGTTTGCCATTGTGTCGGGGTGCTACTTTTTTGTATTGTTGCTGTGCCTCCTCTTCCGCAAACGGTGGATAGAGAGACCCTTGGTGAGGTTTTTGGCCAGCCTGTTGATGGAGAAATAAGCTATGGGAGATGAAAACATGACCACCTACCGTTCACTTGAAGATATCAGGACACGCCGCGAAGCAATCCTGAAAGACATACAGGCTGACAACAAGCAGATCAAGACGCTGTGGGAATCGCTCTTCCACAAGCCAGACAGTTCCACAGCCCTTACCCCCTCGCGCAAATTCAGTACCCTGATGAATGTGGGAGCGGGATTCTTTGACGCCGCCATCCTCGGATGGAAGCTCTACCGCAAATTTGGCAACAAGTCGTCATCGCGCAAGAAGCGCAGATGGTGATTCCACCCGCCCTCAAGGTACAAAGGACATCATACGAAAGGGTGTGCCAAAACCTGAATGAGAGGACTTTTCCTCTTATCATCAACAGGTTTTGACACACCCTTTTCGTATGCTGAGGTTTCCCTCTACTATCGATGGAAAACCTTTTTACCCACATTTCTGTGACAAAACGACTTTATCAACGGCGGTTGTCGCAGAAATCGGGCAGGTGGAATTCGTAAGACTTGTCGAACACCTGACTTACCCGGTTGATTTCCACAAATGTGGCTCCACCACCCTCGCCAAAACTTCCACTCAGATAGGCTATCTTGTCCTCGTGTTTGATATATCCCTTTTGCAACAACATACGCAGCGCCGCTGTAAACAGGTACTGCGAACTCACATGCTGTTTCTGGTAGATGGGGATGATACCGTAACTCAGGTTGAGCCAGCGCTGTGTCTTCTCGTTATAGCAGATGGCCAGCACCGGCATGGGACCTCTGAAGGCGGCAATGTCGCGGGCGGTCTGTCCGGTCTCACTGGCAGTGATGATGCCGGCCACACCCAGACGTCGGGTGGAGTCGATGGCCGCATGGGCCAGAAACTCGCGCTGCGTACAGTGCGCTCCCAGCGGCACCTCGATGTCATGGCTCCGCTGCCTGTCTTTCTCTGCCTGCTCGGCTATGGCAGCCATCGTGCGCACAGCCTCCACGGGATAGTCGCCCGAGGCTGTCTCACCGCTCAGCATGAGCGCGTCGGTGCTGTAGTAGATGGCGTTGGCTATGTCGGTCACCTCGGCACGGGTGGGACGCGGATTGCGTATCATGCTGTGCAACATCTGTGTGGCCACGATTACAGGCTTCTTCCTGAGCACGCACTTGCGTATCAGTTGGCGCTGTATGCCCGGTATGCGCTCGATAGGCACCTCGATACCCAAGTCGCCGCGGGCAATCATCACCCCATACGACACTTCCAGTATCTCATCGATATTATCCACACCTTCCTGGTTCTCAATCTTCGCGATAATCTTGATGTCGCTGCCGCGCTCGTCGAGCAACTGCTGCACCGCCTTCACGTCCGCGGCGCTGCGCACAAACGAGTGTGCGATAAAGTCCACATCCTCGTCGATAGCCACCTGTATGTTGGCCTTGTCTTTCTCTGTCAGTGCGGGCAGGTCTATGTGTACACCGGGCACATTGACGCTCTTGCGGCCTCCCAGCACGCCGTCGTTTTGCACCTGTGCCACCAGCATCGGACCCACATTCTCCATCACAAGCATGTCCAGAAGTCCATCGTCGAAGAGCACATGGTCTCCCTTCTTCACACTGGCGGTGAAGTTCATGCACGATACATTCACGATGTCGTGCGTGGTCTCCATATCTGGCCTGCCGAATATCTTCACCACGTCCCCACGCTTGTAGCTGATAGGTTCAGCCACAGCCGTGGTACGCACCTCGGGACCCTTGGTATCGATGAGCAGGGCGATGTGCGGCGACACCTCACGGGTGTTTCTGATGATGGTCCGCATGCCGTCGGGGGTGGCATGCGCGGTGTTGATGCGCACTACATTCATCCCGGCGAAAAACAGTTTTCGCAAAAAGTCCACCTCGCAACGGCGGTCACTGATGGTACATATAATCTTGGTCTGTTTCATCTATAATGTCTTCTATCAATAGGTTTTATCTTTCGTTATCCAGAAAACTGTCTATGCCTCACTCCCAACCGATGGGATGATTGAGCGCGAGCATGAATCCCTCGCCCAGCTGCATCTCCTTGGCCAACTGGTCGCTCTCCATCGTGGCACGTGCCACCGTACCGAGTCCCAGCGCCGTGCAGGCCAGATAGATATTCTGCGACACATATCCGGCATCGAGCAGTCCCATGCGCTGTCCGCCCTCACGTCCGCCAAACTTGCTCTGGTCGCTGGCCAGCACCAGCATCACAGGTGCCGAAGCCACTGCTGCCTGACGTCCTGCCACCAAGGGTCGAAGGTCTTTGGAAGATACTTTCTGAAGCGTGTTATTGTCGGGGGAGAAACGGTAGGCACCGTCCTTGCGCACCACAAAGACCACGATGTCCTGTGCATTGATGGCCGAAGCGGCCGTTATCTTCTTCTCAGCCTCACGGTTGTAACCGCATGCTGCCCACAAGACCTGTGCCAGGGTGGCATCGGTCACCTCACGCTGCTGATAAGTACGCACCGAGTGGCGGCGCTGCAGGGCCGTGTAGAGCGACATATCCACATGCTTGTCGGGGGCTGGGAGCTGAATGATGTCTTGCGCCATCATGCCGGCACTCATACAGGCCAGCACGATTGTCATAAAATACTTTTTCATACTCTTCATTATTTGAATAAGTTACCAATAACAGAGCTACCATCCGCCTATCTCACCTCCGTGGCTACATGGCAGATGCCGTCTATCCACTTGCAAAATTACTGCAAATCCGAGATAAAAACAAATAGTAAGTATAAAACATTCGATAAAAAAAAACAAAATCACAACCGAGGGTGCTCGCATCGGTGGCGCCCTCATCTTTTCATCACCTCCATTTTTTGTAAATGCGGCATTTACGAGGGCTAAATGCCATGTTTAGCTGGTCTAAATGCCACGTTTAGCCCGGACATAGATGGCAACCGGCAGAACAATGCGGTTCCATCAGCCGGCATAATCAGGACAGTAGACCGCTCTATTTACACCCGCAACAGATACAAAGAAACGACCGACCAAGGGGGTATCAGTCCCTTGGCCGGTCCGTATCATGATATATCAACTTGCAAAAGTAGTCGCCAGTCTCTTACTGCTGTGCCTTTACCCAATCGCGCAGCATAGCATTGGCCTTGTAGAGTACGCCAGCCTCGCCTCGGAAAGTACCCGAACCCATCGGCTCTCCGGCAGGCGTGTACCACTCGTTGAAACCTTGGTTCTCCACGATACGCTCCAACATAGGCTGCAACTCTTCGTAGGCCTCGGCTATCATACCATGCTCGATGAGTGCCTGTATCATGCGCGCACCAAACCAAGTCCAGTCGCCACCATTCTGATAACCGTAGGGATACATGCCTACGCCCTTGAAATAGCCGGCGGGATAGGTGGGATACATGGTCAGGCCGATGGTCTGGGCATGCGCCTTCTTCACATTCTCCAGCATGCGGTTATTGGCCTCGCGTATCTCGTCATCGCTCAACAAGCCAGCCTGGATGGCTACGGCTGTACCGCCATGATAGTAGATCTTGTTCTCGTCGAAATCGGCGGGGAACGGCGAATCCTTGAGGTAGATGTGAGGGATAAACTTCTTGCGCTGCTCATCCCACAAGTGCTTGCGGATGTTCTGCTTCAGCTCGTCGCGCTTGGCCGTCCACTCCTTGGCCTTGGCATCGTCGCCCAGCAACTCGATATAGTTGTTGAGGGCTATGACCAGCATGGCATTGTCGTAGATGTCGATGGCATAGTGTGTATTGGCGTCGATCTCCACACCCCAGAGATGCTCGGGCTGTATATCGCCCCAGTCGGCAGTGGTGGCACCGGTAATGAGTCCATACTTGCTGTCAAACTTCTCGGTAAACAGATAGTTCAACGCTTTCTCCATGCGGTCTATCACCTTCATTCCGCCCACCTCTGTCTGCAGGTACGAGGTGTTGCCGCTCTTCTTTACATATTTATAGATAGCCTGTATGAGCGAGGTCTCATGGTCTGTCTCCACCGTGTTCTTGTGTGCGGCATAGTCAGGCTCTGCATCCGAATAGCGATACTTGTAACCGATGTCGCTCTGCTGGGCCTTACGAATATCGATAAATCCGTCTACGATGTCGCCTGTCGGACCTTGGAATCCCCAGAACACGTTGAGATTGTGGCGGACCTGCTCGTCGGGCAGCACATCCATCGAAAGCTCGATGAAGGTGTTGTAGTCGCGAATCCATACCTCGCCATAGCCGTCGCCGGCATTAAAACCCGTCGACACCACGGCGCGGGCCATCGAGTCTACACGGTTCATCAGTTCGCTGCCCAGAATCTTCTCGGCATAGCTCTCCTGCTTTTGTACACACCCGGTCAGCACGCCTACCGATAAGGCTGTGGCCAACCAAAAACCTTTCATTTTCATATTTGTCAATTAGTTAGGATTAATAGTCTTTCTACGACTGCAAAATTAGCAGTTTCTTTTTATATAAAAAAAAGAAAAAGTGCTGATTAAGTTATACTATCTTACGAAAAAGACAAAAAAGCGTGAAAAAAAGGTGGGCTACCTGTCCCACTCGTCAAACTGTAGCTCGCCCTCAATCCATTGAGGCCTCCTACAGAGCTCGCTATCGGTGACGGGATTGGACACGGCAAGCCCCATCAACCGCACGGGGTGCGCCGCGGAGTAGTCGATCTGGGCCAACAGACGCTTGGCCACTGGCAGGATGTCGTCCTTGGTCGTGAGCAGGATGTCGGAGGTGGTGCGGCGCGACACTTGGGTAAAGTCGCCATACTTCACTTTCAGCGTGAGCGTCTTGCCCTCAAACGCTGCCGCAGAAATACGTTCCACCAGTTCGAGCGTAAGATGATAGAGCTCGATGAGCAACGTGGAGCGCAGTCCGGTGTCTTGCTCGAAGGTGCGCTCACAGCCCACCGACTTGCGCACATATTCCACCTCCACCGGGCGGTCGTCTATGCCTCGGGCAAAGTCGTAATACACAGCGCCTACCTTGCCAAACACCTCTATCAGGTGCTGGCGCGACACCTGTCGCAGCTGGGAACCGTTGCAGATGCCCATCGCACGCATGCGGGCTGCCGTCTTGGGACCCACGCCCCAGAAATCTTCGATGGGCAGGCGCGAGATGAAGTCCATCGCCCGATCGGGATGTATCACACACAGCCCGTCGGGCTTGCGATAGTCGGATGCGATCTTGGCCAAAAACTTGTTGTACGATACGCCGGCCGAAGCCGTGAGGTGCAACTCGTCGGCAATACGCTGCTTGATTTCCTTGGCTATATCGACGGCCATCGGCATATCACGCTTGTTGGTCGTCACATCCAGAAAGGCCTCGTCGATGGAAATGGGTTCTATCAGGTCGGTATAGTCACAGAAGATGCGATGCACCTGCTTCGACACCTCTTTATAATAGTCGTGACGGGTCGGTACAATCATCAGTTGTGGACAGAGGCGCTTGGCCATCATCACCGATTGGGCCGAGTGCACCCCATAGCGGCGCGCCTCATAACTGGCCGTGCTCACCACTCCGCGCTCCCCATCGTGGCCCACAGCCACGGGTTTGCCGCGAAGCCCCGGATTGTCCCGCTGCTCCACCGCCGCGAAGAAAGCATCCATGTCCACATGTATAACCTTGCGCATCGTTGATGCAAAGGTAAACATTCTGATGATAAAAAATGACCTTAAAACTAAAAAAATGCGGTAAAAGTGTTGCAAAATACTCCAAGACTTTGTACATTTGTAACCAGCCTACAATATTTATTTTTACAATGATAGCTACTTTAGCATTTCTTGAGGAGAAATTCAAAGTGTTGAACGACCTTTGTTTTAAGGGGCAACTGCCTACTCCCACATTCCGCTTATGCAACGTAACAACGTTTCTGGGCTGCGTCAGATTCCGGTCTTCCAGAGAACCGCGGGTCAATTCGCGGTACAAACTGGTAGTCATATGTCTGAATACCAAGTATGACTTGCCGGAGGAAGAGTTGGAAGACGTGATTCTACACGAGATGATACACTACTATCTGCTCTGCAAAGGCCACTACGAAGACAAACCTCACGGCAAAGAGTTCAAAAGGATTATGAATCTCATCAACGAACGGCATGGAAGGCATATCACCGTCAGCCACAAGATGATGAAAAACGCAAAAGTACTGGATACCGAGCGCCGCTGCCATGACCTGTTGCTGCTGGAATTTGTTGATGGCAAATTTGGCATCTGCCATCCTACCTATACCCATTTCCAAGCCGCTACCGAGAAACTGTCCATGCACCCCAATGTCAAGAAGTTGACCTACTACCAGTCGTATGATCCCTTCTTTAACCGTTTCAAGCGCACCTATTCGTACAAGGTGTACACCATCACCGCCGAAGACATAGCCACCCATCTCAAGGACGAAGACTTCCGAAAGGTGTATCAGAAATAGGAATGGGTAATCAAAATCGTTGGTATCATCAGTAAGCAAATCGGCCTATAGCATGCAGACAGAGCAACTATAGGCCGATATAGCAATGTAAGACTTCTGAAGATGGCCTCATGCATAATTGTAGAAATCTATCAGTATTCTACTACAGCAAGGAAGACAGCACTCAAGAGGTGGATTTCGTAGTTCAACACGACACTGACATTGTAGCCGTGGAAGTGAAATCGGAGGAAAACCTTCAATCGAAATCCCTCAAGACATTCCACTGCGAGAACCCTGAGGTCAGATGCCTGCGAACCTCCATGGCCGACTATCGTCATGAGGACTGATCAGCAAGGTCGTTATGCACTCTGCTACAGGAAAACCATGATTATAGCAATGATGCCAAATACAAGGGAAGGTAGATTATACCGTTGTCGACTTCTATATTGTTTGCCGAAAGCACTATGCCCCGGTCAATCTTCATCGCATTTGAAGCTATGG
>JBJEAU010000030.1:0-17193 GCA_051869355.1 Prevotella sp. | reverse complement strand
GTAAAACGGTAAAGAGGGAAAGTATTGTTTTTAAATGCTTTTTACCCTTTTACCGTTTTACTGTTTTACTTTTTTACCTTTAAAACTACTCCACGGTGACGGTGGCACGCTGGTGTACATCCTTTTGCGGCAGGGTGACGCGGAGGAACCCGTCAGAATCGAGCGTGTAGGCGGTGGTAGGCTGCCCGTTTACGGTGACACGACTGGGCTTGCGGGCGGTATGGAACTCTAAGCGGTAGGTGCGCGAGGTGTACATGCCGCGGTAGCTGCCCTTGACTGGCTGCACCGTAAACTGCAGGCGATTGGCCGTCTGGTCGCAGGTGAAGGTGGTGGCGGCTACAGCTCCCTTCTCATAGTCGTATGACTCGCCATCGTCCTCGAGCATGGTGTACGACGACTGTCCCTTGGGGAAGACCCTGACGGTGAGGGTGTCGATAGAATGCTCGCCGACGAAACTCATGTCGCGCTGCATGGGAATGATGGCACCCTGACGGGCGAAGAGCAGTCCGGCGCGGTTTTCAGGAATCTTATGCTTGATCTTGCGGCCTCCGGTGAGTTTCTCGCCGGTCCAGAAATCGGTCCACTCGCCCTTGGGCAGATAGATCTGGTCGCTGAAGATGCCAAGGAGCAAGTTGGGACCAAACATGTACTGGTAGCAGGCATCATCCACCTTGCGGTCATCGGGGAAGACAAGCGGCATGGCACGCACGATGGGCATACCGGTCTGGGCACCCTCGATGGCGGCGGTGTAGATATAGGGCATGAGCGAGTAGCGCAGCTTGACATAAAACTTGTAGAGCTGTTGGTCGCGGGCAGAGAAGTAGAAGGGCTGGCGCAGCGAGTACCAACTGTTGATCTGCACCCACGGCAGGAAGAGACCGAAGTGGAGGCTGGGCATCTCCAACGCTACGGAGTCTACAGACATGACATCGCATGAGGTGTTGAGGAATCCGCTCATGCCGAGATTGAGCTGGTCGAGCAGAGCGGTACGGCCTCCACCATTGTCACCGCTGGTGGATGCGCCCCAATGCTGGGTTCCGGCATATCCGGCGGTGTAGTGATGCCAGTTGCGCTTGCCAGTGTGCTGGCGCATCATCACCTCCATCTGCTTGGGCAGCAGTATCTGGTTGAGATTGTGCATGTACTTGTCGGTATAGCCATTGTAGTAGTCGCGGTCGGGATGCTCGTCGATGGTGCGTGCGGGGTCCATCTTGAAACCGCGTATGCCATTGTCTATGAAGGGCTTGAGGTGGTCCATCCAGTGCTCCTGTCCGCTCTCGGGCTTGCCGGCAGCACGTGCGAGCAGGTCTTCTTCGGGCAGACTGAGGTCGTAGTTCTCGCAGAGCCAGAGGCCGAGCTTGAAGCCCATGGCCTTGAGCCGGCCGGCGAAGAGCTGGAAGTGCTCACGCTTCTTCTTTTCGTTGGCCACCCAGTAGGGCTCGACAGTGAAGAGCTTGTAGTTCCACTTCTTCTCGGTGGAGAAGTCGTAGCGCTTTTCCATCCACTGGGGCTCGAGCCAGATGAGGTCGCAGGGCACATCCATCTGGCGGAAGCGGACAGCATCGTCGAGTATCTCAAACATGTTTTCGAGCATGTTGGGGCCGAAGCACATGCCGTAGGCCCACTTGGGCTGCAGATAGGGGCGGCCGGTGATGAGGGTGTAGGCATTGATAATGGCAGGCATGTCGCTGCCTGTCATGAGGTAGAAGTCGGCCTCATCGGAGGTGTTGTAGATAGAGAAGACATCCTTCTGGAAGCGCCCGATATCGAAGAAGTTTTTGAGCGTGGTGTTGTTGAACACGCCCCATCCCTCGCTGCTGAGCACAAAGGGCTGGGGTATCTCCGTGTGCTGATAGGTAGTCCACATGCGCAGGATCTCGCCGCGGTGCTGTATGTGGTCGCGGCTGGTGCTGCCGCCGCCATAGAACCGCTCGCCGGGACGCAGGGCAAAGTTGATGATGCTGCACTTGTGGTAGTCGCCGGTCTCCACGGTGTCCTTGGCGGTCTTGGGGTTGCTGTTGTCGCCTATGATACCATCATTCTTGGCCACCTTGAGGTCGGCATACTTCTCGTTGATGCTCTTGCCAAGCTGGGTGGTAAGCGGCTGCTTGCCATCCACGAAACTGACGCGGTCTATGAGGGCGCGTCCCTGCTTGTCGGCAATGCGCAGGGTACCGTCTTTCTTGTCTACGGCCAGCACATGCTGGGGGGTGGTGATGGTGTAGGTGCCTCCCTTGTCCTGTGTCTGGCAGCTTACGGGTGCCCAGTCGGCCTTTTGCACGCCATAGCGCAGCATCAGGTTTTCGGCATACTGGCTACGGGGCGATACCTGCACGCGGAAGATGCCGTCTGTGCATACGGTGACGCGCATGTGTAACTTGTTTTTCAGCTTCACGTCATACGCTGTGGGCTGTTGGGCCATGCTGGGCAGCGTGCACAGCGCAAAGAGCAGTAAGAATAGTTTTTTCATGATGTTTTGGATATTACTGATGGGTTATTATATGAGTCTTGGGGCTTACTCCATCACGTACCACACATAGCCGCGGGCGGGAATTGTCACCTCCAGTGATACATTGTAGTCGCGATCCAGCTTGTATGGGCGCGCTTTTCCGCCCTCTTTGCTGATAGCCACCCTGTCTGTCAGTCCTGTATAGTATAGCGGCAGCCTGACGGTACGTTTCATCTCCTTGTCTGTAGGGTTGAAGAAGAGCGCGAGTGCTTTTTCCTTGCCGTCGGGGTTGACGTGCATGAAACCGTCCCAGTCGCGTCCGTCGGCCTTGCGCAGGTGTATGATGTCGCTGTTGAGGATGACGCGGTAACGCTTGTACCAGTCTATCACCTCTTTCACCATCTCCTTGGTCTCCTCGGTGTCGTAGAGCCTTGGGCCGCGGTAGCAGGCTTGTATGCCGGCACCATAGTTCTGCACCATGTGCTGCCGATACTCGGCCAGATGCTCGCTTAGTGGTTCCAGAGTGGCCGCTGCGCCACCCCCGTGATACTGTGTGAGCGGCACAAAGGTCCAGCACGACGAGGCCAGACGGTCGTAGGTACCCGCGTAGTTGACTTGTCGGCCGAGTATGAGTTGCCGGTCACGCGGCAGGCTCCAGTTGGTTTCTCGGTAGCCGATGCTGATTTTCGACGAGCCGTTCAGGAAGTAGTAGTCGGGCACGTTGGTATAGATACCCTTTTCGCACATCCATCGGTAGAGGTCCGTGATCTTGAGCCACTGCCGCCACTGCGAGTCGTTGAGGCCCTGATGGTGCTTGTGTTGGGTAGAGGCGCACACGTTACCGGCATAAGAGCCGTCGTGCTCAAACACATCAAAGCCCGTCTGTTCGTAAAAGCGCCGTATCTTGTCAAAGTACTCATAGCCCCATTCGCTGCATAGGCAGGGCGATGAGCCGAAGATCATGCCGCCTCGCTTGCCGGTCTTGGGGTTGATGACGTCCACCTCGTCGCTGATCCATCTGCTGGACAGCAGGCTGTAGCCGCCTATCTCTATGCCTTTGCTGTGGGCATAGTCGGCAAAACTCTTGGCCAGTGCCATCTGTTGCGGATCGTCGCTCTCCATGTCCAGACCGCAACCGAAACTCAGGATGATCATCTCATAGCCACATTCGGCACACTGGTCGATGGCGCGTTTCACCACCTCGGGGTCTATGCTGATGAGATGCAGGAAGATGGGATTCTCCGTCAGCCACGGCGCCACGGTGCGGTAGAAGCGCCGCTTGAAGAGCCCTTTGCGCTCTTTGTCGTAGCTGTCGTAAGGTATCTCATACACATCCATCGCCGTATAGGTGTCGCCGGGCTGGATGGGCATGTCAGGCCCCATGGGCAGCGCCACCTCCATGATACAGGGTGTCTTGAGCATGAAGTTGCACTGCGATGTATAGGTGGTGTCCCGTACCCATTTTACCGTTTGGTTAGATTCTTTTTGGAACATGGTGCCTGCGCCAAACTGGTAATTGCTCTCGATGCAGATGTTGGGCAACTCAAAACGCGACGGAGCTCCGCCAATGGGGCTCTCCTGCTCGGCAAAACAGAGTTGTTCCAGCTTGAAGTTGTTGAGTTTGATGGTGTGGCTGCCCTTGTTGACGATTTCCATGCCCTTGCGGATGGTGGGGATGCCGTCGTACAAGTCGTACCGCAGCCTTACCACCACATCCCTAAGCTGCCCTTGCCCGCGCAGGGTAAAGGTGACCGATTTTCCCGTAGGACTTTCCTTGCGCAGCGCCCATCGTTTGCGAGCCCAAGGCAGCGTCTCGCCCACCGCACCGATAGCCATGTCTTCCACCATAAAGGCATTCGGCAGGGGTGTCATGCCGTCTATCCATTCATACATCAAGTATCCTTTCTCCTCCTGTCCCTTCAGGCCACCCAATACACAGGTCTGGCCGTCTATGGTGATGCAGCCCTCGTTGCTCACGGCCCGCAGCATATTGGTGTTGGTCATCTGGTTTACCAAGTCTACCGTGGCCAGATTGGGCACCACCCTGAAGATGCGTGCCACCAGTCCGTTGGTCATCACCACGCCCTTTCCGTCGGGAGTGGCCATCACTTCGGCCTTTGCCTTGTCCGTCTGTATGAGCCAGTCGTACCCTGGCTGGGCGAGTGGCAGCACCGCCTTGGGCAGCCGGCCTATCTGTGTCCGCAAGTGCTGCTCCGTGGCGGCCTCCATCGTGCAGGTCTCTACGGTCTCGTCGGCTCCCAGCGTGCGGGGCGCCTTGTCTGTATATTCGATGGCAGCCTCCGACCAGTAGGCAAAATCGCCGCTGGGACCGTTTCCGCCCTCGTCCACCACCAGTTCGAGCACCGACACTCCCTCCAGTGGCACCCTCACCGACTGCAGGGCTTCGCCTTGGCGCATGCGGCGGCTGTAAAGCGTCTTGCCGTCGCCGACGATGCAGAATGTTACCTGACCCTGGTCCACACGGCCGTCTTTGCCTTCTATCCCCACAAAGGTCTTCTGCTCGCCCTGTTTGCGGTAAAACAGGCGTTTGCCGTCAGCCAGAGGGGTGGATGTAATGTCTTCGGCCGCATAGTCCGTGGCATTGTCGGCCACGCCTATGTAACCCGAAAAGGTGCTTGCCGCCCGTTCCAGCCCTATCCTGATACGGCTTAGGGCATGTACGCACACCACATCCTTGCAGGCCGTCCGGGCCACGGTGGGTGCCTGGCCGTCAAATCCTTTTCCGGTTATCACTACGCCGTACTGCTGTTGGGCCTTTGTGAGATCGAGCGTGGCCAAGCGCGCCACCTTACCATTGTCTGCGTAGCTGGTAGCCCATGCTGCCCCTATCATTAATACTGTCAGAAAGAGTCTTTTCATGTTATTGGTTTTAAATGTTTTCACAAGCTGAGTACCGCAAAGCCGGCTCTCTTCTGCAAAGATAGGGTATTTTTCTGATTTTCCCCTGTTTTTCGGAAAAAATGTGGCTGCAACCGTAAAATAATGCGCAACAGCCGCCACGGGAAAGCATAAAGGGATTGATTATCTCTATAACGAGATGCTCCAATCGTAAACGGGCCTGATGGTGATACGATGACCGTCTTTCACCATGTCGCCATATTCATGGTCTGTCAGCAGGAGCAGATTCTCACACTGGGTCTGTTTGTTGGCCAACAACAAGCCATTTATCTCACGCTTGCGTGTCTTCTCGACAGCAGTGTCGTACGAGACCTGAATGGCCTGCATTACCGTCTTTCCGCTGCACACGATAAAGTCACACTCACCCGAACGCTCTTTGAGATAATACAAGTCCCAACCATTCTGTTTGCATCTTTTCATCAGATGCAGCAGGACCACGGTTTCAAGCCTCCAACCGAGGTTATCACCGGCAAAGGCATCCGCCCGCTGGTTCATGAGGGCAACATCCACAGCATATACTTTTTCCTGTGTCACCCTTACCTTGCTTTTGGCAGTATATTTCCTTATTCCTATTAATATAAATGCCTGTCTGAGATAGGCAAGATAGTTTTTTACCGTATGCTCAGACTTGATATGGAATGTGTCTGCCAGGTCTGTTGTCACAATCGAGGTGGGCGAGACATTCAGTAGGTGCTGCGCCAGTTGTTCGAAAGCGGCTTTGTAAGAGATATTATAACGCTGTTCGATATCTCTTTTGAGAATATTGTCTACAAGCGAAGAGACATAAGCCCGTTTGTCACTGATTGACAGAAGTTCGGGGAAACCGCCATGCCTCATATATTCGTCAAAGGCGGCACGTCTGATTCCTTCTGCTTTGGTGCTTTGCCTTTCGGTATCTATCCCTTTCATCGCGCAGTATTCAGCAAAAGAGAAAGGATAGAGGTGTATTTCCTTGGCACGCCCCGCCAGACGGGTCGCCAATTCGCTACTTAGCAGTTTTGCGTTTGAACCGGTAATGACGACGTGCATCTTCTTTCGCAACATGCGGTTGACAAACAGATGCCAACCGTCTACATCCTGTATCTCGTCTAAAAACAGGTATTCGAAATCGCCATATATCTTATAAAGTACCTCCAGCAATTCATTAAGTTGGCCTGCGTCAATGCCTTGAAGCCGCTCATCGTCAAAATCGGCATAGGCGTATTTCACATCGGCACTTTCAAGCGCTTGGAAACAGAGGGTCGACTTGCCGCTTCGCCTGACACCTATGACTACTTGTGCTTGGGGGCTTTTCAGGTCAATCAGTTTTTCCTCTTCACGATGGCACAAATGGTCTTTGCGCCTTGCCTCCAACTCTTCTTGCTGGTCTGTAAGAATTACCTCCAGCGTGCGCTTGTCTATCACAGCAGGTTGTTTTGTCATTGGTGCCATAACCATCCTTTCGTTTAGTTCCCTATCATGCCACAAAGATACTTGAAATAAATCAAAAAACGCGATATTTTACACTTTTTTCATGGTGAGACTGCGTTATTTTACATGTTTTGGGGTATACCGACTGCGATATTTTACATATTCCGTCCTGTTTCATTGCGTTATTTTACATGTTTTGGGGTGTTCAGACTGCGTTATTTTACACATTTGTGATAGTTTTGAGGGTCGCGGTAGCCCATTTTCTGTCCACCTTTTCTGTCCACCTTTTCTGTCCACCTTACACACCTTTCCGTTCAGCCGCCCCACTTCCTTTGGCTATATGTGGCATTTAGGTGGGCTAAATGCCATGATTAGCTCCGTAAAGGTGGCATTTAGCTTGCGGAAAGGTGTTGTGTGCCCTCACCCAATACAGCCCCCACCCTACCCCAATGTTGCCCTCACCCTATCCCTCGCCCCGCGGGCGAATGGAGGTATGCATAGCATAGGAGACACCCGAAGTGTCTCCGGCCTCCATGAGGGGGAAGCCTATCCGGGAACAGCCGCATGAAAGTGGCAGGGGGTGAGGTCGAGAATGTCATTCTGGATGGAGGATTGCCTTTTGTGATTTACAAAACGGTGAAATATGTGTTTCCTACATTGAATGATGTTATTTTCCGAGACTTGTTTTAACATTTATTATCGGTATTTGTTGCTTAATTGAAAAAAATATCGTAACTTTGCATCTGGACTATGGCCTTTGTACGTTCTGTCACCGTAAGACGAGTTCTTTCATGACATGAGACAAGGCAGCCTGCACTGCGCAGCGTATGGTGGAGTCGCCAACGACAAAGCCGTACAAGGTGGTTATCGGGTGGGGAAAGTAGTGCAAACCGAATACAGAATTGCCAAGCATGCTTGAGTGTTTTGCAGAGGTGCCGCCTACTTTATAATACAAATAGTCCAGGCATATATTGAAGGCGTTTACTCTACGCTGTGTTTGAGACTCATCGAATCTAGCAAATTCAACAATCCTGGCTCGGATGTAGCAACGGTAGATGATCCGGGTGTGATTATGTCACTCCTTAAGGAGACCTTGTAAGCACTTATTGTATCTGTTTGGATGCAAGAGGGTGGTTTTAAGGTCTCCAACAGGTAGATTATATTCATATCGGCGTGGGCTCTGACGTTGTCTGTTCAACAGGATTAGGCAATTGCTAGAGCCTTGATGAGTGGGACAGACAACAGAATGGTCTCACGCTCTTTTTATGTCCATAACTGAGTTCTGTTTAGAACGAGTTATATCATCGATATGAATGTTGATAATCATATTTTTGGTGATATAGACACCCTTGGAGGCGGTGCAATCCCTCCCAGCACGGCGGTTTTACCCCCCCCGTGCGCTCCCTATGGTTCGGAAGCCGGTTTTGGCAGCGGATACACCAATAGGGGTGTCCACCAGATATGTGCCATTGCCAAAGAAATGCAGGAAGTCCGAAGAGCCGCAAGAACACCCCGCTGGTACACGCTCCGTGTTACATACGGACGCGAGAAAAAGGCATACGAGTACCTGGTGGGGAAGAATGTCGAGGCATACTATCCCACGATTAAGACCGTCAAATTGGTCAACGGCAAGAGAAGAACAGTTGAGGAATCTCGTCTTCCCAATATATTTTTTGTACGCGGAACAGAAGAAGAAATCAAGTCGTATGTCTACGATAATGTAAACCTCCCCTATCTCCGTTTTTACTATCGCCACTTCCACGAGAGGACACGAATTGTCAAAGAGCCTCTTGTCGTGCCCGATTGCCAGATAGACAGTCTTAAGATCATCTGCGCCTCGGAAGCAGAGGATATCCTCATTGTACCGTCTCATGTCAAGAAATTCAAGGCTGGGCAGGAAGTGAGAATCACCGATGGCAGTTTCAAAGGCGTCAGGGGTAGGGTTGCCCGTTATCAGGGTCAACAACGGGTAGCTGTCGCGATTGACGGGCTGCTCACGATAGCCACTGCCTATATACCGAGTGCGTTTCTATGCCCCGTAGCCGAGGAGTAACCCCTACACACATTATCCTATTTATATGAGCTGGACTTGGATTCTCAACACGCTGTCCGCGGTTGTCTTCTGCATCGTATTGGCAGGTGTCCTTATACCCCGGGTGTTTGTGTTCTCCGTTCGCAAGAGACTGTTTGACATCCCCGACAAGAGGAAGGTCCACCACGGCATGATTCCTCGTTTGGGAGGCGTTATCTTCCTGCCCGTGGCAGTGTTGTCGCTTGTCCTCTTGCTGGTTGTCAGCATCGTGTCAGGGCAAGACGAGTTGCCCAATGCCATCAGGACAGAAGAGAAACCATTGGTTTATACCGGATTGGCATTGGCGATAGCCTACATTGCCGGAATCATGGACGACCTGAAAGGAATACGCTATCACGCCAAATTCCTCGTCCAGATCTGCTGTGGCATCCTGATGGTCATGGGCGGAGTCTACTTGTCCGATCTTCATGGTCTGCTGTGGATACACTCCATGCCGTTATGGCTGGCATTCCCCCTAAGCATCTTTGCCGTCGTCTTCATTGTCAATGCCATCAATCTGATAGACGGCATCGACGGTCTGGCATCAGGACTGTGCCTGTTGGCCTTCCTCTGCAACAGTATCATCTTTATGACACTGCAACTGTATGTATATGGCATGCTCTCACTGGCCATGGTGGGCATACTGGTCTGTTTTTTTCATTACAATGTGTACGGTTGTACCAAACCAGACAGAAGAATCTTCATGGGTGATACCGGAAGCATGACCTTGGGCATCATGATCTCGTTTTTCGGCATCCAGATTGCCACCACGCCAGATACGGTCCTCCCCAATGCCAATCCGCTGGTTTGGGCATTCTCCCCGCTTTTGGTGCCTTGCTTAGATATGGTCCGGGTGTTTCTCACCCGCGTGTATCATGGTACCAATCCATATTTGCCGGACCGCAACCATATCCACCACCTGCTGATGGATAGTGGAATGGGACAACACCAGACAATGGTCCTCATCGTGTCGCTGTCGGTCATGCTTACGGTCTTCAACATCCTGCTGTCGCATGTTGTCGATCCTACGGTATTGCTCTGTGCAGACATTACCCTCTATATCATCATGCTATATATCATCATAAAGGCTAAGAAACATAAGAATGTACCATAAGGAGAACTATGGAATGGAAAGAAAAGTAATCAGAAACCGCATTGGCAAGGCAATCCTCTTCATCACAATAACCCTATTGGGGGCATGCTCTACGCCCAAAGACATTGCCTACTTTCAAGACGCGGCCGCGCTCAACGGCATGGCACTGCAGGTGGAGCAGCAGTTCCGTCTGCGTCCTGAGGACAAGATCAATATCATCGTCAACAGCAGCAACCCACTGCTCGAACAGCAGTTTACGCTCACTGCCAGGACAGGCAACGCCAGGCTGGGAGCAGACACTGCGCCTGAGACCGTCGCCGGCAGCAATTCGGGCGGCAATGGCATGCTGGTCGCCTATACCGTAGACGGACAGGGGACGATCGATTTCCCCGTCTTGGGCAAGATACGTGTGGAAGGCATGACACGCGGCGAGGTGGCATCTTATATCAAGAAGCGGCTTATCGAGCGCGAACTGGTGAGTGAACCGATCGTCACCGTGGAGTATGTAAACCTCAGCGTCAATGTGCTTGGCGAGGTGGCCCAACCCGGCAATGTGCCCATCACCAAAGACCATTTCACCATCGTCGACGCTCTGTCGCGTGCCGGCGACATGACCATCAACGGCAACCGTAGCCATGTCATGGTCAGCCGCAATGCCAACGGTGTCTGCGAGGTCTACCACTTAGACATGACCAACATGCAGCAGACCATGCTTTCACCGGCCTATTACCTGCAGCAGGACGATCTGGTGTATGTAGTACCCAATGGTAAGAAAAAACGCGAGGCGACCGACGCAGGCAATGCTTTCCACAGCCCGTATATCTGGCTGTCGATAGCCTCATTGGTCGCTTCTCTAATCGCTATCTTCAGATAACAACATGATGAACAACAACACCTTTGGCAAAAAACAGTCAGAAGAATTCCTGTCCATACAGGACTTCTGGAACATGTGCCGTTTCCATTACAGATGGTTTTTCCTTTCGGTCATGGCGGCACTCCTGATAGCCTTTTACTATCTTGGTACCACCGACGACATCTACACACGCGAGGCCGCAGTCATGGTAAAGATGGAGACGACCCGTGGTACGGTGGCGCAATCTGCTGGCGGCAATGACTTCAACGACATGGCGCTGGTCCAGCAGCAGACCAATGTGCCCAATGTGCTGCGCCAGTACAGGTCGCTGTCGCTCCTGACCGATGTGGCATGCCAACTGGACACCAAGATGGACAAACGCGAGGCCAAACATGCGGCTCAGGCGCTTCAGCGCGCATTGACCGTAACCCTTGACGATGAGCAGTCGACCGTCGTCAACCTGAAGTATCAGGATGTGTCGCCGGAGAGAGCCGAGAAGGTGCTCAACACCATCATAGCGGTGTATAACCAAAGATGGCTTGACGACAAGAGGCAAATGGCGGACAACACATTGAGGTTTATAGACGACCGTCTGGAACGTATCGAAAAAGAACTGAACCATGTGGATGACAGTATCTCCGAATTCAAGGCACGCCACCAGATAACCAACCTCGAACAGGTGAGCGACCTCTACCTGCAGCAACAGACCGAGTCGGAGGCCGAGATCCTGAAACTCACCAACCAGATATACATGGCACGGTATATCCTTGACATTCTGAAGGATGAACGGTCGCACCACAAACTGTTGCCCATCCATACAGGACTGGCAAGCGGTGAAGCAGGGGCACAGATATCCCACTACAACACGCTACTGCTGCAACTAAAGAAAAGTCTTGATGACACATCTCCCCAAAACCCGCTCATCATACGCCAGGAGTCGCAGCTCAACGAGATAAGGCAAAACATCATCGCCACCGTGAGCAATTATATCAAGACGCTACAGATACAGGTAGATGCCATGGTGGGGTATAAGGACGATGCGAAAGAGAAGGTGGTGTCGAGTCCAGACCAGGCCAAGCGGCTTTTGGCAGTGGAGCGCGACCAGAAGGTGAAGGAGAGTCTCTACCTCTACCTGCTTCAGAAGAAAGAGGAGAACGAGATAAGCATGACCTACACTCCTGTGCCGACACAGATTGTCGACATGCCCCACGGCAGTGATTTTCCCACCTTCCCCAACAAGCGCGCTATCCTATTGGCTGCTCTCCTGTTAGGCTTGCTCTTGCCTGCAGTTGTGCTTTTTGTGATGGTCAGCCTCAACACAACCATTCGCGGCAAGGCAGACATCGAAAGCAGGACCCAACTACCTGTGGCCGGAGAGATACCACTCTATACAAACGGCAACCAGCGCATCAACCTGGTGACAAAATACTTTAAGAAAAAGAAGAGGGGACCCCAGCCCATCCTTATCGTTGTAAAGCGTGACAGTCAGGATGCTATCAACGAGTCGTTCCGCATCCTTCGCTCCAATCTTGAGTTCATGACCGATACACCGCAGCACAAGAATGTCTATCTCATCACCTCGATGTACCCTGGTTCCGGCAAGACATTTGTAAGCATCAACCTCGCTCTTGCGCTGGCTGTGAAAGGGAGGAGGGTCTTGTTGGTCGATGGCGACATGCGCCGTGCCACTTCCACCATCACTTTGGGCAATATGCAGATGGGACTCGCGGACTATCTCGGCGAAAAGGTTGACTCGGCAGACCTCATTACTTACAAGCATGACAAATACCACTCGCTGGATATACTGCCTGTAGGCACCACACCCCCTAACCCCACCGAATTGCTGTCCAGCCCGCGCTTGCAGCAGTTGATAGACAACATGCGCTCCCACTACGATTTCATACTGATAGACTGCCCCATGACCGAGAATCTGGCAGACGCATCTATCATAGAACAGCATGTGGACCGTACCCTATATGTCGTGAGGGCTGGCCTGTTTCAGTGCAGTCAGGTGGCACAACTCGACGCAAGCGTACAAAACGGCAAGTTCAGGAATCTCTCCATTGTGGTCAACGCCGTGCAGCCGGTATCCCGCTACGGCTACAAGTATGGGTATTACTACGGTTACAAGAAATGACATAAACAGAAGTCAAATCATCATGAGACAACGTTATTTATATATCATCTTTTGCATCTGCCCGTTTTGGGCTACCTATAACCATGCCGCCAACAGCATGCAGGAAGACCAACATCCAGATAAGGAAAAACTGTACCTACAGATTTACGGGGGAATCAACAAGTCGGCGAATGAACACCTACCCATGTCCGAATTCACCTCTTATCCCTGGTCGGGCGGATTGTCTGTCGGCATCGGCAAGGAGTTTCACGCCCTGTGGGGATGGCGCGCGGCCCTGCGATACAACCACAACAAGAGCCGCAACGTGCAGGAGTGTGAGTCGCCCGACACATGGGGCTGGAACAGCCTCGGCCTGTTTGGCGATGCCACCTTTGACATCACCGATGCCTTGAGACCCAAAGAGCACAGGGATGCCCGACTCAATGTGAAGGCATTTGCCGGCGTGGGCTTGTCATACGCCTTTGGCTATCCCAAGGACATCCCCCTGTCATATACCGTCCCCTACTCCACCCAAAACAGCATAGTGCCCGCAGCAAGGGCCGGACTTGATTTCACCTACAGAATCAATGACCGGCTGAAGGCTGGCATGGAACTGAGCCATACCATTTTCGGAGACCGTTTTAACGGAGTAAAGACTGGGGCGCCGCTCGACATGCGCTCTAATATCAAGATAGGTATTGCCATCGCCATCGGACGCGAGAAGGCACCTATCACACCTGTTGCACCTATAGTCTATGACAACCGTCTGCGCACCATCCCTGAGTTGCCTTTCAGGTTGCCCGATGCAGAGGAAACCAAGATACGCACGATCAAGGGCAGGGCATTTTTGGACTTTCCCGTCAACGAGACGACGATTGATTCCAGATATCGTCGCAATCCGGAAGAGCTGAAACGTATGCGCAAGACCGTAGAAAACGCACTTTTCGACAAGACCTTCCAGATACAGCGTGTGGTGCTGCACGGATATGCCTCGCCAGAGAGTCCTTATGCCAACAACACCCGTCTTGCCAATGGGCGTACGCTGTCATTGAAATCTTATCTATGTCGGGTGTTCGGAATCAATGCCTCGGTAATCAACACCGCCCATACTCCAGAAGACTGGGCCAATTTGCGCACTTTCATCGAGACGTGTGGCGGGAGCCGACGGATCAAGGGCGATATCTGGTATGAGCGCGAAACGATTGTAGAGACCCCTGCCATGCCGCAATATGTCGTCGACAACCGCGATGAGCTACTCCGGATCATAGACCTTGCGATAGACCCCGACGAGAAAGAGACCTTGCTGAAACATGTGGGTGGAGGCAAGCCCTATCACTGGCTGTTGCAGTATGTCTATCCCGGTTTGCGCCACACCGACTATCTCATAGAATATGTGGTGAGACGCTATCCCGTGAAAGAGGCGCACCGCCTGATCTACACCCATCCGGAAGCGTTGAGCACAGAAGAGATGTATCGCGTGGCACAAAGCTACGGCGAGGGAACCGACGGATGGCTGGATGCCTTGCTGATAGCCGCACGACAATATCCGGATGACAAAACTGCTAACCTCAATGCGGCTTGCGGCTGTGTGAAGATGCGTCGCCTCGCCGATGCCAAGAACTATCTGGAGAAAGCCGGCAACCTGCCGGAGGCAACGTATCTGGCCAATGTGATCCGTGCCATGGAGGGTAAGGCAGAATGGCGAATGGAAGGCAATAAGGTAGTAATCACAGAGAAGTAAAGTTATGAATATAAAAGGTTGTATAGCAATATTATTGGGCACACTTGCCCTTGCAGGATGCAGTGACGACAAGGAACTGTCGGCAGTGGAACGCACACGTAGCTCTTTCGAAGAGTTGCTCGGAGGCGAATACAGTACGATGCAGTGGTGGCAAACTGCCATAAAACTGAAGGTAAATGTTAAGACGCAGTCTCCCACGGGCATATACGCCTATTTCGTAGGAGAGGAGAGCGGCATACTCTTCGACTACAAATATGTGACGAAGGACAGTACGTTTTATATGACGGTGCCCCAGACCCATGAAATGAAGGTTGTGCTGATGGCAAAGGAAGAAAAGAACATGGTGACAAAGGAAGTTATCCTGACTGGCAAACCAGAGCAAACAGTAGATATGGATATTCCAAAACTGGAGGCCACCAGGGCAGCCGAGCGCGCCGCTTATCCCATCACCCGTGCAGGACAGTCGCTCTACGGCACAGACATCATGAAAAACTGTGGCTACACGGAGATAGAGCCGAAAGGAATCGAGATAGTCACCCAATACACGGAAGAAGGAATGGATATCGAGAAGCGCGGATTAAACGGAAACTATGAGCTGATATCCCAAGGCCCGTTCTGCATCACCATGTACTATGGATATTCAGGAACTTATACCCCCCGCATCTTAGGCTATTACCGCCATTCACCAGGTACGTACCAAGACTTTGAAATGGTGGATTTGGTGGATTCCCATTCCTACGATTACATCAACGGTAAAGCCAAGTTGCAATACCAGTTGGACGGAAAGGACATTTGGTATGACTCTAATTTCGACTATCGAGACGGCTATACCGCACCATTTACTACTAATACAGACCGACTTGATGATGATGTCTATAACATACAGCATGTGATGGACAAATACGGCACCCGCATGACCAAGGCACGAGGACTAACATGGGAAATCAACGTGAAGCCAGGCGACCGCATCGGCTTCTATCTCAAGTTGGAGGGAAGGCAGAACAGTGCTCAACGTGAGCACATTGTAAAAAAAGGACTTCCTTCAGGAAGAGTACCCAGCACCATGTACGAGACAAACTGGTCTGCACGAGTGCTGAATACCGACGAGAAGGTGCGAAGTGTGCTGATCAAAGATCACGGCTATACCATCATGGGTATGGAGGATGCCACTTCGACCGGTGACTTCGACTGCAACGATGTGCTCTTTGGAGTGCATGCAGAACTGGAGAGCGAGATGCCACTCATCACCATCCCTGATATTGATATCATCGTACCTTCTTCCAACAAACAGGCATGGACAATAGCATACGAGGACGTATGGCGTGACAGCGACTTTGACTTCAACGATGCCGTCATCCGCATCGTGCCTGACTATGAAAACGAGACTTGTGGTGTGGAACTGATGGCGGCTGGCTCTACGGCAAAGATGTATCTGCATTACGATGGATCTGATGGCGACCAGAATCTCGGTGAAATCCATGAACTGCTGGGACAGAAAGGTCTGTCAAAAGTAAACACCTTGACCACATTTGCAACCATCCCATTTGTTTCTCTTGGCAATGTCAGATGGCCCAAGAACTATACCATTGCCAATGATGCCAAGCGGTTCTATATCGAGGTACGCCGCGGCACCTGCATGGACTGCAGCGACCTTCTTACGCTACCCCGTGAGCCGGGTGTCATGCCGCAGGCCATACTCGTGGCTGGCAGTTGGCACTGGCCCAAAGAGGGTATTGGTATCAGCACCGCATATAGCATGTTCTCGCCATGGGCTATGGACATGACCAATCTGAACTACTGGCACTGGCATACCTCGCCTAACGCAGACACCACGGTATCATACGAATAAGGGCAGACGTGTTTCACGTCGCTAAACAATGACAGAAGACTCGAGAACACATAAGTCTCTACTGAATGCCAAGGTGAACCTCTTGTTTTACTTTTTGGCTCTCATTGTCACTTTCTTCTCCCGCAAAATCTTCCTCGACCATCTCGGGGCAGATTTCATGGGACTTACAGGCACTCTGCAGAACATCCTCGGTTTTATCAACCTTGCCGAGCTTGGAGTGGGCACATCTGTGAGCTATGCCCTCTATCAGCCCATTGCCAAAAGCAACAGGGAGGAAATTAGCCGAATCGTCTCTGTCTTCGGATGCCTTTACCGCTATATCGGTGGATTTGTACTGGCGGCAGGAATCGTGGTCAGTGTGTTCTTCCCGCTGATATTCCGGCACACCATCTTTGAGCTGGGCATCATCTACATTGCCTTCTTCTCATTCCTCTGCTCTTCGCTAATAGGTTATTTTGTCAATTACCGTTCCATCCTTCTTTCTGCCGACCAAAGAAATTACGTGGTTATTGCTTGTTTTCAGACTGCCATGCTCGTCAAACTGCTTGTGCAGACGATATTGGTCTACTACACAAGCAGTCTGTATTTATGGGTGGCGATAGAGTTGGTATATGGATTCATCCATGCCTCAATATTAAATTACCCCAGTTCGGGATAAGAACATCGTATATCTCCTGTAATTTCGGCATACG
>JBJEAU010000029.1:0-17267 GCA_051869355.1 Prevotella sp. | reverse complement strand
ACGTGAAAGTAGGAGATAAACGCCTACGATTAGCGTTTACCTCCTACTCGATTTGAGTTGCCCTCACCTTGTCTGCGAAGGTGTAGTAGTACCTCAAAAAAGTTTATCTACATGCTACTCGCCTCGTCCAGCTTGTAGGGACACACCTCGGTGTGTCCGCAGGGGAGGTGCGCACATACATATTGGCTGCTGGCGGACACACCGAGGTGTGTCCCTACGAAGAGGGTGCTTTTTTTGCCCCATTTTGGGATCAATAGCCCGTAGGGACAGGGATAGGGCGAGGGCATCATTTCCCCATAGCGGGAAGGATGTAATGGGTGTATTCGCTCTCGAAATTGGGAGTGAAAGTATCTTTGCCCAGATGGGCAGCGATTTCTTCCTGGCTCCAGAAGCGGCCGTATGACAACTCGGTGGCACTGGGTGTGATGGGACCGTCGTAGATACAGGTGTGGACATGCACCAGTTCGCGCTCACGGCGGCTCTCGAAGACATAGCGCGCCACAAAGGTGGGGGTGAATTGGTGAATCCCCAACTCTTCGGCCACCTCTCGCTGCAGGGCATCGGCTATACACTCCCCTAAATCCACATGTCCACCGCAGGCGGTGTCCCACTTCCCCGGCTGTATGTCTTTCCATTCGGGGCGCTTTTGCAGATACAAGTCGCCCCGGCTGTTGAAGACATGCAGGTGAACCACGGGATGCAGAATCTTGGTGCCGTCGTGGGCATGACCTCGGGAGATGGTTCCAAGAAACCGTCCGTCGTCGTCTACGACAGGAAACAGTTCGTAACGGTTGTCGCTCATAGCTGGCAGGTGAAGGTAAACATATCCTTAAACTGGCCGGCTATATCCGTGGGCTCTTGCTTGAAGATGCCATAGAGGGCACTGCCGCTTCCGCTCATCTGCGCATAGCATGCCCCGAGGTCGTAGAGACGCTGCTTGATGTCGGCCAATAGGGGATGCTGGGCAAAGATGGGTGCTTCGAAGTCGTTGGTGAGTTGTCCACGCCATGTGTCGATGGGCTGCAAGGCAATGTCGCGGCAATTTTTCTCGGGCATGCGGGGCGTGATGCGGCTGAACGCCTCGCGTGTGGAGACAGCGATGTCAGGCTTGACGATAGCGATATAATAGCCGTTGAGATTGTCGCGAGGGCCTCCTGCCGGTTCGAGAATCTCGCCGATACCCGTTCCGTAGGCCGGTTCGGCGGTGATGAAGAAAGGGCAGTCTGCACCCAGTTGGGCTGCATAGCGCTCCATCTCGGCGTTGCCCATATTGAGCCTGAACCGTTCGTCGAGCAGCCTGATCATATATGCCCCGTCGCTGGAGCCCCCTCCCAGTCCGGCCTGTGAGGGTATGCGCTTGTAGAGGTGGGCATGGACGCGCGGCATCTCAAAGTCGCGGGCCAGCAGTTGGTACGCTTTCACCACCAGATTGTCCTGCTCATTGCAAGCGACAGCATCGCCCGACACCTTGAGGTCGCAATCTACGGGCGTGGGAAACTCGTCGGACATGAGTTTCACCTCCAGTGCATCGGTGAGAGGTATGGGATAAAACACTGTCTGCAACTCATGGTACCCATCAGGACGGCGTGCCACGATGTTGAGGCCCAAATTGATTTTGGCGCAAGGAAATGTAATCATAGTCGTAAGTATTAATCTCTATTGCAAATTTACAACTTTCTGGAGACTATCGGTTACAAAGAGCCTGATTTTTTGCCGATTGGACGAAAAAAATGTGTCTTGCTGGCCGTAGCCTGTGGGGAGGTTCGTGGTGCAAATCGGCATTTTATGAGGGCATAGATTTCTTGTTTTCATCAGAATTTCGTATTTTTGCACCCTCAATACATTATATGATATATGGCAGACAACAACCAAGGCGGGTCCCGACGCAAACACCAGTCAACCCCCATTGATATCTCATACGGTCACTTGCAGCCACAGGCACTCGACTTGGAGCGTCTGGTACTCGGCGCACTGATGATAGACAAGGACGCATTCTCTATCGTCTCGGAGATTATCCGTCCCGAGACATTCTATGAGCCGCGTAACCAGAAGGTCTATCAGGCCATCCAGACGCTGAACATGGAGGAGCATCCCGTGGACATCTCCACGGTGATCGAGGAACTGAAGCGTGAGGGGACGATAGAGGATGTGGGCGGCCCCATGTATGTGCTGGAACTGAGCCACAATGTGGCCTCGTCTGCGCATATCGAGTATCATGCCCATATCTTGGCACAGAAGTTCCTGGCCCGTCAGCTCATCTCGTATGCCAGTAGGATAGAGACCTCGGCATTTGACGAGACCATCGATGTGGAGGAACTGATGCAGACGGCAGAGGGCGAACTGTTTGAACTGTCGCAGCGCAACATGAAGCAGGACTATACACAGATAGACCCTGTCATCAGGCAAGCTGTGGACATCCTGCAAAAAGCGTCGGCCAATACCAGCGGTCTGACGGGAATCCCCACCGGATTTACCAAACTGGACGATAAGACATCGGGATGGCAACGGTCAGACCTCGTGATTATCGCCGGAAGACCTGCGATGGGTAAGACCTCGTTTGCGCTCAGTCTTGCCAAAAACATTGCGGTGGACTATCAGACACCCATCGCATTCTTCTCGTTGGAAATGAACAATGTGCAGTTGGTCAACCGACTGATATCCAATACCTGTGAGATAGCGGGCAACAAGATTCTGAATGGCCAGCTTACCCCCGACGAGTGGGAGCGGCTGGACAAGAACCTGCGTCTGCTCACCGGTGCGCCCCTGTATGTGGATGATACGCCGGGTCTGAGCGTCTTTGAACTGCGTACCAAGGCGCGCCGACTGGTGCGGGAAAAGGGGGTGAAGATCATCATGATAGACTATCTGCAGCTGATGAATGCCAATGGCATGAAATTTGGCAGCCGTCAGGAGGAGGTTTCTACCATCTCGCGCTCGCTGAAGGGACTGGCTAAGGAACTGGATATCCCCATTCTGGCGCTCTCACAGCTCAACCGTACGGTGGAAAACCGTGAGGGTCTGGAGGGTAAGCGACCCCAGTTGAGCGATTTGCGCGAGTCGGGAGCCATCGAGCAAGATGCCGACATGGTGCTCTTCGTGCATCGTCCCGAGTATTACCATATCTATCAGGATGAGAAAGGAAATGACCTGCACGGTATGGCGCAGATCATCATCGCCAAGCATCGTAAGGGAGCCACAGGTGATGTGCTGCTCACCTTTAGGGGTGAGTACACGCGGTTCCAGAACCCGGATGAGATGTCGGTGCATGCCGCCCCGGTGGGTGGGGGAGAGATTATCGGGAGCCGCATGAACGGCGGTGATGACCCGTTTGACGCCCCTCCATTGCCGCCGGATGTACCAGCCCCTTTCTGATGAAGCAGTGTAGAAAAGCTGTGAAATCGACGGAAACAGGATGTAAATTCGGATAAAATGAAAGTGGCGGCGGAAGAAAAGTGACAAATTATTTGTTGGAATCATAGTAATTTGTTACCTTTGCAGCGCTAAATTCATTAAAAAGCAACAAAGAATATGACAATGACGACGCTAAACGGCATATTGAGCATTATTATCCGAATTCGACTGCATCATGTAGGTGGAAGTGATAAGGTGTGTATGTATGCGTAGGCGTTGCATAAGACATGAAGCCTTTCCACTTCCACAAAAGTGAGAAAGGCTTTTTTTATGTCAGAGAGAGCGAAAGGAATGTATAATAATAAATAGGTATATATGAGCGACAGACTTTTTATATTCGATACCACGCTTCGCGACGGCGAGCAGGTGCCCGGATGCCAATTGAACACGGTGGAAAAGATTCAGGTGGCCAAGCAGCTGGAGCAGTTGGGTGTGGATGTGATTGAGGCAGGATTCCCCATATCGTCTCCGGGAGACTACAATTCGGTGATAGAAATCAGTAAGGCCGTGACGTGGCCCACCATCTGTGCCCTGACACGGGCCGTGGAGAAAGATATCGATGTGGCTGCCGAGTCGCTGCAATATGCCAAGCGCAAACGTATCCATACGGGTATCGGTACCAGCGACAGCCATATCAGGTACAAGTTCAATTCGAACCGGGAGGAAATCATAGAGCGTGCTGTGGCTGCCGTGAAATATGCCAAGCGCTATGTGGAAGATGTGGAGTTTTATGCAGAAGATGCCGGTCGCACGGACAATGAGTATCTGGCCCGTGTCGTGGAGGCCGTCATCAAGGCTGGTGCCACGGTGGTCAACATTCCGGACACCACGGGTTACTGTCTGCCGGAGGAATACAGGGCCAAAATCAGTTATCTGAAAGAGCATGTGGACAATATCGACCAGGCCATCATCTCTACCCACTGTCACAACGACTTGGGTATGGCCACGGCCAACACGCTCAGCGGTGTGCTGGGAGGTGCCCGCCAGGTGGAGGTGACCATCAACGGTATCGGCGAACGTGCCGGCAATACCTCGCTGGAGGAGATAGCGATGATACTCAAGTGCCATAAGGGACTGGACATCGAGACCAATATCAACACTACCAAAATCTATCCCACCTCGCGGATGGTGTCGAGTCTCATGAACATGCCCGTACAGCCCAACAAGGCTATCGTGGGCCGCAATGCCTTTGCCCATTCGAGCGGTATCCATCAGGACGGTGTGCTGAAAAATGTGCAGACCTATGAGATTATCGATCCCAAAGATGTGGGTCTGGACGACAATGCCATTGTATTGACAGCACGCTCGGGTAGGGCTGCGCTGAAGTACAGGTTGCATGTCAACGGCGTGGATGTGGCCGATGAGGCCCGACTGGACAAACTCTACCGTGAGTTCCTCAAACTGGCTGACAAGAAAAAAGAGATTACCGATGACGATATCCTGATGTTGGCTGGCGCCGACACCGCCGAGGGCCATGCCGTGAAGCTCGATTATCTGCAAGTGACTACGGGCAAGGGAGTGAAGAGTGTGGCAAGCATTGGGCTGGACATCAGTGGGCAGAAGTTTGAGGATGCTTCGTCGGGTAATGGTCCCGTGGATGCAGCCATCAAGGCACTGAAGAAGATTATCACCAAGCAGATGACACTGAAAGAGTTTACCATCCAAGCCATCAGCAAGGGTTCTGATGATGTGGGCAAGGTGCACATGCAGGTGGAGCACGATGGAAACGTGTATTATGGATTTGGTGCCAATACCGATATCGTGACCGCCTCGGTAGAAGCATATATTGACTGTATAAATAAATTCAGAAAATGAACACACTGTTTGATAAGATTTGGGACAAGCACGCCGTCCAGGTTGTCACCGACGGCCCTACACAGTTGTACATAGACCGCTTGTATTGCCACGAGGTGACTTCCCCGCAGGCATTCGAAGACATGCGTAAGCGTGGACTGAAGTGCTTCAGGCCATCACAGATTGTCTGTATGCCTGACCATAATATTCCAACACATGATCAGGACAAACCCATCGAAGACCCGATAGGCAGAAAGCAGGTGGACACATTGGGCAAGAACTGTGCAGATTTCGGCCTGAAGGAGTTTAAGATGAACAGCAAGGACAATGGCATCATCCATGTGGTGGGTCCTGAGAAGGGATTGTCGCTGCCGGGTATGACCATCGTATGCGGTGACTCGCATACCTCTACCCACGGCGCTGTGGGCGCTGTGGCTTTCGGTATCGGAACCAGCGAAGTGGAGATGGTGATGGCTTCTCAGTGTATCTTGCAGCAGAAGCCCAAGTCTATGCGTATCAATATCAATGGCAAACTGGGCAAGGGCGTCACCGCCAAGGACGTGGCCCTTTATCTGATGTCGCAGATTACGACATCGGGTGCCACCGGCTATTTTGTAGAATATGCCGGTGAGGTGGTCAAGGCCATGAGCATGGAGGGAAGGCTCACACTCTGCAACCTGTCTATAGAGATGGGTGCGCGTGGAGGGTTTATCGCTCCAGATGAGACAACATTTGCCTACATCAAGGGTCGTGAATATGCACCTAAGGGTGAGGAATGGGACAAGGCTATGGCCTATTGGCAAACGCTCAAGAGTGGTGATGATGCGGTGTTTGACAATGAGTTGAATTTTGATGCTGCCGACATTGAGCCTCGTATCACCTACGGCACCAATCCCGGAATGGGAATAGGCATCACGGAAACCATTCCTGCTATTGACCAAATCGATGAAGCGGGCAAGGCTTCGTTCCTCAAGTCGCTCGACTATATGGGGTTCGCTCCCGGTGAGACCTTGCTGGGCAAGAAGATAGATTATGTATTCCTCGGGGCCTGCACCAATGGGCGCATCGAAGACTTCCGTGCATTTGCCTCTTTGGTGAAAGGAAAACAGAAAGCGGCGCATGTGGTGGCTTGGCTGGTGCCTGGCTCATGGGCGGTGGACAAGCAAATCCGCGAAGAGGGTATCGACCGCGTGTTGGCAGAGGCCGGTTTTGAGTTGCGTCAGCCCGGTTGCTCGGCTTGTCTGGCCATGAATGACGACAAGGTGCCGGCCGGCAAATATGCCGTGTCGACAAGCAACCGCAATTTCGAAGGCCGTCAGGGACCCGGTTCGCGTACCATCCTCGCTTCGCCATTGGTGGCTGCTGCCGCAGCTGTGACAGGTGTGATTACAGATCCAAGAGAATTGATGTAAAAAAAGTGATGTAGACATGAAACAGAAGTTTGATATAATAGTAAGTACGTGTATTCCTCTTCCTTTGGAGAATGTGGACACAGACCAGATTATCCCTGCACGTTTCCTGAAAGCTACTGACAAGGAGGGTTTTGGTGATAATCTGTTTCGGGATTGGCGGTATAACAAGGACGGATCCTTGAAAGAAGATTTCGTCCTCAACGATCCTTCTTATTCGGGTTGCATCCTTGTAGCTGGCAAGAACTTCGGTTCCGGATCCAGTAGAGAGCATGCGGCATGGGCCATTGCCGGCTATGGTTTCAGGGTGGTCATCAGTTCGTTTTTTGCAGACATTCATAAAAACAATGAGCTCAATAATTTTGTGTTGCCTGTGGTCGTTTCGGAGCAATTCTTGCAAGAGTTGTTTGATAGCATAGCCGCTGACCATCAGACCGAGGTCAAGGTGGATTTGCCCAACCAGACCGTGACCAACCTTAAGACAGGAAAGAGTGAGCGTTTTGACATCAATGGCTATAAGAAGCATTGTCTGATGAATGGGCTCGATGATATAGACTTTTTGGTTCAGAACCAAGCAAAGATTGAAGAATGGGAACTGCGCAACAAGTAGGTTCGTATAAACACATTGCCCCAACCATCGAGATACTCGATTGCACCCTGCGTGATGGAGAGCAGACCAGCGGCGTGTCGTTCATGCCGCATGAGAAGCTGATGATAGCCCGCATGCTGTTGCAGGATATCAAGGTGGATCGTGTGGAGGTTGCCTCGGCCCGGGTCTCAGAGGGAGAACGCGATGCAGTCAAGATGATTTGCAACTATGCCGACCGCACGGGGGGCATCGAAAAGATAGAGGTGCTGGGATTCGTCGATGGCAACAAGTCGGTGGATTGGATTCACGACTGCGGTGGACGGGTAATCAATCTCTTGGCCAAAGGTTCACGCAAGCATTGTGAGCAGCAACTCCATAAGTCGATTGATGAGCATGCCGACGATATCCTTCGTGTGCTCGATTATGTAGACAAGCTTGGCATGCAGGCCAATATCTATTTGGAAGATTGGAGCAATGGCATGAAAGACAGCCTGGACTATGTCTATCAGTTGATGGACCGTCTGAGTCAAGCACCGATACGTCGGTTTATGTTGCCGGATACGCTTGGCATACTCAACCCGTTGCAGTGTGTGGAGTATATGCGTAAGATGCTGAAACATTATCCTGACAAGCATTTTGATTTTCATGCCCATAACGATTACGATTTGGCCGTATCCAATTCGTTGGCTGCCGTCTTGAGCGGTTGCCGAGGGTTGCATGTAACGGTCAATGGACTTGGAGAGCGTTGCGGCAATGCACCGCTTGCCAGTGTTCAGGTGATTCTGAAAGACCAGTTTCATGCCAAAACCAATATCGATGAGAGCAGACTCAACGATGTGAGCCGTCTTGTCGAAAGCTATAGCGGCATTGCCATTGCCTCTAATCAGCCTATTGTGGGCGAAAATGTCTTCACCCAAGTGGCAGGCGTGCATGCAGATGGCGACAACAAGGACAATCTGTATTGCAACGACCTTGTCCCTGAGCGTTTTGGCCGTAAGCGTGAGTATGCGCTGGGTAAAAACAGTGGCAAAGCTAATATTGCCAAGAATCTGGAGGAACTTGGGCTGGAGCTGACGCCGGAACAGACAAGGAAAGTGACGCAACGCATCACGGAATTGGGCGACAAGAAAGAACTGGTGACGCAAGAGGACTTGCCATTCATTGTGAGCGACGTGCTCAAGCATGATGTGCCGGAAGACAAGGTGAAGTTGTTGAGCTACATGGTATGCACCAGTTATGGATTGAAGCCGCTTGCCAGTATCAAGGTGGAGATTAACGGTCGCCAATACGAGGCCGACAGTACGGGAGATGGCCAGTATGATGCCTTTATGCGTGCATTGCGAAAGATTTACCGCGAGAATCTGAACCGGACGTTCCCCTTATTGGCCAATTATGCTGTGACCATCCCGCCGGGAGGTCGCACGGATGCGCTGGTGCAGACAGTGATTACGTGGAGGAGCGAAGATAGGGTACTGAAGACCAAAGGCCTTGATGCAGACCAAACAGAGGCGGCCATCAAGGCAACATTCAAAATGTTGAACATAATAGAAGAATAAGAATAACATGAAGTTGAAGATTGCTGTGTTGCCCGGTGATGGAATCGGGCCAGAGATTATGAAGCAGGGTGTGGCTGTGATGGATGCCATAGCAGCCAAGTTTGGGCATGAGGTGACCTACACTGAGGCTCTGTGTGGCGCACATGCCATAGACGAGGTGGGCGATCCATTCCCCGAAGCTACGTTCCAGACCTGTATGGAAGCTGATGCTGTGCTGTTTGCAGCCGTTGGTGACCCCAAGTTCGACAATGATCCTACTGCCAAAGTGCGTCCTGAGCAGGGTTTGCTGGCCATGCGCAAGAAACTGGGACTCTTTGCCAATATCCGTCCGGTACAGACATTCGAGTGTCTGCTCCACAAATCGCCTCTTAAGGACGAGCTGATCAAGGGAGCTGACTTCATTTGCATCCGCGAACTCACGGGCGGTATGTATTTTGGTGAAAAGTATCAGGATAATGATAAGGCTTACGACACCAATATCTATACACGCCCCGAGATAGAGCGTATCTTACGTGTAGGATTTGACTATGCCCGCAAGCGCCAACATCATCTTACCGTTGTGGATAAGGCCAATGTGCTGGCATCGTCGCGTCTGTGGAGACAGATAGCCAAGGAGATGGAGCCCCAATATCCTGACGTACAGGTAGACTATATGTTTGTGGACAATGCTGCGATGCGTATGATTCAGGATCCAAGGTTCTTTGACGTAATGGTTACTGAGAACACATTCGGCGATATTCTTACCGATGAGGGAAGTTGCATCAGCGGTTCGATGGGCTTGTTGCCCTCTGCCTCAACAGGAGAGCATACGCCTGTATTTGAGCCGGTGCACGGCAGTTGGCCGCAGGCTGCAGGTAAGAATCTTGCCAACCCCATTGCCCAGATTCTTTCGGTAGCCATGATGCTCGAATATTTCGACCTCAAGGCCGAGGGTGCGCTTGTTAGGCAGGCCGTCGATGCCAGTCTGTCCGCCAATGTCCGCACGCCCGAGATTCAGGTTGAGGGTGGAGCAGCCTATGGCACCATAGAGGTAGGTGAGTGGATAGCCGACTATATCCGTAAGGCATGATGCGAAGCCTCTTCCTCGGGTTGCTCGTGTTGGGAATGGCGACTATGCAGGCGCAGACGACCAAGGAAATGCGAGACAGCTTGAAGGCGGCAGCACGAGAGCTGTCTTTCCATCCTGATTCCGTCGATTTGATGCTCAAAAAGGCCTCATGGAACCTGCAGTTGGGCGAATGGGCTTATGCCAAGGACGAATACGACAAGGCATTGAGTCTCCAGCCCACCAATATCGCCGCCCTCTATTATCGCGCTTACGTCAATGAGCGGCTCAATCGTTACCATTTTGCCCGTCTCGATTATGAGCACCTGTTCACATTGGTGCCCGGAAACTTTGAGGCGCAATTGGGATTGGCGTTGTTGAATCAAAAGGACAACCGGTTTACCCAAGCGATGGACCAAATCAATAGGTTGGTGACCCAATATCCCGACAGTGCCATCGCTTATGCAGCAAGAGGAGGTATGGAACGGGAGCGGAAGATGTACGAATTGGCTATCTACGATTATGGAGAAGCTATCAAGCGCGATAGCCGCAATGTGGATTACCGTGTCAATCGTATTGACCTTTATCTCATTCTTGGCCGGAGGGAAGAGGCACGCGAAGAACTCGACTCTTTGGTACGTATGGGAGTACCCCGCCCAAGCCTTTCGGCATTTTATAATCGGCTCAAGCCTTAGCCCGACAGTAGGGCTACGGCTTGGGCCGTCTTTCTTTTTTGATACTTTGTGGCAAAAGTGGTGATGCAAGCGTATCAGATTGGTTTTCTATACTTGTTTCCAGCAATAAATTTCTGTAACACCTGCAACTTTTTTAATAAAAAGTGAATAAATAAGCGGTAAAAGACGTAATTTTGCAGTATCGAATTATTAGTTTAAAGATTAAAGATGAAAAATCAGACAAAGGCGATTGATACGCCGTTTGGCCGTCGGGATGCCTATGGAGCACTGAGTATGCCTGTATATCACACGGCGGCTTATGAGTTTGATACCGCAGCCGATATGGCCGACGCCTTCACCGGGCGTGTGATAGCCCCCGACTATTCGAGGGTCATGAATCCTACAGTGACTTATTTTGAAGACAAGGTTAAAGCGGTGACTGGAGCGCACGCCGTGGTGGCCATGTCGTCGGGTATGGCTGCCATCAGCGGTACCTTGTTGGCGCTGGCACAGGCAGGCAAGAATATCGTCACCTCGCGGCACATGTTTGGCAACACCTTTTCGCTCATTACCCAGAGTCTTACACGTTTTGGTGTCGAGGCACGCACTTGCGACCTTCTCGATCTTGCGGAGGTGGAACGCCGTATAGACGATAACACCTGCTGTCTGTTCTTGGAAATCATCACCAATCCGCAGATGGAGGTGGCAAATCTTGCAGCTTTGGCCGAAATAGCACACCGCCACAGAATTCCTTTGGTAGCTGACACCACGGTCATTCCCTTTACCGAGTTTTCTTCGCATGCTTTGGGCGTGGATATAGAGGTGGTTTCGAGCACCAAGTATCTCTCAGGTGGCGCCACCACCTTGGGTGGACTGGTCATCTGCTATGATACGGCACGTGATTTTGCTGTAAGGATGAAGAATGAGATGCTTTTCAATTTCGGAGCTTACATGACACCGCATGTGGCCTATATGCAGACCATCGGTTTTGAGACGCTGGATGCACGTTATCGGGTGCAGTCGGCCAACGCGCTCGAATTGGCAAAACGCCTGCGACAGTTGAAAGCTGTGAAAAAGGTTGGGTATGTTGGTTTGGAAGACAACCCTTATTACCAGTTGGCGCGCCGACAGTTTGGCCCCACGTCGGGTGCCATGCTCACCATCGATTTGGCTGACCGCGATGCCTGCTACCGTTTCATCAACCGTCTGCAGTTGGTACGCCGCGCCACCAATTTGTTTGATAACCGCACATTGGCCATCCATCCTGCCAGCACCATCTTCGGCAACTTCAGTGATGGTGAGCGCGCTGCTATGGATGTTCTCGATACCACCGTACGCCTGTCTGTAGGTTTGGAAGATGTCGACGACCTGTTTGCTGACCTCTGTCAGGCATGTGGAGAATGATGACTAACAAGAATAGCTATGACATACGATTTTGATAAAGTGATAGACCGCCACGGCACCGGTGCGTTGAAGACCGATGTGCTTGGCGAGCGTTATGGTCGTGCCGACCTTTTGCCTCTCTGGGTGGCGGACATGGATTTTGAGACACCTGCATTTATTACCGATGCATTGCGTCAGCGCCTGCAGCACTCCCTCTTTGGCTACACGGTAGAACCGGCTGACTATTGGCCCACAGTGATGGCGTGGCTGAAGAGCCGCCATGGGTTTGAGGTGAAGCGCGAATGGCTCAGTTACATTCCCGGTATCGTAAAAGGAATAGGCATGGTGGTCAACGTGTTTACCCAACCTGGAGACAAGGTAATCATTCAGCCGCCCGTCTATCATCCTTTCCGCATCACGCCTGAGGGCAACGGGCGGGAGATCGTGTACAATCCGCTGCGTGCCCATGAAGATGGCAGCTACACGATGGATTTTGACAATCTGGCAGAGGTGGCCGATGACCGATGTAAGCTGCTGATTCTCTCCAATCCCCACAACCCTGCCGGCATCGTGTGGGACAAGGAGACGTTGGCAAGACTTGCCGACTTTTGCGCATCACGGCACATTCTGGTCATATCGGATGAGATACATTGCGACATGGCGCTTTGGGGTGTACGACATACTCCTTTTGCAATGGCCTCGGACACGGCGGCGCATTGCAGCATCACTTTTGGTGCACCGTCCAAGACGTTCAATATTCCAGGCATTGTCAGTTCTTACGCCATCGTCCCCGATGACGGCATCCGAGACCGTTTTTTCTCATGGCTCAAGGCCAACGAGATGGACGAACCTACCATCTTTGCACCCATTGCAACCATTGCCGCCTACCGTGAGGGCGACGCATGGCGTAGGGCGATGCTCCATTATGTCGAAGATAATATCCGCTACGTAGAAGACTATTGCCGTGCGTACATCCCTGCCATCATGCCACTGCGTCCACAAGCCTCGTTCTTGGTTTGGATGGATTGCCGTGGACTCAAACTCACACATGACCAACTGGTCGACCTTTTTGTAAATCAAGCAGGCCTTGCCCTCAATGATGGCGAGATGTTCGGTCCGGGTGGCGAGGGTTTTATGCGCATGAATGTAGCGACGCCGCGTGCCACGCTTGCCCAAGCCATGAACCAACTGCGCGAGGCTGTGTCACGGTTGTGATCGATTTGTTATACCAAGCGACCCCACTGCCTTATCCATTAAGGATGAAAATAACGACAACGAAGACAATCAAGACAACGGCAAGTGTTGTCAGTGTTGTCTTAGTTGTCGTTAAATAGATATTTGCTGAGCGCCAATGGTACGATGGTGTGAAAACGTATTGGTAATTACAAGAACCATCACAATATCTGCAATGCAATAGCCGCACACGCCTCCGCATCCGCCAAGGCATGATGATGATGCTTCAGGTCATATCCGCAACGGGCGGCGATGATGTCGAGGTTGTGATGCCCTCCCGGCCAACGCTTGCGTGAGGCGATGCAGGTACAGTAAAACTCATAATCGGGATAATCCATCTGATAGACACGGAAGACGGCTTTCAGACAGCTCTCGTCAAATGCCTTGTTGTGGGCCACCAAGGGCAAACCATCGATGAGAGGTTCAATCTGCCTCCACACATCAGGAAAGACAGGCGCATGCTCCGTGTCCTCGGCGCATAGTCCATGCACCTGGCTACACCAGTAATTGTAATACTCCGGCTCAGGCTTGATGAGAGAGTAGAACTTATCCACTATCTCTCCACCACGCACGATTACCACACCAACCGAACAAACCGAACTACGTTCATTGTTGGCTGTCTCAAAATCTATGGCTGCGAAGTCTTGCATAGCTGTTTGTCTTTATGAAATCTGGTGCAAAGTTGTGAAACGGATGTGCCGTTACACCATTAAGGGTTATCTTATCCTCCATTATCTTTGCATTTTTGACATTGCAAAGATAATGATACCCCTTCTAAAAAACAAGCTTTTTGACATTTCATTCCTACAGTTGGCTATCTCGTAATGGCTTTGTGTTAACCAAACGGTATCTTTCTCCAACTTCACTTCGAGTTGGGCATTGCCATCAACCGTCTTATAGATAATGATGAATGAACCGTTGTTCCCAACAATTCTTTCGTCAACAACAGACAAGGCACGCTATGATGATGAGGATGACGAGGAGGCATCCGTAAACATCACTGTGCTTATCTTGTCTTTGCATCTGTTCTCGCACTTGCCGGTAAACCAGTGCGCGCTCTTCATCGGAGAGAGAATTAAGCTTGTTTTGGAGATGCTTCGGTAGTTTTGTCTCTCTGCCTGATTTTGCCGCAGCATATCCCATCGCCGCTCCTAAAGCGGTGTGGTTGAGGTGGCTTGCATCTTGGTGACTATGCGGATAGTCAAGTTCATCGTCTTCGTATGCTTCGATGTCGTCTATCTCCTCTTCCAGTCCATCTTCATAACCTTCCCAGTAAGCGTCGTCATATTGTTCGTCGGAGTAGTCCTCATACTCATCCTCGTAGTATTCTTCACTCATAGTATGTGGTATTTCAGTTTGGTTTCAGGTGATACTATCTCTTATCGGCAAAGATACATTTTTTTCGTCAAACTATCGTATTTGTAGAATCTAAATTGTGCATTGACTTTACAATTCATAGTATGTCCTTAAAAGCCATGCATCAATGTACAACGTACATTAGGCATGTAGCTGAGTTTATTGTGGACTCGACGAATAATAAAATTATTGTTGAAATATCCAAATTTAACACTTTGATTAGGTGTAGATTCGGGGTAAATGGTTATATTTGCAGAATAACTGCAAATTTATCATTCTGATGATACTAAAAATAGAGTTTGAGAATTTCTTTTCCATCAAAGATAGAATTAGAATCGATTTTCGAGCAGCCAATATCAATACGAAGCAGGCCTGCGAATTGATGCATAACGTTATGGATTGGAATGGCGTTCCAGTCCTGAAGTCTGTTGGTCTGTTTGGTCCAAACGCTTCCGGCAAGTCTAATATCATGAAAGCAATCAACTTTTGTTGTAGGATGATTTTGGATTCGCACATCAATAACGAGGGTGCAGTCTTTAATTTCGAGTCTTTCAAATTTGATGGCTGGCAAGAGAAGTCAAGTAAATTCTTGATAGACTTTGTATGTGACAATGTGGAGTATGAATACTCTTTCGAACTGACGAAGAATAAAATTCTTTCGGAGAGCCTTTTCCATTATCCGTTTGGCAGACGGGCAAAGGTGTTTGCTCGCAATGCAGATGGCAAGTATAGTTTTGGCACAGGTGTCATTAACAAGCCTGCGGATGTAGTATTGAATACAAGTGACAAGAACCTGTTCTTAAGCAGGGCAAGTTCTATGAACAGAGAAATAGCTCAGAAGCTTTATCGTTATTTTATGAATCAGTTTCTCTTGGGATTGGTGAATGTTAATGATATGATGGTTTTGGATGGTTTCAACACCTACAAGGATGTAATTCTCAAGGCTCTTGAAGTTTGCGATACAGACATTACAGACATAGAAGTGCGGAAAGAGCAGATACCTGCTCCCATGATGGTTCCTGGGCAAGGGGATGTTTTTTTTAAGTTGGTTGATGTGTTAAAGTTCAAAACAGTCCATCGCAACCAAAAAGATGTGAAGTTCGACTTGGATCTTGAAGAATCTAATGGTACAAGAAAGCTCTTTCAGATTCTTATACGACTCCTTGATGTAGTCAAGAATAGAAAGGGTATCATGATGGATGAGTTTGACATGGGGCTGCATACCCGATTGGCAGACTTCATTCTCGACTTGATTCATGCCTCTGAAGGGAGTCAGCTTTTGTTCTCTTCTCACAATACCAATCTGATTGATGTCAAGAGATTGAGAAGAGACCAAATTGTCTTTGTCAACAAGTCAGAAGATGGAGCTACAGAGGTGTATTCTCTATATGACTTCAAGGACTTCCGTGAAAACATGGATGCGGAGAAAGGTTATATACAAGGCCGTTTTGACGCTGTGCCTTATGTGGACTCTTCTGTAGAAAGTATCAAACAGCTATTGGAGGGATAACTATGGTAAGCAAGAGAGAAAAGGCACCCGATAAACGGATGCGCAAAATAGCCTTGGTCATTTGCGAGGGCGAAACCGAAGAAAACTATCTCAATCTGATTAAGAAATGGTATAAATCCCCGGTACGTATCGTTTCGCAAATCGAAGGCACGAGAATTACTCAGGCTCTTGTTGACAAGCATGAACGAGGGCTCAAAATCTCTGCAACGGACAAAGTGGATACATTCCTTATGTACGACATGGATGTTCTTGCTATCAACGAAAAACTGATGGCGTGCAAAGCCGAATTGCTATTGAGTAATCCTTGCTTTGAGATATGGCTACTTTTGCATGCAAAGAATCTGAAATCGGCATTAAGTACAGAAGCGGTACTTAAAGAACTGAAGAGGAGTGCTCCCTTGTGGCATAACTACAACAAAGCGGCCTATACTAATACGCAAAAAGCATTTCTCCGAGAACATCTTATAGATGCCATAGCCAGAAGTAAAGCACTTAAAGACTTTCAAAACCCTTCAAGTAGGATATACAAGCTATTGGAGATTCTGGGGGACAAAAGGGTAGAGTAAGGACACAACACAAGAAAACTGTCTGTGATAATGTAGGTAATGAGCCCAGCTCGGAATATAAAGTCCTACAGATACTTCACTATGGGTGGAATCAGGATTTCGTATGCCGAATCTTCAGGAGATATATGATAAACATATCTCGAACTGGGGTGCGATTTTTATTTACAAGATTGGTTCAATTTTATATCCTAATTTCTTTGAGAGCAACACTATATCCTTAAAGTCGATAGGGCAATTGTCACCTACCTGTGTCGTAACATAGAACGTGAAACCGTCACTACTTACCAAGGGGCTATCTTTATGCCATCTTTTTGTTTTATTCTTGTCAAAAGAACTTCTTTCCTTAATCTCCATTTCTTCTTTTGATATCACATAGTTAGGTATTGGCCCGTTGAATACCGAAACGAAAGTATGGTATGTTGAAGGATTATCTTTCAGATACGCTTTGACCAATTCTAAAGCACTGCCATTCTTGTAATAAGCACCTATACCATTAACCGAATATTTCTGTCTTTTATTAGAAGTGCTATATTCTTTTCCTCCTGGCATAATTGCAGGAATAACATTATTAACGTCAACGCAAGAGACAGTTGGTATATTCTCGCTTTTCCGCCTAGGTACGATTTCAATAATACCCAAAAGAGCATTAACATCTGTTTCTGAGTAACCTCTTGATGTGAAATGGGATTTCAGCAAAGATTCACACAACTGCGCTCCATCATCAGAAATCAACATCTGAAT
>JBJEAU010000028.1:0-17449 GCA_051869355.1 Prevotella sp. | reverse complement strand
TTCGGCAATTAGAGCAAGCTCTATTGCCCTCAGTTTGCACTATCTTTGCATAAGAATGATGTATAACCCTATAGAAAAGGAGGTAAAAGGAACAGAAAACGAAGAAATGCAATTCTGGCATGACAGAGAAGAAGCATCTGCATGCTGTTGCTGAGAGCAATAACACCGCATAGCGGAAACAAACAACTAAAGAGGTGCATTTCCATTCTATGACTTGTAGGAATAGATAAGATATATTGAGCTTTCAGCTCTTGTTCTCATTATCTTGAATACCGCCAAAATATTCATTCCCGGGGACAAGCAGTATGATGGTTCACGCATGTATGGCGTGGGCTGTTCTGTGCTTGTAGGGAATAAGGTCACTTGGCGGTAACCTAAGATAATACAGGCAGAAGAATGGTTACACGCCTTTTTATAAATCTACTATTAATAATGAAAGCAAGTTTTATAGCAATAGCAGCTGCATTCGTGTTTTCACAAGAAGCTACTGCACAAAAGTTTTTGGATTGGAGAGATGATGCTTCAGGTGGTGTTATAGTTATACCTAAGGAGTTTTCGTATGACAGGACTCCCATGTTGACCTTGTATAACTGGGAAAACCAAGAGTTATCTGTGTATGATGAGAACTTAGATTTGGTCAAGACCGTTAATTTGAATGGTGGGATGACCTCTAATTTCCAGTTGACGTATAAGTATGAGGAACGTGATGTGGACATTCAAGAGACCAATAAGCGTGTAGTGGGTACCTACTCTTCTATGGAACAAGCATTTAATGCTTATTGTTATTTTGGACAATATAATGAGAGTAAGGCTATCATCAAGGTACAGGATAATGGGGACGAACTGATAACCTATGACCCTACAGATTATTATATCCAAAATAGTGATTCGCTCTATTTATCTTATTCTACGTTAGGTGTGTCGTATCCTAAGATCTATTGGATACGCAGCCAAGGGTCTGTATCATGTTATAAAGTTGACTATATAGTTACGTATTCCGATTGGAGAGATGCTGGTACTCGTGTGGTAAACAAGCAGAAATCGCAGGAGCTCTTCAAGCTAGAGAATATTAATCTCAATATACATGAAAGTGCCTCTAGAGGTATTAGTTTTATAGTATCCCAAACTTTGTTTAATGAGGATGAAGAATATGAGTATATCGTTCCCAAATATAAACTGTCTACAGTTGGGCAAGATATTGATGGATTGACTCCTTCGTATCCGAATCCCAATGAAGTGGTAACTACTCGTTATACCTGTATATCTGAAGAAAATAAGTTGGCGCTTGCCGGTTTTCAAGTGATTTCTTCGAGTGGGAATGTAGTGGGAGATGTGACATTTGATACGGCTATCAACTATTTTAGTTCATATGGGGCTTATGTGATTACAATAGGTAACTTTACCTATCTCGGTTTTTCAGGTTCTTTTGAAGAAAATGAGTCTGGTACAATCTTCTACAAGATAGACCGGGCAACCACTAATATCCAGCAGGTGAAGCAAGTGCCTGCCTCTATGCTGCTGTCTCCTACGGTAGTGGAGCGCAATGCTACTATCGATATTCGTTTTGGCGACGACAATCGAGATGGGTCGCAGATAGTAATCTCCTCATCGGCTGGTGGTACGGTCAAGACGCAGATGGTACCCTCTGGCCAGCAGGCATCCCAGATGTCGGTCACTGCTCCTGCCGGCCTCTATTGTGTCAGTAGGGTACAGAAAAACAAGGTGATAGACACCCGCAAAATCATTCTTAAGTAAACCTAACCCCTTTCTTCTCCTGTCACAAGGGCAGGAGAAGAAAGTTCTTAGCAACCACCCTTTCAACGGCGTGGGATAGGATTTTCAAACATCCCAATAGCTATTCCTACGATTTTTTAATGATTGTATATGTCTCCGTAACTATTCTGCAAATCATTTATTAACGACAACTATGACAACACAAACAACACTTGTTGTGGTTTTGGTTGTCTCTGTTGTTTGGGTTGTCGTAATTGCCATACTGAGAAGAGTAGGGAGTGTGCTCACGTTGTATGAACAATGTATCCGCAGAATAGTCGGGCTTGTTGAAAAAGATGATGGCACCCGGAGTGAAGCCAACAACCTACATGGCAGAAAAAAAACGAGGGGGAAACCGAAGTTTGCCCCCTCTGCCGAGTGTACCAATCTGTTTATGTGTAATCGGTATGGGTTATCCTGTCCCCATTCTTTTGCCTTTATAAAGAACTGCCTATGCGACTTCGTATTGATGGTTCTTTTGATGTAAGTATCCTGTTATCTGTGTCCACCGCCAAATGAGCCGCCGCCGGAACGTGTGCTGCTGGAAGAACCGACTGAACGTGAACTGCTGGAACCGATGGAGCGTCCGCCAAACGAACCGGAGCCACTTGGTGAGCTACTGCGAGTGGACGGGGTGTAGCTGCGCGACGGAGCCGAAGACTCGTGGGAAGAGCGGTTGGGCGTAAAGGTACGGGTGGGAGCGGAAGCGTTGCCACGCGACATGCTGCTTGAACCCGTGCGTCCGCCGAAGGAACCGCTGCCCTGGTCGGTGGTGCGACGCTCAACCGTGGTACGGGTGGAGCTGCGCATGCTGCCTGACCCACTGCGGGTGCCGAATGAACGGTTGTCGCTGTTGGGCGTTCTGGTAACGGTGCTGTTGGGCGCATCGTTGACCGTGCGGGTAGAGGTGTTGGTACGCCCACCAAACGACTGGTTGCCTCTGTTGCCCTGTCCTCCTACATTGTTGCGTACAGGCTGACTGGTTCTGCCGCCAAACTCGCGTGTCCCCCTGCCGTAGTCACCGCGGTCAAATCGGTCTCTCATGCCCAAAGGTCTGGCCTCGTGCGGCCCGTGGTTATGGGCAAAGTCGCGTCCGTGATACCAACTGCGGTTGCCGTTGCGGTGCCAACTGTGTCCACCGTTGTAGACAAATACGAAATTGGGTCGTCCGAAGTAGAAATAATCGCGGTGCGGATAGCGTGCGTAGATGGCGAAGTGCCAATAGCCACCGTCCCAGTAGAGCGGACGATAAAAGTAGCTGGCTGCACAATAAGCGCGATACTGCCAGTCGAGCAGTATGTAGCTCAAGTCCAGATTACGGCGGTTCCAATACACGCCATACAGGTCGTCATAGTTGTCAATCCCCATGAGATAGTCGAGGTTTATCTCGTAGGCGGCCTCGTATTGGGCGTCGTTCAGATTCAGTTCGTAAGCCATCTTGTCCGTAAGGAAAAGAGCCTGTTCGCGTGCTTGGGCGTAGCTCATCGCGTTTGCCGAAACTGCCATTGTGAGCAGTGCGGTCAGGACTATCATCATCTTTTTCATAATCGTAAGTTTTTTAAAATGGTTACTTTATCTGATGCAAAGTAACGAAGAATTATTGGCATGCAGAAAGGATTTTCCCTACATTGGGAGGGGATTTTCCCTACACTTGTAAAAGAGTGAGGATGCAGGAGGAGAACGAAAAACTGATGGGAATGAAATAAAAACCGCCAAACAGCGTTATGTATAAGACATACAGGCTTTTTTAGGCGCGTTGCAGGTACGTTAGGAGTATGGATAGAGAGACGGCATGCACGGGCCATGACTTAAAAACATATAGATTAATAGGTATGTACATGAAACGGACAATCATAGCATTGGCACTGGCCTTGTGGATGCCTGCTGCCCATGCCCAATATGCATGGCAGGATGGCGCCGAACCGGGCAAGCAGAACCTGGCAGAGGGGCTTGCCTATAAGGTGGAGGCGCAGGCTTCGGTGTCGAAGAATAAGACTCCGCTGTGGCTCAACGCCAATAAATATGGACTGAGCTCGTTGGAGGTGCGCAACGGATATGTGAGGGCAAGTCTGATACGCTCACTTGCCACCGATTCGGCCCGCCGATGGGGAATAGGCTACGGTTTGGACGTGGCGGGCGCTTATCATTATACGAGCAAACCCATTGTCCAGCAGGCTTATGCCGAACTGAGATGGTTGCACGGTGTGCTGACTGTGGGCAGCAAGGAGCAACCGATGGAACTGAAGAATAACCGCCTGAGCAGCGGTTCGCAGACGCTGGGCATCAATGCGCGCCCCGTACCGCAAGTCAGGTTGGCCCTGCCCGAGTATTGGGTACTACCTTTTGGTCACGGATGGTTGCGCATCAAGGGTCATGTAGCCTATGGCAAGATGACCGACGATGGCTGGCAGCATGAGTTCACCTCCCAACAGACCAAGTACACCGATGATTTGCTCTATCACTCCAAGGCCGGCTATCTGATGATAGGCAATCCCGACCGTTTCTGCCCCCTGTCTGTCGAGATGGGACTGGAGATGGCCACCTTGTTTGGCGGAACGGCCTATTGGGTACAGAGTAACGGGTCGGGAGAAGGACTGAAAATGGGGTCGGGACTGAAAGATTTCTGGCACGCTTTCTTGCCCGGAGGCGCAGATCCCAACGAAGGCGTGTACGGCAATGTGTCGGGAAACCAGTTGGGCAGCTGGGTGATGCGCGTGAACTATGACACCGACTTGTGGCGATGGAGTGTGTATGCCGACCATTTCTTTGAAGATCACTCGGCCATGCTGCTCCTCGACTACGACGGATATGGCAAGGGCGACAACTATCTGGTAAAGGAAGATCGCAGATTCTACCTGTATAAGTTGAAGGATATGATGCTCGGCATGGAGCTGAATCTGAAATACGGGCGATGGCTGCGCGATGTAGTGGTGGAATATCTGTACACCAAGTATCAGAGTGGCCCTTACTATCACGACCACTCCATGAATATCCCCGACCATTTGGCAGGTATGGACAATTATTATAACCACGGTATCTATCCCGGTTGGCAGCATTGGGGACAGGTAATCGGCAATCCGCTCTATCGCTCTCCCATCTACAACACCAATGGCCGTATAGGCGTGGAAAACAATAGGTTTATGGCTTTCCATTTGGGCTTGGCCGGTGCGCCGACAGACAGGTTAGACTATCGGGTGTTGGCCACATGGCAGGATGGACTGGGCACCTATGACAAGCCCTACACCAAGAAGCATCACAATGTAAGCCTGATGGTAGAGGCGGGGTATCGTTTTAACCACCAATGGCAAGTGCGGGGAGCCTACGGCATGGACTTCGGCCACATTCTGGGCAGCAATGCCGGTTTCCAACTTACCGTCAGCAAGTGGGGACTCTTGAAACTATAACATAAGAAAGTACGTGACTATGAAATATTTCAATAAAAGCCACAAACTGATGGTTTTGGCGGCAGTAGGAATGTTGGCCTCATGCGAGTTGCATACGAGCGACAACGGTAAGCTCGACGGCTTTTGGCATCTGGAACGGGTTGATACATTGGCCACAGGTGGACAGAAAGACCTATCGGAACAGCGCGTGTTTTGGGCAATTGAGGCCAAACTGCTCAATGTCCGCGACTCAGACCATGACAGTAGGGGTTTTTACTTCCGGTTCAATCAGACAGCAGACAGTCTGATACTCACCGATCCCTATGACTATGGAGGCCATGATGACAAGGAAGGGGGAGGAGATGTGCCTGTGACCGATGTCGAACTGTTGGCCCCGTATGGCATCAACAATCTCGAGGAACACTACCAAAAAGAGAGCCTCACGGGCTCTCGTATGACGCTGAAGTCGAAGACACTCAGGCTGTTTTTCAAGAAATTCTGATGAGGCTCTATCCCTGTTCCTTACGGGTGATGCAGCGGTCAACCAGCAGATGGAAGAGTGCGTAGAGCACGATGTCTGTCACAATCACCCCAGTGGTGTGAATCAGGGGAAAGACCACCACGTTGATGACGAGAAATGCAACGGCCAAAGCCACAATCACAATGAGCGACTGATGCATGGATAAGCCAGCCTGCATGAGTTTGTGGTGGATGTGGTTCTTGTCAGCCTGAAACAGCGGTCTGTGGTGTTGCAAACGGTAAAGGACAACCCGCGCCACATCAAAGATGGGGATGAGGAGCAGCGACCCTGCAAAGACAAGATGCCCGGGACGGTAGGGCATGACATCTGGATGGACCATAATGTATTTGACAAACAAGAATCCCAGGATAAATCCCAGTGTAAGACTGCCGCTGTCGCCCATGAAAATCTTTCGGTTGTGCTCCTCCTTGCCGAACAGGTTAAAGTATAGATATGCAATCAGCACCCCCGCCAGTCCAGCTATCAGTATGCAGTAGGCATACAAGTGCAGGCATAGGAAGCCATAGAGAAATCCCAGCAAAGCAAGGAGCGACAGGCTGGCAGCCAACCCATCGATGCCGTCTATCAGATTCATGGCATTGTCGATAAAGACAATGGCCAGCACGGTGAGCGGCGCACCGATCCAAAAAGGAATCTCGCCGATGCCGAGAAATCCATAAAGATGATTGATATACAGTCCGGCTGCCGGCAACAGCATGGCCGCCAGGATCTGTGCAGAAAACTTGATGCGGGCACCCAGCCCCACAAGATCATCAATGATACCTACAATATAGATGGTGATGAGGCTCACCATGAAATAAAGCACCCAGAGATTGATGGAAATTTTGTGTCCCGTCTCATGCACATCGAGCGTGGCTGTGGCGATGATAAATGAGAAAACCATACACGGGATAAATGAGATGCCACCCAGTCGGGGCACCTTCGTCTTGTGCATCTTTCGCTTGTTGGGGATATCGTATAGCCCCCTGGCTTTGCAAAAGTTGAGTATGACAGGTATGAGGACGAATCCGCAAAGCATACTGATAGCAAAGGCTCCTATGATAATCAGCAAATTATTAGTCATTATGTAAGACATATCTTATATGAAAACTCGCATTGATGCCTTTTTATTGTGCTCAATTAAGAAAATCTCTTGCAGATATGTCATGAACAAGGTTATATCTGTCGTAACAGACAATTTGGCATCCTTACATCGCGAGCCTTATACAGTTCATAAAATTCTGTTCAAAGCATTTCTGTGTAAAATACTTGCAATATATCTCGTAACCTTTGGAGCCCATACTTCTTCTCAGTGCGTCATCATGCAATAGGATTCTAATCTTATCAGCCAGTTCGTCTACGTTTCTACGTTCTACAACAAAGCCGTTCATGCCGTTAATGATAATATCCGGGATGCCGCCTTCGTCAGTACTGATGCATGGCAACCGATTCTGCATGGCCTCGAGTAATACCAATGGAAAACATTCATCATAATAATATGTAGGGAACACAAAAATGTCGGCATCATGATAAACCTGTAGTTTTTCTGTGAAATACTTTTTGCCTTCGTATGTGACAATATTTTCCAAATCCCGCTTCTTAATTTCGTTGAGAAAGCTGATGGAATCTATTTCCTTTGACTCTCCACCAACAAAAATACATACAAATGTCTCTCCGTTTTTTGCCAATTGTTGTAATGCGTCAAGAAGAATATAAACCCCCTTGCTCTCTATCAAGTTTGAAAGGAAAAGAATACGAAGCGGATGGTTCGCCTTTTCCCTCGTGTTTATATGTTCAGGTTCGGCTATACCATTCGGACAGAACATGACATTGTTAAGGGGAACGATTGCAGAGATGTCTTTGTAAAGATGACGAGACAGCAATAAAACTTTTGTATTTCTGTACACACGTGACAGCAGCCAGTGGTAAAAAGGCTTATCGACATAGTTGGCCATGCCTTTATTGTGCTGATGAATCACAACCTTTCTGCCAAATAGTTTGCAAAGGAGAACGAAAGGAGCATCTTTGATGAACCCTTTTCCATGACATGTAATGGCACAGTAACACAAGTCGTATCTTTGTATAATCAGATGCCAAACCGTTATGAATAGGGCAGACACGAATCTATATCCTTTCTTGATTGTCAGCAAGATGCCTTCTTGGCCTATTTCATTAATACTTCTTGAGGTTCCAATATTGATGTAGTCGCAACAGAAAGCTTCGTTGATGCTTGCACTGTCTTTTATTTGTTGGCTTACCATTGCTGCACCATGAACAGGAGGTGGAAAGGAGGCTATGATTAGAATCTTTGGCCTGAAATGTCTCATATATTGTGGATGACGTTAGACATTGCTTTTTTAAAAGATATATTCATGAGCGATGCCCTATGCTCTATATGTGAGGATGTTGGCTGTACTTTTGACACCTCTTCCATCAGAATTGTTTTAAAACTTGTCCTATCGTAAGGGTCAAAAGTCTTGCCGTTGGTTATGTCTATCAAGCATTGACTGCCTGCCCGGTTTGAAACTAAGCACCTGCAACCACCTATAAGGGCTTCGTTTGTTACAGCGCCAAAAGGCTCTTTGTAACTTGGCAGGACGAAGATGCTAGCGATATTGTACCATGCATAGAGTTCGTCACCTTCTTTTCTTCCCGTGAAGATAATTCTGTCATCCTCTTTGGCCAAGCAAAAAAGTGTTTGCTCATAGTTCCCGCTCCCTACAATGACAAAACGTAGACTCGGATCATTGATATCCTTAAGGGTAGAAATGACGAACTGCACATTCTTTATTTCAACCAGACGGCCTACAAACAGAATTACTTTTCTTCCTTTTAACGAGTAGTCTTGGATATATCTTTCGCTGATAGGTATGATACGCTTATATCTCAATACGGATAGTTCTTCGTCAACAATAATGGGGAAATAGATACCTTTATGATATCGCTTCTTGTAATAATCAGTTACCCTTGGCTCGACACATATTATATTATCAAATAAAGGTATCAAGAGTCTTTCAGCATACTTATGCCGCTTCGTAAAATGGTTGTCGGATTGAATCATATCATAACTGTCATCTATCATGCTGACAACCTTTACCTTGCGATGGCATAGCGTGCAGACAAGAAGCATGAGCATGGAAACGATACCACATTCAGATACCAGAATGATGTCGGGCTTGGTCTCTCTGAATGTCTTAATCAGTCCTATGGGATAGCCCATTTTTTTTTTCGTTAAGAACCTTGGAACAAACAGAAACTGTTTTTCTATCTGGGAATAATCAAATGTCTGGTCATGAAGATTGTTCCATGTAAGACAGATGGTACAGTCATACGCTTTTGATAGACTATTGAAAAAGTCAATTCTGTATGGAGCAATAATGGGATGAATGATTAGCATTTTTTGTTTCATATCCCCTGTTTCGTTTTCTTTGCTTTATAATAAATTAATGGATAATACTGCAACATGGTTCCTACTCGTTTAAACTGTTTCTTGGGTTCGATAAGGAGTCGGAAAATCCAGTTTAACCTAATCTCACCAATGCGGAAACGATAGTCCTTTAACTCCCCAAGGTAGAAAGAGAAAGCTGCTCCTACCCCCAACATCACTCCACGGCGTAGATATGGAAGCATTTTCTGCATGAAGAACTCTTGTTTGGGAGCTCCTAGACTTACCCAGATAAGGTCGGCATCGATACTGTTGATTTTTTGAGCAATAGCATTATAGTCAAAACTGTCAACCGAGGAAAACGGAAGAGGTATGTAATACAGATGATGAGTATCGCCAGCAGTATTCTCTATAGAAGCTTTCAACTTAGCAAACATCTGCTCTTTATTACCAAGTATGATTTGCTTGTATTCTGTTTGGGTGATGTAATCTGCAAATATTTCGGGTCCAGTATATGTTTTCAACTGTCTCTTGCATAGATGAGATGCCATAAACGCCACAGAACCGCCATCGCAGGTATTGGCATATGAATGTTGTAGCAGTTCCATAAAAGCACTGCTCTTGTAGGAACGGGCTAATGAAGGGCCGTCTATTACACAGATATATCCTTTAGTGTCACTGTTTTTGCTCGCTTCGATTTTTTTTCGAAGTTTGTTGTGATCAAATTCTATGTCAAAGCCAAATATCTTCATAATCTGCTAATTGTTTAATACTTTGTAAAATATCATTTTAGGCTATCTTGATGTTTTATAGGCATCCACAGGTGTATTGGTTCTGAAAGCTATAGACCGACACATCTATAGATATCTAACCATAGAGATTCCTATAATGTTTTGGAATGAGAGTTGTCAATATATTCTTTAGTCTTCATATCTCTATAAAATAAAGTATGGGTGTGGTAATCAATATCTCAGCTAAACTCGCATACTTGAAAACCCCATTACTGAAATAGTAACAAAAATATGGTAACATCAGTATGCAGAGACATGCCTCAATGATGTGTATGTATCTGAAATGGAAATACCTAAGGAATAAAAGTATCAGTATGGGCTGAAAAGTATAGATATAGAACTGGTACCGCATGCATAGAAAGTAGGCCTCGGAGAAATTGCAAGCAAGGATAAACAATAGGATGATAAGCGTGATATTGACAATGCCAGTGATACCTGTGGGGAAGGTGTTTCCTACCTTGGAACAGCGATGCATGAAATAGTAAATATAGACTATCATCGTAATCAGAAGCACACTCAGTATGTAGAATTGTGTGTTGATTCCTATTTCGGTTTGCCAACTATCAGTGCCAGTAAGTTGTGAAGTGTCTTCCAGACGGGCGAATATATATCCGATAAACAAGATGTTGGCTAGTATGCCTGACATGGAGAGGAAGATAACCGATAGCGCTATGACTGTCAGAATGAGCAATGTGAAGGTCCTGAGGGTAAAGGTTTTTTTTACAATAGGGATAATCCCCAAGCCGATGATAGGGATAGAAGCTGTATGTATGCCAATTGAAAGGAGCGCAAATAACCATTTATAGTGCTGGTTGAAATATAGATAAGTCAAGAACAGCAAGGCAAACGATTGGGATATGCTTTGGCGAAGCATATTGCCGTTCATGGCAAATCCCTGAAAGAAGAAAGATGTAAACAGTAGCACTGTAATGACATGATACTTAGAACATTGGGTCTTTTGGGCAACAAGGATGGCACTTTCAAAGATGGCCATGTAGCTTGCTGTTGTAAAGAATGTAACGAAAACGGGCCAGTTGGCTTGGGTAAGGTTACATATCAACCACGAGCAAGCATAGTAGATAGGCTCCTTGGCATATAACAGCAGATACTCAAAAAACGGTGTCTGGAGGGCATCCCGGTAGTATTCGTTGTAGGCCAGAAAGTCTCCGTACAGTTCTTTGGTGGTGTTGATCATGCCGAGATAGAGAGACAAAAAGAGTGCCAGACCTCTTATGGATGTCCATGAGGTCTTATCAATATTTCTTAGTGCAACCCATATCCATGAAGTGATGCCCACTAGAGGGTTGATAAAGAACAATAAAGATAATATAGGCATAGTGCTTCAGTTTGTGAGTAGCTTACATATTTGAGTATAGAATTGTTCCGTCTGTGAAATGAAATGCTCAGTTGGAAACTTTATAGTCTTGTTAGTGTGCTGCCATGATATAGGCTGTCTCCTGGATGCAAGATGCTATACCACTGTCTCGTTTGTTCAGAACTGTAATTCTGGATATATATGATATGCATGGTTTTTACTGGATTATATCCTCTTGATTAATGCCCATATATATGCCCTCTCTGTGTGCGTAATTAGGAGATAACCTATACCAATACAGGCTGTTACGGCTGTCAAGGTAGTAAGTACCAAACTCGGAAAACCACCGTTGCAGGCGAAAGTGTGGACTATCCAACATGCCGCCAATGATGAAGCAAACAGTACGAATGCCGGCCAGACCGAATGCCGCAGATAATGGATGATGTTAAGTTGTATCTGATGGTGAATATCAATGAGGCAGTAGCCCCAGTAGAGGATGTCGGTGGCTAGAATAACGCAGATAGCCAATGCTGGATTGTGGAAAATGTATAGTATCAGATACCCGACAGGTAGAGCTGAGAGGGTGATAAGCCGCCCGTAGAACTGGATACCCTTGATGCGGGCAGTGGCATTTGCAGCGGTGGCAAGCGGCTGGAAGAATATATTGACAAGCGAGTCTATCACCAACAGGCGTGTAAAGAGCACTGTGTGGTCGGGAACATCACCTAGCCAAATATGTAGGATATATCGGGTTTCCCAAATGATGGGCATGGAGATAGCACAGGAGAAGAAGAATGAAAATTTGGATGCTTTTTCTATTACACTTGTCATATAGGCAATGTCTCTCTCTGCATACGATTTGATAATCTGTGGGGCTGCAGCCGTCATCATGCTGGAGGAAAACCGGTCAATGACGGTACTTACCTGCAGGGCGATGCCTCGGGCTGTGTTGATTGCAGGTCCGAAAAAGATGTTGAGCATTACGTTGGTTCCTTGATAGGTCGCCCACCAGGCAAGACTGCCCAACACAGTATATCCGATGAAACGAAGCATTTCTTGGACAAGTTTGTGGCACCAGATCCAACCGAAACGGCACTCGGGAAAAGCGATTCTGTCGTATAGGATATAGTATGCCAAGGTACATATAGATACCACGGCGTACAGGGCACTGTAAAAGATAAGCTTGTCACCGCTGCTGATGGTAAGTAGATAGGCTATGGCCAGTCTGGCAAAGGCTTCAAACAAACCTATGTGTGCATACATTTTCATTTTCTCGTTAACGATAATCTCTGCCATGAATGGTACTTGGATAACGCTGCATACAGCAGATGCCACGGCAAACTGATATGCCCATGCGGCAGCTCCAAACCTTGTGGATGGAATGGAAAGCTGTGTGGAGACTACCCAAAGACCGATAGTCTCTGACATAACGAGAATGAGCACCGAAAACACTGTCATCAAAGAGAGGCTCTGCTGAAAGTATAGCTTTGTCTTTACAGTGTCATTCTCTCCAAGACCGATGCTCATATAGCGTTGTGAGACATTGGCCAGACTGCTTGTACAGAAAGTCAACAATGCAACAACTCCTGCAACCACATTATAGATGCCGAAATCTATCACTCCCAATTGCTGCAAGACAATCCTGGAGGTATAGAGCGTTGCCAGCATGATCACTATCATGCGGATATATATAGCTCCTGTGTTTTTGGCTATGCGCTTACTTTTCTCTGAATGTTGCATGCATACTTGGCTAATAGTGGAAGACTATGGTATGGCCGAGATATTGCCAGACCGCTAAAAGCCTTTGCGGAACATCTGCTGCAGTTCTTTACGGCAGACGAAAAGGGTTGTGCCTACCCATGCGAAGATAATCATGACAACCACAAAAACCATCCGCTTGGGGTGCGATGGACGGAGGGGTACTGTGGCTTCCATGATGACGGTAAAGACAGGTGTGTTTTCCTGCACCTTGGCGATGGCTTGTTGCAGTTGGGCATTGAGTGTGCTGTAAGTATTGAACTTCAGTTGCATGTCATTCTCCAAGTCGTTCTGTTTTGACCTGTAGCTCTCCAATAATACATCTATATTGGCATCTGCGTAGCTGCCATAAAGCTGTCTGGCCTTTTCGTAAGCAGCTTTGGCTTCAACAGTCAATTTCCGGAAATAGTCCAAGTCCACTTGAGCCTTGTTTGTACGATATTGTGTGATAGCATTCTGCAACTCATCTTTTGCAGCATTGGCAATAGTGGCTACAATGAGCGGATCTTGATCCTTGGCTGTAATTGTGATGATGCCCGATTTGGAGTCTATTTCACATTGTATGTTGCGTTTGATGATATTTAAAACGTCGGTCTGATCCTTTGTCAGGCTAAAAAGGTTGATATCTTTTGACTTTTGGGTCGACTCTGATGAATCTGTCAAAATATTCTTGACTGTACTAATGATTCTAAGGGGAAAAGCCCATGGATTTTTCTTCTGGTGGTGTAGCAGATAGTCGTAGTAGGTGGTAGATAGAGAGTGGTCTGCATTTGTGACCTTGTATTTGACAAGGTGGTATGCAAAGTCATTTGTGGCCATGAGCTGCGGGTACAAGTCTGGATATATGGCATCGCTCATAGCATTGTTGTCTATGTTGAAGCCAAATGATGAAGCCAGTGAAGAAAGGCTACTCTTGCCGGTGATATCTCCTAGTTCGGGAGCCAATAGTATCGTACTGGTGTATACCCTCGGTACAAGTAAGATGTAGATTGCCGACACGATAGCCGTGATAACTGTGACCTTGAGAAACAAAGATTTCCTTTTCTTGATGTGGTCGAATACGGTGAAGATATCTATGCTTTTTTCTTCTTCTTTCATAGCTCTTGTATTTGAATCTCTTTTCTTATACCTTTTACTTCACCAAATTAGCGATAGTTGCAATCATGGTGGCGAGGGATGCCACACTTGTGCCTATGCTGAGCCACTGGCTTATTGTTGCGGCATCGCGCTTGGGCTTGCTGGGTACCACGATTTCGCAGCCGGGCTGTACCTTGGCGTTATGGGCTACACGTGCCACGGTACCGTTCATGTAGATGATGATGGTGCGGCTCTTTTTGGCACGGCTACCGAAACCGCCGGCTTGGTCGATATAGTATCCGGCACGCTTGCCGCGCTCGTAGGCTACGGTGTTGGGATACATCACATCACCGCTTATCTTCACCGTGCCGTCATATTCGGGGATGATGATGCGGTCACCCTCACGTAGTACCAGGTCGGCATCGCCTCCCGGATGCTTCATGGCTTCAGCCAGTTCGATACCCACGGGATAGGAATCGGAGAGCTGCAATAGGGCAGCGTTGAGCGAGTCGCGGTTGCCGCCTTGTACGGCAAGCATGCGCGTCACGGTCTGTATCTTGGCTTTCTCGTCCTCGGTGGTGCGGCGTACCAGTCGTGCACCGGCCGTATAGGCCAAGTCGGTCACGCCACCCGCCTTTTTGATGACATCGCTGAGCCGCTCGTTTTTCTTCGCCAGCGTGTAGGTACCGGCAAACATGGCCTGACCCTCCACATACACATTCTGGGGCGTGTAGAATCCAGGGCTCTTGCGCACATACACCTCATCGTAAGGCATGAGCTTGAAGCCGGGCTGGCCGTCGATGACAAACCCTTCTTTCAGTGCGAAGCTATAGGTACGAGAGATGATGCTGTCTGTGGTGGTCGCTTTAGGGTTGACGATGCGTCGTGCCACGTCCACTTTTACGGTAGAGGCTTGGTCTTTCAGACCTCCAGCCTGCAGGATAAAGTCCTCAATGGTTTCATTGTCAGCATATTGGTAGATTCCAGGGTAATGTACCTCGCCATGTATGGTGAGTGTCTGCTGCTGCATCAGCGCCTGTTTGGTGGGGATGAAGAGCACATCGTTTTTCTTCAGCGGTATGTCGGCCACCGTGCCGTTCATGATACCGTCTATATCCACCGGAATCACCTCGAGCGTGCGGTCCTCCTTCATGCGGTGCATCACGGCATGGGCGGTAAATGCCTGCTCGGTTACACCTTCTGCCTGTTCGATCAGGGTACGGACACTGTTGATTTCGCCGCCTACCTGATACATGCCGGGACGGAAAATGGCTCCTTTGACCTCTACCATGTTCTCATAACGGTTGAGGATGGAGTCTACCGTTACCGAGTCGCCGTCGGCGATACTGAACGAACTCATGTCAAACTCACCCACGTTGTGTACCGAGTATTCGCGTCCTGTCTTGCGGATGATTCTTACAGACTTGGTGTAGGCATCGCCGGCAAATCCACCTGCATATTTGATAAGCGTGCCCACGCTCTCGTTGCGTTTCATCTCGTAAAACATGGGGCGCTTTACCTTTCCCGACAAGTTGACGAGGCAATCGTACGGACCCACCACAATCACGTCGTTGTCAGTGAGATGGATATTGCTGGCCTTGCCGTTGAGGATATAGTCGTAGACATCGACCGTAGCGATGAGGCGATTGTCGCGAAACACCTTGATATTACGCAGGGTTCCAATGTCATTGGGACCTCCGGCCATGTAGAGGGCATTGAAGACGGTGGCAAATGCCGATAGGGTGTAGGTGCCGGGCAGCTTCACTTCGCCCATCACATTGACCATGATGGTCTTGGTCTGTCCCAGCGTGAGCCTTACCTTCGAACTGGTGTAGCGTGCGCCCAGTGTGGTGCGTAGGCGGGCGTTGGCCTGTGCCACCGTGAGTCCGCTTACCTGAATGGGGCCGAATCCCTCTATGGTCACGTCGCCATCGGGCGATACTGTGGCGGTTACCGATTTTTGTGAGGCTCCGTAAACATCGATAATCACCGCATCGCCCGGACCGAGCCGGTAGTTTTGTGGAGTGGCGATGTTCATGTTGGGCTCAAAGGTGAGCAGCTTGTTGTTGAAGATGTCGCGTCCGAATACTTTCTTGCTCTTTTTTTCGGCCAGCAGTTGGCGCACCAGAGCGGCAGTGTCGGTGGGCAGCATCATGCCCAGTTCTTCCTGAAAGGCAGCAAATCCGGCCTCGTCAGGGGTAAAGGTATGCGTGTACGCCTCGTTGGAGCTGCGTACCATGTTGGTCGAGCGCGTCTGCTCGTTTTCTTTTTTCTCGCCGTTGGCCTGGCGCATACGGTTCTCCGCACTGCTCACGGCTTGGTCGGCCACCACGCCCAGTCCTTTCTGGTTGATTTGGCGCTCGTAGCGCTGTCTTACCCGTCGTATCTGACTGATGTCCACGCCTTTCTGCATGAGTTTGGTCACAATCTGCGCCTGCGAAGTGCCGGCAGCGTGCTCTTTAGTCACAAACTGTATCACCTGCTCATCGCTCATACTTTGAGCCATGAGGCCTGTGGGTATCAGCGCGGCCAGCGCCAATAAGATAAGGTATCTTCTCATTTCCTTGTATGTTAGAATCTGACGCCTCCCAGCATGCGGGCAGCGGTCTTGATGATAATCTTGCAGTCGAGCCAGAGCGAGCGGTGCTCCAGATAGTAAAGGTCCATGTGCAAACGGCGCAACATCTTCTCCATGGTGTCGGTATATCCGTTGTACAGCGTGGCTTCTGAGGTGAGACCTGGCCGCATCTGGTAGATGAGGCTGTACCGGGAATCCTTCTCCATGATCTTGTCTATATAGTATTGTCGCTCGGGTCTCGGACCCACTAACGACATGTCGCCCCGAAGCACATTCCACATCTGTGGCAGTTCATCCAGATGATGGCCACGCAGAAAACGCTCCAGCTTGGTAGAGCAGCTCTCGTTGGTGTTGGCGATGAGCTGTGGCCCGTTCTCTTCGGCTTCGCTGCTAAGTGTTCGGAACTTGTAGATGGTAAAAGGCTTACCTCCCAGTCCGATGCGGCTTTGGCGAAAGATGACAGGGCCGTTTCTCTGTATCTTCAGCGATAGGGCTATCAACACCAACAAGGGCGATAGTAGAAGCAATCCCAGCAGAGCACATACGATATCCATAAGTCTCTTGGTTGCCAAGGCTGCCTTGCCCATACCGTCCGTACATTGTCGATGTTGTACCATTTATCGTCAAGTTACATTAATATAAACTCTGTTTTTGTGATTTTGTTGCCATCGGAAGCAAAATTATTCGCTTTCCCCCTGCTTTTGATGGAAAATTGGCTGTCGATGGGTTCCGATTGGTTCCCTCCTCGCGGTGCGTACCGTCATTCCATCCCCTTTCGGACACACCAAGGTATGTCCCTACGTAAGCATCCGAAACACCAATCCAAAGGGTAGGGACATACCTTGGTGTGTCCGCTGCCATAGGGTGAG
>JBJEAU010000027.1:0-17522 GCA_051869355.1 Prevotella sp. | reverse complement strand
GTAAGGGCACTGTATGACAAACCTATGCACTATAAACGAATGTAAATTTAGGCTTATGGCCGTTTAAGAGCCGTTAATGGGCGAATTTGAACTGTTAAAATGAAATAAACAAAGTGGACAAAATGGCAGATTAACAAACTTTGCGCCTATATTTGCACTGCTTTTCAGCAGACAGGCGTAGTCAATTGCGCCTTAACCAGAAAGAAGAAAGAACAAGAAACAATTTAAAATCAACAAGAATGAAAAAGTATTCTAATTATCTGTTTGGAGCCATGTGCTTGGTAGCACTTGCATTCTCAGCAGGCTCATTCATGAAGGTGAACGCTGCATCCTCAAGCGTAGCTGTGGCTGGACAGCCCGTAGACCTCACCTACGCAGCAGAAAAATCTCTGCCTGCCGTGGTACATATCAAATATGTACAAAACTCGAAGGTGCAGACCGTGGATGTTCCTGCAAGTCCCTTTGGCGACTTTTTCGGCGATTTTTTCGGCTTTGGCGGCAACGGAGGCACCCGCAAGCAGCAGATACAGACTCCCAAGAAACAAGCTATGGGTTCAGGTGTCATCATCTCTTCCGATGGCTATATTGTCACCAACAACCACGTAGTGGAAGGTGCTGATGAGCTCACGGTCACCCTCTATGACAACCGCGAGTTTTCGGCCCGCATCATCGGTAACGATCCCTCTACCGACTTGGCGCTTATCAAGGTAAACGGCACCAACCTGCCTACCCTGCCCATCGGAGACTCTGACAAACTGAAGGTGGGCGAATGGGTCATCGCTGTGGGCAATCCCTACGGACTGAACAATACGGTTACCGCCGGTATCGTGAGCGCCAAGGCCCGCTCGCTCTATGCTTCACAGAACGGAGTGGAGAGTTTCATCCAGACCGACGCTGCCATCAACCAGGGCAACTCCGGTGGCGCACTCGTCAACACACAGGGTGAGCTGGTAGGTATCAATGCCATGCTCTACTCGCAGACAGGTGCCTTTACAGGATATGGTTTCGCCATCCCCACGACCATTATGAATAAGGTGGTGGACGACCTCAAGAAGTACGGTACGGTACAGCGCGCATTCCTCGGCATACAGGGCGGCGACCTGCTCAACCAGATCAATGCCGACAAGGAACAAGGCAAGGAAATGGACTATGGCACCAATGAGGGTGTGTATGTATCGAAAGTGGATCCCGACGGTGCCGGTGCTGAGGCTGGCCTGAAAGACGGCGACGTGATTACCGCTATCGACGGCAAGAAGATTGCCAAGATGGCCGAGCTGCAAGAGATTATGGCCAACAAACGTCCTGGCGACAAGCTCTCTCTGACCTATCTGCACAACAAGCAGAAGAATACCAAGACCGTGACGCTCAAGAATGCTCAGGGCAACACCAAGGTGGTGAAGACTGCCGACCTGGATGTGCTGGGCGGAACTTTCGCTCCCGTCAGCGCAAGCACCAAAGAGCAGTTGGGTATCACCTACGGACTGGAGGTAGTCAAGGCGGGTACTGGAGCGATCAAGAAAGCCGGCATCGAGAAAGGATTCGTCATCATGCAGGCCAACGATACGCCCATCCGCACGACCGACGACTTGCAGACCGTGGTGAAGAAAGCATCGACCAGCAAAGACCCTGTACTCTACATCAAGGGTATGTGGCCGACAGGCAAGCGCGACTACTTCGCCGTACAGGTGAACTGATAATAATACGTGAAAAAGGAGGGTGCAATGGGCAATTGCACCCTCCTTTGCGCAAATAATGCGAAAAATGTTTGCACATGTAAAGCAAAAGCGTTACATTTGCAATTGGTCAAAAAGAGGTAATGCCTAATGAGACAACTGAAAATCACAAAATCGATAACGAATCGGGAGAGTGCATCGCTCGACAAATACCTACAGGAGATTGGTCATGAAGAACTGATCTCTGTAGAGGAAGAAGTGGAACTGGCACAGCGAATCAGGAAAGGAGACAGGAAGGCACTGGAGAAACTGACGAGAGCCAACCTGCGATTTGTCGTATCAGTTGCCAAGCAATACCAGAACCAGGGACTGAGTCTTCCGGACCTTATCAACGAGGGAAACTTGGGACTGATTAAAGCCGCAGAAAAGTTTGACGAGACCCGTGGTTTCAAATTCATCTCGTATGCCGTATGGTGGATTCGGCAAAGCATCCTGCAGGCTATTGCCGAGCAGAGCCGCATTGTGCGCTTACCGCTCAATCAGGTAGGCTCTGTGAACAAGATAACAACGATGCTCAACAAGTTTGAGCAGGAAAACGAGCGCAAACCGAGCATCGACGAGATTGCCGATAAGGTGGATCTGCCGGAAGACAAGATAGAAGACGCGCTCAAGGTCAACGGGCGACACACCTCTATCGACGCACCGCTGATAGATGGTGAGGAAAACAGTCTGCTCGACATTCTCCCCAACATCGATACGCCGCAAGCTGACAACGAACTGGTGATGGAGTCGCTGCGCGAGGAGATTGGCAGGGCACTCTCTACCCTCTGCGAGCGGGAACGTAAAATCATAGAGGCTTTCTTCGGTATCGGGCAACCCGAACTTACGCTCGAAGAGATAGCTGACCGCTTCGGTCTCACCCGCGAACGGGTGCGCCAGATTAAGGAAAAGGCCATCCGTAGGCTCCGCCACAATACGAAGAACAAGCTTCTGAAATCGTATTTGGGGCGCTAAACCTGACTACACATTATTTATATATAAGATGAATAAGATTCTTACCCTTTTGTTTGCGGGTTTCTGTCTCGCATACAGCCTCCATGCCAATGCTGCCAACGACAGCAAGAAGACAGTTTATGTCTTTGGCTTCTCCGCATCCTTCAATGACTCGATTGTATATTTCACTGACATACAGCAGTTGGATGGTGTCTATATTGGCAAGAAGACCCATTTCCTCGCCGACAGGGACGTTTACGCTGTACAGTTGCGTGACTTTCTGTCTGAAAGAGGCGAACCCAACCGCGTGTGCGTCATCTCCTTTGCAGAGAAGCGCAAAGACGTGGAGAAGAAATATGTACAACTGAAGAAGAAATACCTCAAAGACGGAGTCTATGATGTAAAGTATCTGGCAGCAAACGATTTCATGTTCAAGGTGGTTGAGTCAGAAGAAGTGGAGCAAGAGCCCCAAAAGGTTGAAAAGAAGAAGGAAAAGAAAGTGAAAGGGAAGGAACAAGGCGACAAGCCTCGTGGCGGTAAGGGTGGTAGGCCGCATGGTGGACACAACGGAGGTCCCCGGCCATGAACCAGGTACATTACTTCTCTATAGCCGAACTGTCCATTAAGCTCATCTTCAAGGAAGGTGGGCTTAATTCAATGTCACTACTCCCCTCTTTTGAGCCGTTCCGTGTCGACGAATCGCAAGGTGAATTGTTTTTTGAGCTCACTATCGACGATGCCGTGCGCCCTATACCCAAGGAGAAACGTGAACGCATCAGAACCTTCGACACGGGCAATGGCGATACCATCGTAGACCGCGCCGACGACGGCAGCTACCAGTTTATCGTCAAAGACCTCAAGGGTGCCGGTTGCAGTCTGTTGGTCACAGACCCCACATTCACCCACTGCCAATGCGCCCTCAATGGCAGTTACGACATGCGCTGCTTCGGCCTCAACAATGCGCTGATGCTCATCTTTGCCTTTGCCGGCAGCCGGCGGGAACTGGTGCTGATGCACGCCTCGCTGGTGAGAAAAGACGGAAAGGGGTATGCCTTTATCGCCAAGAGCGGTACCGGAAAGAGCACACAGGTGAGCCTGTGGCTCCGATACATACCGGGATGCGACCTGATGAACGACGACAATCCCATCATACGTCTGATAGACGGCGCTTCCTATATCTATGGCAGCCCATGGAGCGGCAAGACACCCTGTTATCGCAACGTGAAAGCCCAACTTGGTGCCATCACCCGCATAGACAGGGCACCGGCCAACAGCATCGAACGCCTCACCTCGATTGCCGCTTTTGCATCGGTGTTGCCTTCGTGCTCAGCCATGAAGTGGGAATCGGGTATCTACGACGGTATCGTCAACACGATTACCCACATTGTAGAGACCACTCCTGTCTACACTTTGCATTGTTTACCCGATAAAGAAGCAGCCATGCTATGCCACAACACGATATCGAAGTAAAGGAAATACAGTTTGCCAATGCCCAACTGTTGCCGGAAATCGTGCAACTGATGGACGAGGGACATACCGTAACCCTCAGACTGAGAGGGTACAGTATGCGTCCGTTTCTGGAAGACAACAGAGACAAGGCATTGTTGGCAAAAGCCAAGGACATCAACTTGGGCGATGCCGTGCTGGCAGAGGTAGAACCCGGCCGCTATGTGCTCCACCGTATCATATCCGTCAAAGGCGAAGAGGTAATCTTGCGCGGAGATGGCAACGTAGGCGTTGAGCATTGTCACCGCAACGATGTCAAGGGGTTTGTGATAGGGTTTTACCGCAAAGGCAGGACTAAGATAGACAAGACCAACGGGTTCAAGTGGCGCTTATACTCGCTCGTGTGGTGTCTCCTGCTGCCCGTCCGCCCCTATCTGCTTGCTGCCTACAGAAGATTGTGGCTTACACATTTTAAACCTATATAATAAGTATAATGAGAGTAAAGAAAGGTTTTACGCTCCGCACGATATGCGGAGAAAACATCTTGCTTGCCGAGGGCAAGGAGAACATAGACTTCAGCGATATCATCAGCATGAATCCGACCGCAGTCTATCTGTGGGAGAGCGTGCAAGACAAAGATTTCACCGCCGAAGACTTGGCTCGTTTGCTTACTGACCAATACGAGGTGGACGAGGCAACAGCATTGGCAGATGCCAACGAACTGGCCGGCCAGTGGAAGAAGGCCGGTATCGTAGAAGACTAATATGCACATCAGCCTGCAAAGCGGCACCCTGTGTGCTCTTTGCAGGCTGATGAGATTTTTGTATCGGCTTTCAAGCTTCCCCCTTATCGGAGTCATGAAAGCCAGCAAGCTACCCTTTTCGTTGTAGCACTTCTTTCAGGAACTTATAGGTATATCCTTGTCCGCACATGGCCACTTCCTCCGGCGTGCCTTGTGCCAACACACGGCCTCCTCCGCGGCCTCCTTCGGGACCAATGTCAATGATATGGTCCGCCAATTTGATAACGTCTAGGTTGTGCTCAATAATCAGCACCGTATTGCCCTTGTTCACCAACCTTTGCAGCACATCCATCAGGATGCGGATATCCTCAAAGTGCAGGCCGGTAGTGGGCTCATCAAGAATGAACAGCGTCTTGCCCGTATCTTTTTTCGCCAGCTCTGTAGCCAACTTCACACGCTGGCTCTCGCCGCCCGACAGCGTAGTACTCGACTGTCCCAAACGTATGTAGCCAAGTCCCACGTCCTGCAAAGTCTTGATTTTGGGTAGAATGGAGGGTACGTTCTCGAAAAACTCCACTGCCTGGTTGATGGTCATGTCAAGCACATCGGCGATGGACTTACCCTTGAAACGCACCTCCAAGGTCTCTAGGTTATAGCGTTTGCCGTGACACACCTCGCAAGGCACATACACATCGGGCAGGAAGTTCATTTCGATGGTCTTATAACCATTTCCACTGCAGGCCTCGCAGCGTCCTCCTTTCACATTGAAGGAGAAACGGCCGGGCTTATAGCCGCGTATCTTAGCCTCGGGGAGGTTGACATAGAGGCTGCGGATATCGGAGAAGACTCCTGTGTAAGTGGCTGGATTGCTGCGAGGTGTCCGCCCTATCGGACTCTGGTCTACCGTGACCACCTTGTCTATCAGTTCGATACCCTCAATACTATCATAGGGCATCGGTTTTTTGAGTGCCCGATAGAAATGGTGCGCCAAAATAGGCTGCAGTGTCTCATTGACCAGCGTCGACTTTCCCGATCCACTCACACCGGTCACAACAATCAGTTTGCCTAACGGGAATGACACGTCTATCCCTTTCAGATTGTTGCCCCGACAGCCATGCAGTGTGATGCACTGCCCTTTACCTTCTCGACGATGGTCAGGCAAAGCGATGCTGCGCACCCCATTCAGATACTCAGCCGTGATGGTGTGGGTCTGCAACATCGCTTCAGGCGTGCCCTGAAAAACTACCTCGCCTCCTTTGCGGCCAGCCTTCGGGCCTATATCCACTATCCAGTCGGCGGCTCGCATCATATCCTCGTCGTGCTCGACAACAATAACCGTGTTGCCCAAGTCGCGCAACTCTTTGAGGGAATGGATCAGACGCTGGTTGTCACGCTGATGGAGACCGATGCTCGGTTCATCGAGAATATACAGTACATTGACCAGTTGGGTTCCTATCTGTGTGGCCAGACGGATGCGCTGACTCTCACCGCCCGAGAGCGAAGCAGACTGACGATTGAGAGAAAGATAATCGAGACCAACCTCCAATAAGAAGTTGACACGGGTGATGAGTTCCTTAATAATCTCGGAAGCTATCTTCTGTTGCTGGCTGTCCAAATGTTCCTCGACATGGGTAAGCCAATCATGCAAGTCGAGCATATCAAGATTGGCTACCTCGGAGATGTTCTTATCCCATATTTTATAGGCCAACGATTCCTTTTTCAAGCGTTGTCCCTTACATTCTGGACAAGTCACCAGAGCCAAGAACTGCACTGCCCACTTCTGTCCCGTGGCCGATTCATCATTTTCCATCACGTCTTTCAAGTACTTGATGACACCGTCGAACGTGACGAAATAGTCGCTTGACGTGTGTACCAAGTCTTTAGATATCCGCACGTTCTCTATAGAACCATAAAGGATTTCCTGCATGGCGTCTTGCGGAATATCTTTGACAGGAGTCTTGATGTCGCAATCGTAGTTGTGGAGGATGGCATCTATCTGCCAAAAAATCATCTGATTCTTGTATTTTCCCAATGGCAGGATAGCCCCTTGATAGATGCTGACGGTATCGTCGGGAATCACTTTCTTCAGGTCTATTTCATTGATGACTCCCAATCCTTTACAGTGCGGACAGGCTCCCTCTGGCGAGTTAAACGAGAAGATATTGGGTGCTGCCTCGCCATAGGATATGCCTGTGACGGGATCCATGAGGCGTTTGGAATAATTACGTACCTCGTTGGTGTCATAGTCCATGATCATGAGTGTACCATCACCCTGCTTCATAGCCATCTGCACACTCTTCTTCAAGCGCTCGTCTTCCTTGCCCTGCACCTTAAAACGGTCTATGACCACCTCGATATTATGATTCTTGTAGCGGTCCACCTTCATGCCGCGCACTATCTCCATGATTTCACCGTCCACACGCATATACAGATAGCCTTTGCGCCGCATGCTCTCAAACAGTTCACGATAGTGGCCCTTACGTTGCCGTACCAATGGGGCGAGGATATAGATTCGGCGGTCGGCATAGGCATCGAGTATCATCCCAATTACCTTTTCCTCCGTGTATCTCACCATCTTCTCGCCCGAAAGATAACTGTACGCCGTTCCGGCACGTGCATACAACAAGCGCAAATAGTCATAGATTTCTGTGGTAGTGCCCACAGTAGACCGGGGATTCTTATTGGTGGTCTTTTGCTCAATGCTGATGACCGGACTCAGTCCCGTAATCTTGTCGACATCGGGTCGGTCTATGTTGCCCAGAAAGTTTCGCGCATAGGCCGAAAAGGTTTCTATATATCTGCGTTGGCCTTCGGCAAAAATGGTATCGAATGCCAACGACGACTTGCCTGATCCCGACAAGCCTGTAATGACCGTGAGCGAATTGCGGGGAATGGTCACATCCACATTTTTAAGATTATGTACACGTGCTCCCCACACGTTGATCTGTTCGTCTTCTCTTTTCATCTGTCTTCGTACATCCTGTCAATAATTCGTAGACTCGATATAATCCCGTAGCAGGTTGACATCTTTCTTGATCTCAAACTTGCGTCCATCAGCACCACGTGCCTTGACCAGGCAGTAATACACCCCTTGTTTGACATCTTTTCCTTTGTAAGTACCGTCCCAACCGCCTGCCGGGTCGTTCCATTCATATAACTTCTGCCCCCATCGGTTAAAGATGATGGCTCTAAACTCTACAATACTCTGATACCCAGACTTCGCCCGGTAAATATCGTTGATGCCATCACCGTTGGGAGAAAAAGCATTGGGAAACTCCAACTTGCTCTCATAAATAGAGACACTGAAACGTGCCTCCTGCCAATAATCCTGCGTATAGGCCACCGTGTCGCGCCCCTGTACAAATGTGGCATAGCACACCACATAATGAGTGTCAGACTGAGAGAAAGTGTAGTCTGTATTCTCTTCGTATCTTGTCAGGTAAGGCTCATCTACCTTGCCTTCACGGAAAAAGCGCCATTCGTAGTGACGGCTCCAGCCCTCAGTACCCGAGGGATTGAGCCTGAACTCGGCCCGCACTGGCGCCGAACCGGAAAACTGAAAGTCGCTGCTCTCGTTACCCTCTGCGTCTACAAATCTCACCGATGGCGATATCGTGGGAGCCTGTGCATGCAGGCCAATACCGGCCGATGCAACCATCAGGATGGCCAATATAACATAAAACCTCATGATTTGATAACTTAATCGTGCAAAGTTAGCAAAAAGTTTAGAGTTTGACTCCACAGTTGGGAGTTTTTTTGTATTTTTGCACATGAATCAAAAATGCATGCAATAAATGAAAAGACGACATATAAGGTATCTATTTGCCATGTTTATGATGCTGTGGGCGGCATTTGGCTATGCGCAAGTAAACACATGGCAAGATATCTACAAGGTAAAGAAGAAAGACACCATCTTCGGGATAGCACAGAAGTATGGGATTACGATAGCAGACCTGATGGAGGCCAATCCAGAGATGAAACAGGAAGGCTACAAGCTCAAAAAGGGAACCACCGTCTTTGTCCCCTTTCCCAAGAAAACCGTGGAAGCCGCCACGCCTGTTGCCAAGAAAGAACCCGCACGCACCGATGTACGCAAAAGAGCCATCAAAGTGGGTATCATGTTGCCCCTACACAATGTGGATGGAGATGGACACCGCATGGTGGAATACTATCGCGGCTTCCTAATGGCCTGCGAGGAACTGAAGACACAAGGTGTTTCGGTGGATGTGCATGCCTGGAATGTACCCATCGATGCCGACATACGCCAGACGCTGCTGGACAAAAACGCCAAGGACTGCGACATCATCTTCGGCCCGCTCTATACGCCACAAGTCAAGGCATTGGGCGACTTCTGCAAAACCTATAAAATCAAAATGGTGATACCTTTCTCCATCGCCAGTGACGAAGTGACCCGCAATCCACAGATATTCCAAGTCTATCAGTCGGCTTCGGCTACTACCAACCAGTCTATCAGTGCTTTCTTGGAGCGCTTCCCCAACCATCATCCCATCTTCATAGACTGCAATGACTCGACCAGCAAGAAAGGAGTCTTTACATTTGGATTGCGTAACCAACTCGAGAAAAAGGGCATCAAATACAGTATCACCAATCTGAAATCATCAGAAGAGCAATTTGCCAAAGCCTTTAGCCGCACCCAACCCAATGTGGTGATTCTCAATACGGGACGCTCACCGGAGCTCAATATTGCTTTTGCCAAACTCAACAGCTTGGCTACCGTTGCGCCTAACCTCTCCATCTCACTATTCGGCTACACGGAGTGGCTGATGTACACCAAGTACAATCTGGAGAATTTCCACAGGTTCGACACTTATATCCCCACCACTTTTTATTACAATCCCCTGTCCACCTCGGTACAGCGGATAGAGCGCAATTATCGGAAATGGTTCAAGCAGGAGATGCAACAGGCCTTGCCAAGATTTGCTTTGACAGGCTATGACCATGCCAACTATTTCCTGCAGGGTCTTCATAAGTATGGAGAGGCTTTCAAAGGGTCAAAAGGTGAAGCTGTTTCCACACCCGTGCAGACCCAACTGCACTTTGTGAAGCATGCAGAGGGTGGTATGCAGAATGCCAATTTTGTGCTGATACATTATAAAACCAATCAGAATATAGAATCAATTTCCTATTAATGAAAAAGTACCTGACACTCATTGTCCTCTTCCTGACGCTTCCAGTAGCGGTCAGCGCGCAGATAGGTGAACACCGCAACGACCTCACTATCGGAGTGACGGGCGGTTACGTCATGAGCAATGTCCGCTTCACTCCTAAGGTTCCACAAGGATATCATGGAGGAATGACGGGGGGACTTGCATTCAGATATGTATGTGAGAAATACTTCAAGACCATTGCCTCTGTTTACGCCGAAATCAACTATTCGCAGTTGGGATGGAAAGAAGACATTCTTGACCGTGACAACCAACCGGTCATCAACGGCGAAACAGGATTGGCCGAAGCCTACAGCCGCACTATCAACTACATACAGGTGCCCGTGATGGCGCATCTGGCATGGGGAAGGGAATACAAAGGACTCAGCTTTTTCCTGAACCTTGGTCCCCTGTTCGGCATCTACATGAGTGAAAGTACCAAATCCAACTTCGATTTTGACAAACGCAATACAGCCGACCGTGCCTCTTTGGTGGTGGCACAAGATACAATGGCTGTTGAAAACAAGTTTGACTATGGCATTGCCGTGGGTTTGGGAGCAGAATATAGCATCCCCAAAGCCGGACATATCCTGCTCGAAGGCCGATATTATTATGGCCTTGGCAACCTTTACGGCGACACCAAGCGCGACTTCTTCGGCAGTTCCAATTTTGGCAATATTGTCATCAAGTTGACATACCTATTTGATATCACCAAAACTAAAAAATAATTTTAACTATGTTTGAAGGACAACCAAAAGGTCTTTGGACTTTGGCTTTAGCCAACACCGGCGAGCGCTTTGGCTATTATACCATGCTCGCTGTATTCGCTTTATTTCTCGGTGAGAATTTTGGATTTGCCGCAGGCACGGCATCTGAGATTTACACCTGGTTCTTAACCCTCGTTTACTTCCTGCCATTGTTCGGCGGAATGGCCGCAGACAAGTGGGGCTACTCACGTATGGTGGTCATCGGTATCTTCATTATGTTCATGGGATACCTGCTTCTGTCCATCCCACTTGGCGGTGGAACCGTAGCCGTTGTGGCAATGGGTGCCGCACTGTTGCTGGTCAGCCTCGGAACAGGTATGTTCAAGGGCAACCTGCAGGTCATGGTCGGTGACCTCTACAACGATCCGAAATTTGCCGACAAACGCGACTCAGGCTTTTCGCTGTTTTACATGCTCATCAACGTGGGCGCCCTGTTTGCACCTACCGCGGCCATCAAGATTATGGATTGGGCACAGCTGAGTTTGGGATACTCTAAAGCCGATTCTTATCACTTTGCATTTGCCGTAGCCTGCGTATCTGTCATCGCCAGCATCTGTATTTATTACTTTGGCAAGAGCACTTTCCGACAGGTTCTGAGTGTGAAAAAGGAGAAAAAAACCACTACGGATGCCCCTGTCGAGGAGATGTCTCCTGCCGAGACCCGCGAGCGTATCGTCTGTCTGGTGTTGGTATTCGCAGTCGTTATCTTCTTCTGGATGGCTTTCCATCAGAATGGTCTTACCCTGACATGGTTTGCAGACGAGTTTACTGCCACCAAGTCTTCAGGTGTTGAGTCTATGCTCTTCAATGTTGCCAACCTCGTGGCTTGTATCTTCTTGGTATACGGTCTGTTTGGCATCTTCCAGAGCGCTACCACCAAGGCCAAATCTATCTATGGCGGCATTATCGTACTGGGTTTGGCCATACTGGGCTACAACTACTGCAATTTGGAGTCTGAAATCACACTTTCTGCTCCCATCTTCCAGCAGTTCAATGCCTGCTTCGTAGTGATGCTCACTCCTGTAAGTATCGCGCTCTTTGGCTGGTTGGCCAAGAAAGGCAAGGAACCCAAGGCTCCCGTGAAGATAGGTTTGGGTATGCTTGTAGCCGGTGCAGCCTACCTGCTGATGACCCTGTCGTCTATCGGTCTTCCTGCTACTGACCACCCCAACCATGTGGCTGATGTAACCCCCAACCTGCTCGTTTCCACTTACCTGATTCTCACTTTTGCCGAGTTGCTGCTTTCTCCTATCGGTATATCACTGGTTACCAAGGTAGCGCCTCCCAAGTATCGCGGTATGATGATGGGTGGCTGGTTTGTAGCTACTGCATTGGGCAACAAGCTCGTGTCTATTCCCGGCCACATGTGGGACATGGACCTCAGCATCGTATGGGGAACGCTCATGTGCATCTGTCTGGTTGCAGCCCTCTTCATCTTCTCTATCATCAAGAAGCTCAACAAGGTCTGCTAAATCCATTGCAGACACGGCTATCATAGCTATCCAATAAAAGCAGGAGGAAAACCATTTGGGGTTTTCCTCCTGCTTTTTTGAATTACAAGAATCATGCTTCGCCCGCTTATCTATCCTTGATAGACTGATAAGTCTTAGGGTTCTGGATATTCTTGTAGGCCGGACGGATGATGCGTCGTCCCTCGTAGTGCAACTCTTCGATACGGTGCGCGGTCCAACCCACGATACGTGCCATTGCAAAGATGGGCGTATAGATCTCTTGCGGAAGTCCTATCATCTCATAGATGAAACCACTGTAGAAGTCGAGGTTGGCACAGATGGGCTTACGTGTTTTTCTGAAAGCCGAAATCTGTTTGATGCTCTCCTGCTCAATCAACTTCAGGAACTCATACTCCTGCTCCCTACCCTTTTCTCTCGCCAACTCGCCCGCCAGTTTTTTCAGTTGCACGGCTCGTGGGTCGCTCATCGTGTACACGGCATGTCCGATACCATAGATCAGTCCCGTCTTGTCGTATGCCTCTTTGTTGAGCATACGCATCAGATAGGTGTCTATCTCATCGATATTTGTCCAATCCGAAATCTGTTCTTTCAGATGATGGAACATATTTATCACCTTGATATTGGCACCGCCATGAAGCGGGCCCTTCAGCGAACCGATACCCGCCGCAATAGACGAGTAAGTGTCTGTACGGGTAGAACTGGTCACACGCACGGTAAACGTCGAGTTGTTACCACCGCCATGCTCAGCCTGAATAATCAGGAGCAGGTCGAGCATACGGGCATCCAGCTCGGTATAATCCTCGTGCTTGAGCATGTAAAGGAAATTTTCTGCAATAGTGAGATTCTCCTTCGGATGCCGGATGTGCAAACTTCTTCCATGTACCGAATGTCGGTAGATGTTGTAAGCGTAGGCGATAATAGTGGGGAATCGCGCGATGAGCTCTATCGACTGCCGCATCAGATTGTCACGGGAAATATCATCGGGATTGCTGTCGAAGGTGTACATCTCCAGGACACAGCGCGCCAGGATATTCATAATATCCGTACCTTCCAGGTCGATGATATTGACAATGGTGCGATGGTCGAGTGGCATATTCTCATTGAGCAGACTTTGGAAGGCTGCCAGTTCTTCGCTGTCAGGCAATCTGCCCGACAGAATCAGGTAGGCTATCTCCTCAAATCCAAATCGTTTCTCCTCCAAGAGCGGTTCCACCAGATCGTTGAGTTCATAACCGCGGTAAAACAACTTTCCCTGTGTAGGGATGAGTGTGCCGTTGTCATCGCGGTCATAGCCCACCACATTACCGATGTTGGTAAGTCCCACCAGTACACCCGATCCATTCTCGTTGCGCAAACCACGCTTCACGCCATGCTCCGTGAAAGCCTCTATGGGTATCTTACACGCATTCTTTACCTCGTCACTCAGCTTGTATATCAGATATTCCTTTTTCATTCTTATTCTTTGTATATAATGTCAATCAATTGATTACCAAACTCTTTCGTCCCCACAGGCCTGCCTTGTGGCATAAAACGGGCCAAATCGGCCGTGGCACAGCCTTGCCCAAATAGCGACTCGATGCCATCTGTGATACGCTGGCCAGCCTCTGTCCATCCCATATAGTCGAGCATCATCACAGCCGACAGCAATATAGAACAGGGATTGACCACGTCTTGCCCGGCGATATCCGGCGCGATGCCATGCGTAGCCTCAAAGATGGCATGCCCTGTCTGGTAATTGATATTGGCTCCCGGCGCGATACCTATTCCACCCACCTGCGCTGCCAGCATGTCAGACACGTAGTCGCCGTTAAGGTTGAGCGTGGCTATCACACTGTAATCACGGGGCTTGAGGAGTGCATTTTGCAGGAACGCATCGCAGATACAGTCTTTGATGACCAGCTTGCCAGAAGCTAAGGCATCGCCAAACTCGCGTTCTGCCAACGCATAACCCCACTGTTTGAATCCTCCCTCTGTAAACTTCATGATGTTGCCCTTATGCACCAAGGTCACTGATGGCAACCCATGTGACAGAGCATACTCGATGGCACTCCGTACCAGTCGCTCAGAGCCCTCGCGCGAAACAGGTTTCACGCCGAAAGCCGAGGTCTCGGGGAATCTTACCTTGTTCACCCCCATCTCTTCGTGGATGAAATGGTAAAAGCGTTGTGCCTCATCGCTGCCTGCAGACCACTCTATACCTGCATAGATATCTTCTGTGTTCTCTCTAAACACACACATGTCTACCCATTCGGGATGCTTGACTGGCGATTCCACACCCTTGAAATATCTTACCGGACGCTGGCAGACATAGAGGTCGAGTGTCTGGCGCAGAGCCACGTTCAGACTGCGTATGCCTCCACCCACGGGAGTCATGAGCGGACCTTTTATGCCTACGAGGTAGGTGCTGAAAGCATCGAGTGTAGCCTGTGGCAGCCATTCACCCGTTTGCTCGTATGCCTTTCCACCGGCCAGCACCTCCATCCATTCTATTTTGCGTGCATCACCATAGGTTGCCAATACGGCTGCATCCACTACCCTACACATCAGCGGGGTAATCTCTTGTCCCACACCGTCACCCTCTATATAGGGTATCGTCACCTTGTCGGGCACGGTCAGTTGCCCGTTGTTCATCGTTACCTTTGTCATAAGTTATCCTTTCTGTGCATTATAGTTCAGTGCAGAGCCGGCTTTGAACCAAGCTATCTGCAGTTCATTATAAGTATGTACGGCCATGAATGTTTCCTCGGTCCCATCGCTATGATGCAGCCTTACTGTGAGCGGTTGGCCTGGTTGGAAATGTTCCAGTCCTATCACATCGATACGATCGTCCTCACGCACCTTGTCGTAGTCGCGGCCATCAGCAAAAGTCAAGGCCAGCATGCCTTGTTTTTTCAGATTGGTCTCGTGGATGCGGGCAAAACTCTTGGCCAATATCACCTTGACATTGAGGAATCGTGGCTCCATGGCCGCATGCTCCCTACTGGAACCTTCCCCATAGTTGTCTTCTGCTATCACCACCGAGCCCAGTCCCTGCCGCTTATAGTCTTTGGCGGCCTCAGGCACACCCATATAGGTACCCGCCAACTGGTTCTGCACCTTGTTGGCTTGTCCGTTAAAGGCATTGACCGCTCCTATGAGCAGATTGTCGGAGATATGCTCGAGATGTCCACGATAGCGCAACCACTTGCCAGCCATACTGATATGGTCGGTGGTACACTTGCCAGCCACCTTGATCAGCAACGGCATGTCTGTGAGGTCATTGCCATCCCATGAGGCAAAAGGAAGAAGCCGCTGCAGGCGCTGCGAGGCAGGATCGATCGTTACCTCTATCTGACTGTCGACATCGTTTGGCGGCACCAATCCGGCATGCTCCACGGCAAACCCATTGGCTGGAAACACATCGCCGCTTGGCATGTCAAGTCTTACACGATCACCTGCCTCGTTGGTCAACGAGTCGGTCATCGGATTAAAATCCAATCGTCCGGCTATGGCCATTGCCACGGTCATTTCCGGCGAAGCCACAAACGCATAGGTATTTGGGTTGCCATCTGCCCTGCGCCTGAAATTGCGGTTAAACGAGGTAACAATGGCGTTGCGCTTCTCCGCGTCATCCGTATGACGGTGCCACTGTCCGATACAGGGACCACAGGCGTTGGTCATCACCACGCCCCCTATCTTTCTGAAATCTTCCAACAGGCCATCGCGCTCTGCGGTATATCGTATCTGCTCCGAACCGGGATTGATGATGAGCTGTGCCTTGACAGGGATTTTTTTCTCGTAGGCTTGGCGGGCTACCGAAGCCGCCCTGCTCAAGTCTTGGTAACTCGAATTGGTACACGAACCGATCAGTCCTACCTCTACCTGCAATGGGAAATCACACTCCTTGGCCTTCGCGCTCATCTCTGAGAGCACTGTGGCGGCATCAGGAGTGAAAGGGCCATTGAGATGGGGGGCTATTGCCGAGAGGTCTATGTCTATCACCTGATCATAATAGGTTTGTGGGTCTGCATACACTTCGGCATCAGCCTGCAAATGCGCCTGATTAGGTTCAACGAGCGGCAACAACGCTTCGCGATGGGTCTCACGGAGATAATCGGCACCGCACGCATCGTACGGAAATAGACTGCAAGTGGCTCCCAACTCGGCACCCATATTGCAGATAGTGGCACGTCCTGTAGCCGAAAGGCTGGCCACTCCTTCGCCGAAGTACTCCAAGATGGCATTGGTACCACCCTTTGTGGTCAAGACACCCAACAGATACAATATCACATCCTTAGGTGTGACCCATCCATTGAGTTCGCCATGCAGATGTACGCCTATCAGGCGGGGCATCTTCAGCTCCCATGGTTGTCCCGTAAGTACATCCACAGCGTCTGCTCCGCCTACACCTACGGCCACCATGCCCAGTCCACCCGCATTGGGCGTATGGCTATCGGTACCTACTATCATACCGCCCGGGAAGGCATAATTTTCCAATACCACTTGGTGGATGATGCCGGCACCGGGCTCCCAGAAACCGATGTGATACTTGCGTGATACGGTCTTCAAGAAGTCGTACACCTCGCTGTTTTCCTGCTTCGCCTTGGCCAAGTCGGCCGACGCACCTACATCAGCCCGTATCAGATGGTCGCAGTGTACCGTGGCCGGTACCGCTACCTTGCTCTGGCCCGCATTCATAAACTGGAGCAGTGCCATCTGTGCGGTGGCGTCTTGCATGGCCACACGGTCGGGACGGAATGCCACATAGTCCTCTCCTCGCCGGTAAGGCTGGAGCGTTGATATATCATACACGTGCGCGTAAAGCACCTTCTCTGCATAAGTCAAAGGCCTGCCCATCACCTGTCGGGCTGCATCGACCCTTGCCCCATAGTTGGCATAAAACGCCCGGAGCATATCCAAATCCTGTATCATAGTCATAACAATTTAATTGATGTTATCTTGATAAAACGTTACAAAGGTACGAAAAATAATTGTACATACGACACTTTTGTCGAGTATTTTCAAGCAATCTGACAGTTTTTAGACACAAATCATGAAATATATGTATTTTTATTCACAATTATCCTAAATCGGTGCATTAGTGAATATATAAAAAAGATTTCCTGTGACCAATGACGAATATAAGTTTGATAAGCCCACAATTGTGCCCTCACCCTATCCCTCTCCCACGGGGCGAGGGATAGGGTGAGGGCACAACACCTCAATTCAGAAACCAGTTAGACACCCATCCGCGCCTACAACGATGACCGCCAGCAGACCAACCT
>JBJEAU010000026.1:0-18046 GCA_051869355.1 Prevotella sp. | reverse complement strand
GTTTCCCCACCATCATCAGCAATATTTAGGGCTGTTTCACGTTATTACTATGAGATGAAATGGTTTACGATGATATGGGCAACCGCCTTGCTCGGGTTGCTTGCGGCTTGCAATGACGACGATTCTTTCACGGTATCGCCGTCCTGTCTGTTGACGTTTTCGGTCGATACGGTCGATGTTGATACCGTTTTCAGCAATGTGCCTTCGGCCACACGTTCGTTTTGGGTGTATAATCGGTCGGGTAACGCTTTACGATGTACGTCGGTCAGACTGGAACGGGGCAACCAAAGCGGCTATCGGGTAAACGTTGACGGGACGTATTTGGGAGCGGCAAGCGGGTTTCAGACCACCGATGTGGAGATACGCGATGGCGACAGCATCCGTGTGTTTGTCGAGTTGACTGCTGCTGTGCAACACCAGGATCAGCCCAAACTTGTAGAGGACAATCTGTTGTTTTCTCTGGAGAGTGGGGTGGTGCAGAAGATTCGGCTCAAAGCCCATTCATGGGATGCCAAGCTGTATCATGGGCTGGAGATTCAGCGCGATACTACCATCGTATCGGCTACTCCCATTCTGATACGTGACGGATTACATGTCCAAGAGGGGGTAACACTCACGATAGGGGCAGGCACTACGCTCTACTTCCATGACGATGCCGCCCTCACGGTCGATGGCACGCTGCGCTCGGAGGGTACTGCGCTGCAACCCGTAGTGCTGAGAGGCGACCGTATAGACCGCATGTTCGATTACCTGCCTTATGATAATGTCTCTGGCCAATGGCGTGGCATCCGTTTCACGGCCACTTCTTACAGCAATCTGTTGCAGTACACCGATATTCATAGTACGTATGATGGCGTGGTGGCCGACTCGGCCGATGTGGCACTCATGAAAGTGGAGATGAACTGTACCACGGTCCACAACTGTAAGGGATATGGCGTGAAGTTGGATCATGTCAAGGCTTCGCTTGCCAACTGTCAGATTACCAACACGTTGGCCGATTGCTTATGGCTCAGGGGCAGCGATGTCACCATCAACCACTGCACAATCGCCCAGTTTTATCCTTTCGACGGCAACCGAGGCTTTGCACTCCGCTTCCTGAAACCATTGCCCAACCTGCTTTGCCGCAACACTTTGCTTACGGGTTATGCAGACGATGTGCTGCAGGGCGAATCGGACGAGAGTTGTCATTTCCTGTTTGAGGATTGCATCATCCGCACGCCCAAGGTAGAGACGGCAGACAGCGTCTATTTTGCCCGTGTGGAGTTTGAGGATGTAGCCGACACAGCACATGTGGGTAGACGCCACTTTATAAAGATTGATACGGATAATCTGAGATATGATTTCGCGCTCGACAGTGTCAGCACTGCCATCGGAAAGGCCAATTCCTCTACCTCAATCCCTTACGACCGTATGGGGAGGCAGCGCGATAATCTGCCGGATATCGGAGCCTTTGAATACCTAAAATAACTATTATGAAACCAATCAAGATTGAGATTCTGGCCGAACTGCTCCAGATGGACGAGTTGCCGGCAGAGGATAGACTGTTGGTGGAGCAGGCCAAGCAGGCGACTGCCAACTCGTATGCGCGATACAGCCATTTCTATGTGGGTGCTGCCCTTCGGTTGCAGGATGGCCGCATTGTGACGGGTGCCAATCAGGAGAATGCTGCTTTTCCATCGGGACTGTGTGCGGAGCGGACGGCTATTTTTGCCGCACAAGCACAATGGCCCGACCAGCCGATAGTGGCTTTGGCCATCGCAGCAAGAAATGAGCAGGGATTTGTCGCAACCCCGGTGCCTCCATGCGGTGCCTGCCGGCAAGTAATGCTCGAAGTGGAAGACCGATACAAGCACCCCATCCGTATCTTGCTCTATGGTACAGAGGGGGTGTATCGCATCGCTTCGGTAAAAGATTTGCTCCCTTTTACCTTTGTAGACGAAAATATGCGCTAAATGTTTCCTACCGCACTTCCGGATTGAGGTTGCGGCAGAGGAAAAAGCGGCGTGAGGCAAAGAAAAACAGGCACACGCTCATGGCATTGGCTCCTGCCACCACCCAGAAAGCTGCGCGATAGTCGATGAGTTCAGACACTACGCCACCCACCAAGATGCCCAAGCCGAAGCCCAAGTCCCATGATGTGAGGATAGACGAGTTGGCTGTACCCCGTTCATTGTGGTGCGCGATGTTGATGAACATGTTAAGGAATCCGGGATACATGTGTCCGTTTCCCAAACCAATCAGAATGGCGGAGCCATAATATCCCCAAGGGGTGGGAGAGAGCACGAAGAGGGTGTAGCCGACCAGAGACAGCAGCATGCCGTGGGCTGCGTTGCGCGTGATAAACCCCTCGCGCAATGCCTTGGCACCCTGCAGCCGCGAGAAAAACAGTCCCAGCGATAGCAACATGAAGTAGGTACCCGTGCCGCTGGTGATTCCGAGTTCTTCTTTGCTGTATATGGCCAGATAGTTGCTCAATACGCCAAAGCAGAACCCGAACAGACAGATATTGATGGCCAGCATCCAAGCGCGGGTAAGAAACAGTCGGTCCAATGACAGTTTCTTTTTGTTCTTCACCAGTTGTTTTTGAGGAAGATGGATGGTGGATGCTATCGCGAAACCGCACCAAGCCATGCACAGCGCTATCCAAAACAGCCACTCAAAATCGTTCAGCCAATGATAGATGTAAATACCGATGAATGGGGCGAAAGCCATAGCCAGATTGTTGCTCATGCCATAAAATCCGATGCCCTCATTGCGCCGGCTGGAAGGCAAGACATCGATGGCACAGGTGGCATTGGCCACAGTCACTGCGCCAAACGGTGCGCCGTGCAGCGTACGTACGACGGCAAAGACGGCCAACGTCCCGGCCAGGATATAGCCTCCAAAGCATAGGGAAAAGAAGGCGAAGAAGAATAGCAATACCTTCTTGCGTGAAAAGCTGTCTACCAGATAGCCGCTAAATGGTCTTATGAGGAGTGCGGCCACTGTATAGCCCGACAAGACCATGCCGATAGTATCTTTTCCGGCACCGAAATGCTCGCTCAAGTAGATGGGCAGCAACGGCGCAAGCAAGTAGAAAGCGAAATACAGCATAAAGTTGGATGCCATCGCTTTCAGATAGTCCCTGTTCCAGAGTCGTTCCATGATGTAGTCTTAGAGCATCCCTTTCGTGGAGGGCAACTCAAAGTGGTGTATATCCCGTTTTACGGCCATCTTCAGCGCTCTTGCCAACGCCTTGAAGATGCCTTCAATCTTATGATGTTCATTATCACCCTCGGCCTTGATGTTCAGATTCATCCGTGCGGCATCGCTGAGACTTTTGAAAAAGTGCAGAAACATTTCTGTGGGCATATCTCCGATACGCTCCCGATGAAACTCCGTGTTCCATACCAGCCAAGGCCTGCCACCAAAGTCCAGTGCTACTTGACAGAGGCAGTCGTCCATCGGTAGGCAATACCCATACCGCTCTATTCCCCGCTTCTCTCCAAGGGCTTTGTCGATACATGCCCCTATGGCCAAGGCTGTATCCTCGATGGTATGGTGCTCATCCACGTGCAGATCGCCGGTCGTATGCACCGTCAAGTCTATTTTGCCGTGTCGGCCAATCTGCTCCAGCATGTGGTCAAAGAAGCCCAGACCCGTGGCGATGTCACATTGTCCGATTCCATCGAGGTTCATCCGCACATAGATATCGGTCTCTTTCGTGGTACGCCGTACCTCTGCTGTCCGCTCTCCGGCAAAGAGAATCTCGGCTATCTTGTCCCAGTCCATGCCGTCTTTGCCCAATATCAGCGCGTTGCACCCCAGATTTTCGGCCAATTGCCTGTCTGTATCGCGGTCGCCGATGACATAACTGTTAGCGAGGTCATAAGCCGGATTGTCGGTGTATTCCGTGAGCATGCCGATGCCAGGTTTGCGCATGGACGAATTGTCTTCAGGGAAATGCCTGTCGATGTGTTGCGCGTCGAAGACGATACCCTCGCCTTCTAAGGACTGCAAGATGAAGCGGTGGACAGGCCAAAACGTTTCCTCGGGAAACGAGTCGGTACCCAGACCGTCTTGGTTGCTGACCATTACAAGCTTAAAGTCAAGACGCTCTGCGATAAACCGCAGGTTCTTGAACATGTCTTTGACAAATACCAGTTTCTCAAACGAGTCTATCTGCTCGTCTTCCGGTTCCTCGATGAGGGTTCCATCGCGGTCAATAAACAGTATTTTCTGTGGCTTCATTGTCTTTTAATGCTTTCAGATGTTTCTTTTTCTCCTCTTCCTGGGTGTAGACCGAACCGTAGGCAAAATATCCTACGAGTAGATTCCATACCAATTCGTAGCCCATGACAAAAAAAGTCAGGACAGAGACAGCCAAAAACAAGGAGAAGAAATAACTCGGGGTGCCGTCAGGGTCGCCGCCAAGCATGCCCAACTGGTTAAAGACCTGTGCAAACAGCAGCACAAAGAATGGAATCATGACCAGCATGGCAATCAGCAGCACGATGATGATTGAAATCAACCTGACCAAGAACAAGAATCCCCAGTGGCGCATGCCCACGGCAAAGTCTTGGCCAACCACTTGCAGCAACCGCGTCTTGGGGTCTATCACATATTTGGTGCTGGCATAATCGATGGGTACCATACAGATGGTGATGAGCAGCATGATAATCGCCACAGAGAGTACAAAACCCACAGCCATTGACTCAGGGGAAACCTTGAGCAGCGCCAGCAGCTTCATGACCAGTGTCTGTAGGTATCCGCTGACTAACGAGGTGGCCAATATCGTGTAAAGATAGATAAATACATTAAGCACGACACTCCTCAGAAACAGCTTACGCACCGACAGCCCGTTGAGCAGTGACACGATCTTGGCCACTAACCACGAACTGCATACGAATGACAACACATGCACCACCGTCATGGCCGTTGCTGTGACCCAGGGATAGCGCATGCCCCAATCGTGGATGCTCTTGTCGGGAATGTTGATGATTACCACGCCTGTCAAGATAAGCGCATAGGCCAAGACAGGCAACCAAGTCTTCTTTAAAAGGGTCCTCGCATTCAACACAAAGAGTGAGTAAGCTGCCTTGATACATGCCGACACACTCCTATTGCTATACAAATCTTTTTCCATTATCGCTGTAACATTCTTCTTCTAAACTCACTACAGGTGATGGCAGTAGCCACTGCCACGTTCAAACTCTCTGCCGTCTCACTCCCAGCCGGATAATTGGGTATCAGGAGCTTATGATTGACTCGTTGACGTAATGCTTCCGAGATACCTTTGCCCTCGTTGCCCATGATGATGACCCCGTTCTCCGTCAGGGGAGTGGCATAGATGTCATTGCCATCGAGCAGTGTACCGTAGACAGGCACCTTGGCATCCAGGGCAGACAGCCAATCGTCTAACCATGTATAGGTGATACCCACCCGGGCAATGCTTCCCATCGTGGCCTGCACCACCTTCGGGTTATACACATCCACCGTATCTTCACTGCATACGATATGCCTGATGCCGAACCAGTCGGCCGTTCGGATGATGGTGCCCATATTTCCGGGGTCCTGAATACCGTCCAGCGCCAATATCAGTTGGGATTGGGGGAGTGAAAGCCAATCGTCAGCCTTCGCAAACTGCTGCGGAAACACGGCCATCAGCCCTTGGGGGTGTTGCAGGAAACTCACCTTGCGCATCTCGTCGTCGCTTACCTCGATGATTTCCGTCTCCGGCATGGGACGTGTGGCGTGCCAAGCGCTGGTATGGATAAGCATCTTGGCCGGCATGGTGGCCAACAGGTCTTCCACCGCCTTGATGCCCTCCACCACAAACACCTTTTCCTGATTGCGATGTTTCTTCAATTCCAAAGAGCGGATATATTTAACCTTTGCTTTGCTTATCATTTTCAAATTATTTCATGCAAAGATAATAATTATTCTTATCTTTTTTGTAACTTTGCCCAATAATTTAAGAGTGTTTTGGAATTCATTAAACCATACATCGCCATTTTATGCATCGCATTGCTTACTGGCTGCAATGCTACCAAGTACGTATCCAACGAAGAATATCTGCTTGAAAGCGTGCAAATCAAATCCGACACCAAAGGCTTTGATGCCGCTGTGCTCGAACCCTACATCCACCAGAAAGCCAATTCCAAATGGTTCTCGCTCTTCAAGATACCCTTAGGCACCTATTCGTTGGCCGGACGTGACACCAGCAAGTGGATCAACCGCACCTTGCAACGCATTGGCGAGGAGCCGGTGGTCTTTGACCCGGCCCAAGCCGACCTTACGATGAAGGATCTGCGCACAGCCATGCAGAACATGGGATATATGCACGCCGATGTATCGCTGCAGACCAAGACCAAGGGCAAGAAACTCTCTGCCATCTACACCCTGCATCCCGGCGAACCTTATTATATCAACTCAGTCAAGTATGACATAGACGACGATACCATTGCCAGAATCCTCCGTGCCGATGCCGCCCGCCAACCCTCTTATATATATAAAGGTAAACGATTCACCGTAGACCAGCTCGATGGGGAGCGCAAGCGCATCACAGACGTGCTGATGGACAGCGGCTATTATCGTTTCCACAAGGATTTTATACACTTTACAGCCGATTCGGCCGCCAACTCGCGCGATGTCAATGTAGAGTTGCATCTGACCAAATACCGTGCCAACAACAATTCCCCTGTCATTCTCCATCCCCGTTACCATATCGCCAAGGTGAATTTCACGCATGGTGAGGGCTCGTTTGTGCATCTCCGACCCAAGGTGCTGGAGAACAACACGGCCATCGAGGCGGGCAGCTATTTCTGCGAGTCCGATTTGCAGCGTACCTACAACAATTTTGCCAAACTCGGTGCCGTCAAATATACCAATATCACGTTCGACGAACATCCTGACACCACGCTGCTCGATTGCAACATCCTCCTTACGATGAACAAGCCGTCCACCATCTCGTTCCAACCCGAAGGTACCAACACGGCAGGCGACTTGGGTGCGGCGGCATCGCTTACCTATACCAACCGCAATCTCTTCCGCGGCAGCGAGTTGTTCACCGTGGAGCTTCGCGGGGCCTTCGAGGCCATCACCGGATTGGAGGGTTACAAGGACCAGGACTACCAAGAGTATAGCATTGAGACCAAACTGGCCTTCCCAAGAATCTTGGCGCCGTTCTTGTCTAAACAGTTCGTCAAGCGAAGCCAAGCTACCTCCGAGTTGTCGTTGGGATGGAACTTGCAGAATCGACCCGAGTTTCACCGGAGGGTGTTCTCGGCCGGTTGGCGATACCGCTGGAACGACTGGCGGCGCAACATCTCATACCGCTATGACCTTGTAGACCTCAATTATGTCTACATGCCGTGGATCAGTGAGACGTTCAAGAAAGATTATCTGGACGACGAGACCAATCGCAACGCCATCCTGCGTTACAATTATGAAGACCTCTTTATCATGAAGATGGGATTCGGTATCAATTATAGCGACAGCCGACATGCCTTGCGTGCCAACATCGAGTCGGCGGGCAATCTGCTTGGCGGATTGTCGCATGTAGCGGGATTCAAGAAAAACGACAACGGCCAATACACACTCTTCGATATCGCCTTTGCGCAGTATCTGAAGTTCGATTTTGACTACACCCGTCTTTGGAAGTTTGATACCCACAACACGCTGGCGGCCCACCTCGGCTTCGGTGTGGCCTATCCTTACGGCAACAGTACCATCCTGCCTTTTGAGAAACGTTATTTCTCGGGTGGAGCCAACTCGGTGCGAGGCTGGAGCGTACGCGAACTGGGTCCGGGCAAGTTTAAGGGCAAGGACGGACGTATCGACTTCATCAACCAGACGGGCGACATGAAACTCGACTTCAATCTGGAGTACCGCACATTCCTGTTTTGGAAGTTCAATGGTGCTCTCTTCGTGGATGCCGGCAATATCTGGACGCTTCGCCAATACGATGAACAGCCCGGCGGACAGTTCAAGTTAGACGAGTTTTACAAGCAGATTGCCGTGGCTTACGGTATCGGTTTACGTCTCAATTTCGATTACTTCATCCTCCGCTTCGACATGGGTATGAAGGCCATTAATCCCGCCTATGAGTCCACCCGCGAGCATTATGCCATCGTTCATCCCGATTTCAGTCGCGACCTGTCTTTTCACTTTGCGGTAGGCCTTCCATTCTGACCAGCCATCGTCCTGCCTGTTGCACCATCCGCAGCGTAAAGGGGGCTTCGTCGACCATTCTTCCTCCCATACCCGCCTGATCCATTTCCCAGAAATGGCGCACCACGATCTGTGCCGTGGCTGTGGAGTCGCCCTCTTGGTAGCTCACCCCCGTACATTCCACAGTGGCAGGCAGGTCTTTGCTGCGTAGCGTGTCTACATCCGCCTCGCATACCTGACTTGCCGCATAGCGTATCCACCGCTGCGACTCGCCCGTACAGTGGGGCAGAGCCTCGGCCAGTTTCCAGTTAAAGTACATCGTGGCAAACGAGTCGGCACTCATTCCTATTGTGTCCTCCGTTTTCTCGTGTCCGCAGCCCATCAGCAACATGGTACAAGCCATGCAGCCCATCGCTGCCCGTTGTCTCCAATTCATAAAACTTCCCTTTTTGAAGTACAAAAGTACGCAAATTATTTTGTCCTTCCCCCTATTTTGCGTATTTTTGTATCTCCAATTCGGTTTTTACTGACTTGCAGCCTTGCGCTGTATGTTGCCCAAACAGGGCTTTCTGCCCACTTGCCGGATAGGGTAGGGATGATGGGCACGCGATCTACAAACGATAATGAATTATGAGCAATCAATTGAGATTTATCTCTTTAGGAAGTGGTAGCAGTGGCAACTGCTACTATTTTTATGACGATACCTGTGGACTGATGGTCGATGCCGGCGTGGGTGTACGCACTATCAAGAGATATTTCAAGGACTATGGCCTGTCCCTTTCCCATATCTCTGCCATTATTGTTACCCACGACCATGCCGATCATGTCAAAGCGGTAGGCAGCCTGAGCCGTGACCATTTTCTTCCTGTCTACACCACCGCTAATGTGCATCATGGCATCTACCGCAACTACTGTATCAAGACCAAAGTGCCGATGGCCAATCAGCGCGTGATACAGGTGGGTGAACCCTTTACCATTGGCAACTTCTCTGTCACCGCCCTGCCTGTGCCCCATGACAGCACAGACTGTGTGGGATATACCATCGGTTATGGCGACATGCGCATAGCGCTCCTCACCGATGTCGGTCATGTCACCCAGGATATCGAGCAAGCCATCCGCGAGGCCGACTATCTGATATTGGAATCCAACTATGACCGCGAGATGTTGCTCCGCGGTCCTTACCCCGAGCGGTTGAAGACCCGCATCGTCAGTCCTTCTGGCCATCTGAGCAACGACGAATGTGGCGAAGTGCTTGCCCGCTGCCTCTCACCGCGGCTCAAGCGGGTATGGCTGTGCCACCTCAGTCAGGAAAACAATCGTCCCGACGTGGCCATAGATACCGTGACGCGCCATTTGACCGCCAACGGTATCGTGCCGGGTACGCATCTTCAACTCCAGCCGCTTCAGCGCAAGACTCCTACCGGTACCTTCGTGTTAGGAGAAGACGGCAAATAGCGTTTACAGGTAAAGACCGCCATCTATCTCACGCGCAGTTGCCAAAAGGCGACGGCCGATGCGGCAGCCACATTGAGCGAATCGACACCGTGTGCCATCGGTATGCGCACCACATAGTCTGCCTTTTCGATGGCGTGGGTGGGCAATCCGTCGCCCTCGGTCCCCATGACGATGGCCAAGCGCTCCTCGGCCATGAGAGCGGGATTATCCAAGGGCACCGAATGGTCGGTGAGCGCCATCGCCACCGTCTTAAAACCGTAGGTTTGCAGCATGTCTATCTCGCCCGGGAGCCAAGTCCACGGCACCAGAAACACCGAACCCATCGATACACGCACAGCACGGCGATTGAGCGGGTCACACGAGTCGGTGGTGAGCAGCACGCCGTCGATACCCAGTGCGGCAGCCGATCGGAAAATGGCCCCTATATTGGTGGTGTCCACCACACCGTGTATCACCACCACCCGGCGCGCGTCCCGGCAGATGTCTGCCACCGCAGGGGGTACCGGTCTGCGCATGGCGCACAGCACCCCACGTGTAAGGGTATAGCCTGTGAGCGAAGCCAGCAGTTCGCGCGGCCCCGTATAGATAGGTATATCGCCCACTTGGGCCACAATGTCGGCCGCATCGCCACTGATGTGCTTGCGTTCGCACAGCAGGGCCACGGGTTCCGCTCCCGATGCCAGGGCCACCCGGATGACCTTGGGACTCTCGGCGATGAATATGCCCTTGTCGGGCTCCAGTTTGTTGCGTAGCTGGGCCTCGGTAAGCGTACTAAACATGCTGACCCCCGGTTGGTCTATCGATTCTATCTCTATGATATTCATTGTTTCTTAACCTTTACATTGCATCTGTCTGCAAAGATAGTTATTTTTTCAATATTGCTACGCTGTAAACTGCACAAAAATATGGCACTTCGCGATGCTCTATACCGTATTTGATGACCGTACACCATATGCCGTACGACCGTATTCCATTTGGTGTACGGGCGTACGGCATTTGCCATTCGAGCGTACGGCATATGGTGTACGGTGACTATCTGCGGTGAAAAAAAGCACCATTTGGCTTCTTTGTTACGATTATTATCCGTAATTTTGTCGGCATTATCATCATTACATCAACAACAAAGCACTATGATCATGAGCAAATCAAGATTCTTACTGGTAGGTTTGGCTGCCTTGCTGTGCGGTGGCTTGACCTATGCCGCTGGCAGCACCACGCCTCGTTTCCTCCCTGCTTACAAAGGCGTATGGTCGGCACCGCCTACACGCATGCCGTCTAACCGAGTACCCGATGGAGCCATCTGTGGTAATGGCGACATTGGCGTGGCCATTGGTGGTACACCAGACAAGCAAGTGTTTTATTTCTCGAAGACCGACTTCTGGCCCGTGACTTCTTGGGCAAACGGGGCGTGTGTTACCCTGTGGGCATAGGCCCTAAAGGTTTCTGCTCCAGCATGTATCCGCTCACCCCAGAGGCCATGATGAAAGAGTATGGCATCAGTGACAACAAGTTGGAGAACGGATATATGTTTCTCGGCCAAAAGTGCAATGCCGTGTTTGCAACCGCCAATATGTTCATGCGCCATTACTCTACCTAGGTGGCAAGCGCCACCATCGTGAGCGAGCGCGGTAGGGTATGCAGGATAGAAAATCCGTAGAAGAATGGCGGATGTGTGGTGATAAGAGGCAACGGCAAGCGTGAGACCTATCATGACCGCGTGCTGACCTTGCCCACCAAACCCCATGAAACCCTCCGGCTGGAGCCTGTAAGATAAGCAATGCCGGGTGTACCATCATGTGTGAATGGGTACACCCGGCATTTGCGATGCAGGAGATGTCGCCAACAGGCAAGAGGGCTACATCTCTTTATAAGTATCCTTGCCTACATGGTCGAGAATGATGGCCTTGCGATAGTCCTTTCCTGTAAACGAGGTATGGGTATCTTTGATTGTCAGTTTGCCGACGTTGCGGAAATACATGCCATAGCAGGGGAACACCGGCCATTCGCTGAAAGGTCGCCCCTTGAACCATTGCGGTAAACCGGGGTCGTCGATGCCTCTAAACTGGAGGTCGGCTCGTCGGATGGTCACACGGTCGGTAACGGCTGTCCCCCAACTTTTTACGGAGAGTGCCATGCGTGTGATATCCCGTGCCACAAGGTCTTCTACCAGAATGCTGCCGCACGAGTTGTCCTCACCCAGTGTGACAGACAATGGGGTCAACACCTGGGTGGCGCGTACCCTGCGTATCACTATTTTGTCCAGACGACCAGGAGCTTCGCCCCATGCGCCGGGTTCGATGTTGATAGCCGCATCCGACGAGGTCTTACCCGATGTGATATGCGGGTGCTTTCCAGGACCGTAGATGTTGCAGTCGGACACCTCAACCCGTGTGGAGGGCATAATCATGCGGATGCCATTGCACGAAGAGTTGAGGGTGCAATGGCTGATGGTGGCACGGTCCCAATAACCGCCGGCAATGGCGTCGTCGCCCGTGTGCATGATGCATCGGTCAAGGGTGATATGCTTGCCTCCGCGGATATGGATGCCGTCCCATCCGCCGGTGATGGTCAGTCCCCGAAATGCGGTGTGGTCTATCTGGTAGGCCAAGAAAGCATAATTGGCCGAGCGCCTGACCGTGAATCCCTCGAATCTCATATCCCTGCATCCTGCCATCAGGATGGTATGCGGCCCGCGCATGCCCTCTTCGCCCTTGGGATTGCGCACGTCGGCTCCATCGATGGTACCCGGTCCCTCGATGCCGGCATGGTCTATGCCTACGCAGAAGATGAGGGCGCGCGACCATTCAGGGTCAGTGGCACTGTTGTAGTTGACCGTTCCCCGTCCGCTCTCATACCGCGAGAGGTCGAGGGTGGTGCGGAGGGATTGGTAGCGGTGCAGGTCGGCGCTGCCCATCAGCACGGCTCCCTCCTCCAAACGTAGGGTCACGCCACTCTGGAGGTGGAGGGTACCCGTGAGATACGTTCCTGAGGGGAAGACCACGATGCCGCCTCCCTGTTGCGCACACTGCGTAATAGCCTGCGTAATGGCCTGCGTGTTGTCGGTCTTGCCATCGCCTACGGCTCCGAAAGACAGGATGCTGAAGATAATCGCTAAAAGATTCGTCATATCAATATTTGGTTCTGCGAACCCGATGGTGACACTTACTGGTATGCCGTCATCGAATAAGGCTTGTCTGCCTTGTCGGTGCCGCGCTTCTTGTTGGGTTTGCTGCCCATCTCAAACTCCAGCGTCGCGCCATGGGTCAGCAGTTCGTGGGTGAGATACATCTTGGTGTAAGGCTTGCCGTTTACCTTGAGCCGCTGCACATAACGGTTGCGGTCGCTCACCTTGGGTGCCTTGATGGTAATGGCATTGCCGTTGGGCAGTTTTACCTGCATATAGGGCAGATAGGGCGCTCCAATGACATACTGGTCAGTACCCGGGCAGACGGGATAGAAGCCCATAGCCGAGAACAGGTACCATGCAGACATCTGTCCGCAGTCGTCGTTGCCGCCAAGTCCGCGTATGTCGTCCTTATACATTTGATTCATGATGGTGCGCAGCCACTGTTGGGTCTTCCAAGGAGCCGAAGTCCATGCATAGAGATAAGGCACGTGGTGACTGGGCTCGTTTCCGTGTACATATCCACCTACCAGACATTCGGCGGTAATATCCTCATTGTCCGCATAATACTTCTCCGGCAAATCCATTTGGAACAGTTGGTCGAGTTTGGCGGTAAAGGCTTTCTCGCCTCCCATGATGGTCATGAGACCGTTGACATCCTGCGGAGCCTGGAAGGAGAAGTTCCACGAGTTGCCCTCGATGAATCCTTCGTTGTAGGTCTGATAGGGGTCGAGGTCTGCCTTGAACTTACCGTCGGCGTAGCGCGGAGAGGCAAAGCCCATCTTGCTGTCGTATGTGTTGCGGTAATAGAGAGCCCGCTTGGCATAGCTGTCGGCGAGGTCGGTGCGCCCTGCCTTCTTGGCGGCAGCATAGATGGTCCAGTCGTCGTATGAATATTCGAGCGTATTGGAAGCAGCGGTGGCATCGTTGTCGTAAGGAGCGTAGCCCAAGCGCTTGTAATTCTCCACATTGGGGAAATAGGGGCAGTTGGCGGTCTCGTCCATCGCCTTGAGGGCTTCGTCCGGACAGAGTGGTGCTCCCTTGACGAGCGCATCGGCCACCACGGTCACGGCGTGATAACCGGTCATGCACCATCCTTCGTTACCCATGAGGCTCCAGACGGGCAACATGTGCAGCCGGTTCTGCTGCTGGTGGGCAATCATCGACTTGACCATATTGAGGTTTCGCTCCGGTTTGACGAGCTGGAGGAACGGGTGCTCGGCCCGGTAGGTGTCCCAGACAGAGAAGATGGTATAGTTGTCGAAATCCTTGGCCACATGCACATTGCCATCGACCCCTCTGTATTGGCGATCGACATCCATATAGATAGAAGGATTGATCATGGTGTGGTAGAGCGATGTGTAGAGCATGGCCTTCTGGGCATCTGTACCTTGGCAATCAATACATGCCAACTCCTTTTCCCAAGACAGCTGTGTCTTCTGCAGTGCCTGCTCAAAGGTCAGGTTCATGGCCTCGGCCTTCAGGTTCTTGATGGCTCCCTCGGTGCTGACAGCCGACAGCGCCACCTTCATGGTGATAGGCTTGCGGTCGGCATTGTCGAAGTTGAAGTAGGCTACGATATTCTGTCCAGCCATCTCCGGGAAGTTGCGGTATTGGTCAAACTTCCTCCAAAACCCTCTATATTTGGGCTTTTTGGTCTCCTTGAAACCATAATCCTTGATAGGCTTGCTCAGATGGATGGCAAAATAGGTGTAGTTGCCGCGCGACCATCCGTTGGTGATGCGATATCCGGTGAGCAGGGTGTCATTTTCCACACGCAGGGTGCTCCACAATACCTTCCCATCGTAGTTGTAGATACCGTGGGTGAGGTCTACAATCAGTCGGGCCTCATTGCCGGGGAAGGTGTACTGGTGGATTCCCACACGAGGGGTGGCCGTGAGCTGTGCCCGTACGCCGTTGTCGGCCAGGGTCACTTCATAATAACCGGGCATGGCCTTCTCCGTGTCATGCGAGAATCGTGAACGGTAGCCGTTGTCGGGACAATCGGCCGTGCCGGGATTGAGCAGGAGCTTGCCAGTCTGTGGCATGACGAGGATATCGCCAAGATCGCTGTGCCCCGTGCCGCTCAGGTGCGTATGGCTGAAACCCACAATGGTGCGGTCGTCATACTGGTATCCGGCACAGTAAGCGTAGACATTGGTCTGGTATTTCCCATCGATGTTATGGGGGATGGTATCGGTTTCAGGGCTCAACTGTACGATACCAAACGGTGCACAGGCACCGGGAAAGGTGTGTCCCATGCCTCCTGTACCAATCATTGGGTTGACATAACTCGATCTTGTGGCTGGTTGTTGTGCCCATCCGTTCAGGGCCAACAAGATGAATGCAAGCAGTGCAAATTGTTTTTTGTTCATGGCAATCATAATTATGGATATAGTTTGTGATTATTCGTGGTGATAAGGCTCGGCCTTGATGATGGTGCATGCCCGATACAGTTGTTCGGTGAACACCAATCGCACCATCTGATGCGAGAAAGTGAGGCGCGACAGGCTCAATTGCTCATTGGCGCGATGGTACACAGCCTGAGAGAAGCCATAGGGACCTCCGATGATGAACACCAACCGGCGGGCAGTCTGACGGCGTTTGTCCAACCATTGGGCCAGTTCGATGCTTCTTGGTTCCATACCGTGCTCGTCGAGCAGCACCACCGTGTCTGATGGCTGCAGGAGGCGCAGGATAGCCTCGCCTTCGCGCTCCTTTTGCTGGTCCTCGGTCAGACTCTTGGTGGCTTTCAACTCGGGAATGACAGTCATATCGAAAGGCATATAGTGGCCGATACGCTCAGCATAGTCGTTGATGCCGGCCACAAAGTGCTTGTTGGTGGTCTTCCCCACCATGATGAGCAGGGTCTTCATTGCTTCGGCTTTTTGGGAAACCATCCTTTCTCCACCCGTTTCTTCTGTTCAAAGAGTTCACCGATGGACCACAGCAGGCTGGCACCCGTCACGCCAAGCAGGCTGGAGGCAATGACATGCTCCACACAGATGGAGAGCACTACACAGGCGATGCCCAAAATCAGAAACAGCCACCACGGACGTGTGCCGAAGTGGTATTCGGTCTTGATGACGATGGGGTGAAACACGCCGATGATGACAAAGGTGCTGACAGCTATGATGATTCCCGTAAAATACATGCGGTATGGTACTATTAAATGTTATTATTATGTGCAAAAATACAAAAAAAAACATGCAAAAGGCAACAATCACCAATTAAATTGTTATCTTTGCACAAACTATAACAATTTATTACATTTGAGATTATGGAAAATAACGCAGCATTGATTGCCCAATGCGAGGCTACTGCCAAGCAATGGCTTACTCCCGCATTCGATGAGGAGACACGTAAGGAAGTTCAGCAGATGTTGGATGCCGAAGACAAGACGGCCCTCATCGATGCTTTTTATCAGAATCTTGAGTTTGGTACCGGCGGACTCCGTGGTATCATGGGTGCGGGTACCAACCGCATGAACAAATATATCGTCGGTATGGCTACCCAGGGCTTTGCCAACTATATCCTCAAGGCTTTCCCCGGACAAGAGGGCTTGAGTGTAGTAGTAGGCCATGACTGCCGCAACAATTCGCGTCTCTTCGCTGAGACCGTTGCTGCCATTTTCTCTGCCAACGGCCTCAAGGTGTATCTGTTTGAGAGCTTGAGACCTACTCCCGAAATCTCTTTCGCCATCCGTCAGCTCGGAGCCAAGGCCGGTGTCAACGTTACCGCCAGCCACAATCCCAAGGAGTATAATGGCTACAAGGCTTACTGGGAGGATGGAGCACAGGTGTTGGCTCCGCACGATAAGGGTATCATCGACGAGGTGAACAAGGTGACTATCGCCGATGTGAAATTTGAGGCCAACTGGGACAACATCGAGATTATCGGTGGCGAAATGGACTTCGATTATATGACTGCCGTTCACGAAGCACTCATCGACCAGGAGGTCATCAACCGCCAGAAAGACCTGAACATCGTTTACTCAGCCATGCACGGCACCGGTCGTGTCATCGTACCTCTCTGCCTGCGCTCATGGGGATTCCAGAATATCCACGTGGTACCCGAGCAGATGGTGGTAGACGGCAACTTCCCCACCGTGGTATCTCCCAACCCCGAGAATGCCGAGGCCATGACACTGGGTATGAAGTTGGGCACCAAGCTCAATGCCGACTTGGTAGTTGCCACCGACCCCGACGCAGACCGTCTGGCCATTGTCTGCCGCGACAGCAAGGGTGAGTGGGTAATCATCAACGGTAACCAGACCGCAATGATGTTCTCATACTACATCATCGAGAACAAGAAGAAGCTGGGACAGCTCAAACCGACCGACTTCTTGGTGAAGACCATCGTGACGACCGAGGTCATCGCTGAAATCGCCAAGCGTAACCAAGTGGAACTGCGCGACTGCTACACGGGTTTCAAGTGGATTGCACGCGAGATTGCCATCTCAGAGGGCAAACAGAAGTACATTGGCGGTGGCGAGGAGAGCTTCGGCTTCCTGCCGTACGACAAGGTGCGCGACAAGGACGCTCCTGCATCCATCTGTCTGATTTGCGAGATTGCCGCATGGGCCAAGGACCAGGGCAAGACTCTCTACGACCTGCTCATGCAGATTTATATGGACTATGGTTTCAGCAAGGAGTTTACTGTCAACGTGGTTCGTCCCGGCAAGAGTGGTGCAGATGAAATCAAGCAGATGATGACAGACTTCCGCAACAATCCTCCCAAGGATTTGGCTGGCAGCGCCATCACCGTATGGAAAGACTTCCAGACACTCGAGGAGACACACGCCGACGGCACTGTCACCAAGATTGACATGCCTACCACCAGCAACGTGCTGCAGTGGTTCTGCGAGGATGGCACCAAGGTGAGCGTACGTCCTTCTGGTACCGAACCGAAGATTAAGTTCTATATCGAGGTAAAGGGAAAGATGGAGAGCGCCGACTGCTACGACCGTTGCAACCAGGAGGGTATGGCCAAGATCGAAGCCATCAAGGCTGGTCTGGGTCTGTAAGTTCCTGTTTGGTTATAAACTCATTAATACCCGCCGAAGGGAGTTGGCATCTGCCGCTCGCTTCGGCGGGCTTTTTATTGGCTGTGCATACCGATTTTCGGAAGCGTCAGGGCCATTGGAAAAAAACAGGCATGACAGATACGGGAGCCAAATGCCATGATTAGCGCGCTAAAGGTGGCATTTACGAGGTCTAAATGCCGCATTTAGCTGATGCGGTTGCCGCAAGCGCTGAAGAAAAGTGACTTTGACTGATTTTACTTTACACTTTTCTTGTTGTTTTACTAAATTAC
>JBJEAU010000025.1:0-18363 GCA_051869355.1 Prevotella sp. | reverse complement strand
GCTCGTTAGGGACTTACACCCGTTAGATGATACACATGCTGGTCAAACAAAAAGCGGCGGACGCACGAACGTGCGTCCCTACACACGACTGGAATCCTGACTGTTTTACCTCTTTACTTTTTTACCTTTTTACCTTTAAAATGCGCCTTTATTTGATATTCACGGCTATGCTTACCTTTGCGTTTTGAGGGTCGTTGGTAATCATCAGTATCCTCGGCTGGGTGCGCACCTTTTTCAGTTCGCTTGCTATCGCAGTCACTTTCAGTTTTGAGGAGGCTCCTGGAGCCAGCGTCTTACTGCTCAAAGACAATTGCAGCCCTTCTGTAAACATCTGTATGCTGCTTATTTCGAGCGTGGTACGCCCGGTATTGGTAATGGTTATCTCAGCCTTCTTCTTTTTCTTTCCGTCAAACAATCCCATCTCCAGCGTGGTGGCAGAGAGCTGCATACGGGGCGCTGCAGCCTTGGCCTCCTCGGTCATATTCCGGAAATCGGGAAGCAGCACCGCCGAGACCGGAATCTCCTTTTCTGCCGAAACTTTGTCGCCCGGATACAGACCCAGATACACAGAAGTTTGGGAAAGACCAAAATCGCGCAACTTACGGGAATCGAGCGAGATAGTGATGACACCTGAGCGCCCTACAGCGATCTTGGAAGGTGACACCTGAGCCTGCAGATAGTCGGGCAGGTGCATCACCTGCGGTTCCACTGGCTGTGAGGTAGCATTGAAGACATGTATCTTTTGCGAGGGACGGTCACCTCTATTCACATCATCAAACTCCAGATTGTCACGGTCGGTACGAAGACCGCCGAGGCTGCAGGGATAATCGCCCGCAAAATCTACCACCTTCTCCACCACCACACCTCTCAGCGTGAGCACGAGTGGCTTGCGGCTGTTTTCGGTATAGATGCCAATCTGCTTTTCGAAGTGTCCCATCTGCCGGGCATCGTAGGTGGCAGTCACCTTAAACGTATCTCCCTTGGAGACGGGCACCTGTGGATAGTCCACCGCCGTGCAACCACAACTGGTGCGCACCTCGCTCACCGTCAGTGGTTTGTCTCCCTTATTCTTAATCTCAAAATCAATGCTGACAGGCTGCCGAAACAAGATTTGTCCGCAGTCTATCACCGCATGCTTGGCCTCCATGTGCTGAGCGTGGAGCGGCAAAGCTCCCGCCATCAGCAACGTGGCGATGCCTATGGTCAGTCTTTTGTTCATATCGTTATTGGTTATTCTTTCTCAGTTGTCAGTTTCATGCCGGCATCCCGTCCCATATACTCCGGACTGTAAGCACACTGCGCTATACAGGTACCAGCCTGGTATTCGCCAGCACGGTCTACGTAGTATTCGGTCTCTATCACGTGCTTGCCCTTGGCCACCTTATCAAAATAATAGTTGGTAGAATGGTCACGCAGCATGCAATAATAGCCCTGCCGATAGCCGCTCAGAGGGATAACTGGCTCCAGACAGGCGGCACGCTTGTCCACCACCTGCACGAAATCATAGTCACGGTCGGCATGGATGGTGATACGTACCTTCACACGATCACCTATCTTAAGCGTCTTGCCGTTGCCGATGACCTCGCGCTTCACCGAGAGGCCGGCTGTGGCATGGTTAACCTCTGCTGTCGGCAATATACTCTGTGCGTAAACGGCACCCCAACCGGTACCCTCCGATGTCTTTTCGGCGGTGAACGTGCGCATCTTGTCGCCACTTACCTGTCCCTTCACATAGCCCAATGCCGCGGTGGGACGCGAGGTGTCTATCTTACGTCCGTCCACTCTCAGTTGTATGGGCGAGGTAGAGACGGCAGACAATTTGTCCATCCTGCCATTGAAGAATGCATAGACAGCATCGACACTGTTGATGGGAGTATCCCAACTCTGAGTGCGCTTCTCCTGAAGCAACCAGCGCTGCATCTCCTCGATGGTCTGGCTGTCTTGCGGGGTAAGCATCTGCATCGCCTCAATAGCAGCAGTCTGTGTGGGGATACGATAGTCCATCCAACTGTAAGCTGCCTTGGGCGTATCGAAATAGCGTCCCATCTCCTCACGGTACACGGTGTACTCTTTCACGCTCTGCAGGTACTCTGCAGCCTTGGCTGTGCGGCCATGCAACACCAGGATGACAGCTGTATTGGCCTTGCCATACATACTGTACTTACGGGGTTGCTTCTCCATGAGCGTGATGAGATACGCCACATCAGCCGAAGCTTTCTTTCCGGCCAACGCGCGGGCATACAGATAGTGACAAGCCGTCTCGCTGGGCACAAGCTGCTTGTTGCCTTTCTTCTCTTCTTTCTTCAGTTCGGCCACATAGTTGGCTACCCACTTGTCGGCATAGCCGATGGCTTTGTCGAGCATGCTGCCGGTATCAGCTGTATGGCCTGTAAGACGATGGAGTCTGGCCAACGTCTCAGCCACCGACACGGTCATGTAGATATTGCCCTCCATGCCGGGACACCAACTGAACGAACCGTCGGCCCGTTGCAGTTTGGCGAGTTTGTCGAGCGTCGACTGCTGCGCCGCCTGCAACTGATTAGCATCGAAATAGTTGACAAGCTGACGCTTGCGGTCGCTCTCACGCTGGGCATCCATCACCCAAGGGGTCTCTTCCATGACGATGGTCTTCAGTTCCTGATTCTTCTCCAGACTGCTGGCCAAAGACGATTCCTTGCCTTGCTCTTGCTGCCAGCGCTGCAAAGTCTGTTTGATGACTGGCGACTGACTGAGCAGCGAAGCAGCGATGCTGTTGGCATAATAGGCAGCCGCCAGACTCACGGCATTGTCGGTATGGGGCTGGGCGATGGATGGCAGCGCCTGAACCATGAGCCAAGCCGGATTGTCGGTGTACTCCACCGTAAGTTTCTTCTGCTTGCCCTTGGCAGGGAAGAACTTGTCCAGGTCTACCGTGTAGGTACCTGCCCCGTGCTGGGTAAAGGGCACCGTATTGGTTACTTGTTCCTTGTCGGGCAATATCGGCAGATAATGCTGCTCCCCGTCGCTGAAATCACGTCCCTTGGCCATGACCTTGCAGATGAGCAACTGGTCTGCAGCGGCCGGCGTGTAGTCGAATGATACCGCCGCGGTGCCGTTGGCGTCAATAGAAAATTCCTTGTGCTGACAGTAGACCATCTTCTGGGTGTCGGCATCGGTCAGTTCGATGGTGGCCGTACCCCTCACGGTCTTAGCAGAAGTATTGGAGAGTTTGGCAACAATGGTACCCTTGTCGCCCTGTCGCAAGAATCGCGGCATATTGGGCTGTACCATCACCGTCTTTTGTGCCACGGCCTCGCCGTAGGCAAATCCTACATTCATATCCTTGTCGTGCGCCAGACCCATAAACCTCCATGTGGTCACACTCTCTGGCAAGACGAAGCGCATCGTCACCTCGCCGTTGGCATTGGTCGACAGATTGGGATAGAAGAAGGCTGTCTCGTTCAGATTCTCACGCACAGACACGGTCTCTGTTGCTTCCGCCTCGTTGCCACCCGTAGCCACTGCGGCCATGTCAAAGGCTGTTTCGACAGCGAAGCGCGAACCTACAAACGACCCGGAGTTGAGCGAGGCCACCTTCGATTCTTTCAGGCTCATCTTGGCAGTAGCCATCGCAGGCGCTGCCGTGAGCATCATCCGTTCTGTACGCCCAAACATCGGGAAACAACGATCATCAAAGTGGGAGAAGTCAAGATCGTTCTCGGCCAGACGATTGATAGTCATGTAGCCATACAGTCCGAGCACCTGATAATGGTCTCCAAGCCAACAGAGCGAATTGACGATGGGACGATAAGACGTGACAAATCTCCACTGATGGGCACACAGTGCGTCCAGCGACTTGTCGTAGAGGGTAGCCATCAGTTGGGCAGCAGCCGGTGTTCCGTCAGGGCGACTGATGCGCAGCGTCCACTCTTCTTTCTGTCCCGGAGTGAGCCGGTCGCGGAATGTTGTCCAAGTGGTCAGCAGCCGCTTGTCGGGCACCGGACGGGCGATGGTCACATCGTGTCTGTACAACCGGCCCTCTTTCACCCACGCATAGCTCAAGCTCAAGCCATCGCCATACTCGGGTTTGTAGACAAACTGGCGGTTGTGCAGTTTTCCTTCGAGGTCCAGCGACCCTTGCTCCACGACTTGCTTGCCGGCAAGGATGGTATAGAGCACATGCAGGCGCTCGTCTGACGCACCGAGCTGCACGCTGACGGGCTTGCCGTCGGCAGAGAACTGCCTGTCGGAGACAAAGAACCAATCGTGTGTGCGGGTTACACAGCGTTCGTCAGCCAGCGAGAACACCACAAACTTCTGTTTGAGCGTATCACTGCCACAGATAGCCTGCATGGTATGTTCACCACTCTTGAGCGTGGCTGCGATGGCACGGAAATCAATCGCATGGTTGGCCTCGGCTTGGTAGGCGACACCATCCACCAGATAACTTACCTGTCCGGGAATCTCCTTGCCGGCGCTATTGGTGTACGTGAACCGGATAGCCTGCAGGCTGTCAGCCTGTATCTTGTCGGGCAGATCACAACTGAGGGCTGTGGGATGCGTACCGAGCGGCAACACGCTGCTGGCACTGTGGCTCTCGCCGCTGATATCCGTCACCGTGACGGTGGTCTCAAAATTGTAAAACCGCTTCTGGTTGTCCCTGATATTGTCGGGCAACACGACAGGAACCTTGACACGGAAAACTCCGTTGGCATCGGTTGTCACATCGCCCTTGGCCACATTCTCGGCACGGTCGCCAAACGACCGATACCACCACCATGTAGCCAGATTGCGCATCACCGTATAGCCAACCTTGGCTCCCTGCACGGGAACCCCGGCATAGCTCTTGACACGGCCACTCAGCGTGACCGTATCGCCATTCTCATACTTCTCTTTCACCTCATCAAACTCGATAAGGAATGTAGGACGCTTATAGGCTTCCACACGGAAAGAGGTAACCGTGCGGTTGTCCACCCTTACAGAGTAGTGACCCATCAGTTCGGTAGCAGGCAGCGCGAAGTCTACTGCCGCCGTGCCAAAACTGTCGGTAGTCACCTGCTTCTCAGCTACAACCTTATAGTTGGGATCACGCAACTGTACCTTGACCGTCTTACCCTCCAAGGCCACGGTACGAATCTTGTCGTAGCGTTTGTGGGCTATCAGCGATACGTGGACGGTCTGACCCGGACGGTAGATGGCCCGGTCTGTAAACAGATTCGTGATATCCATAGCTTTAGAACTGGTTTCGCCATACGAGAACCAACCCAAATGCTGCAGATAGGGTGCATAACGGTCGGCATCCGTATAGGCCCGTAGGTGGGCACAATCCTTTGACTTCTGGCAAGAGGCTTCTCCCTTGGCATCGGTGGTAAGGGTCAGTAGCGTCTTGCGGCTATGGTCCAGCAAATCGACCTTGGCACCAGCAACAGGTGCACCCGTCGTGGCATCGACCACCACCACGCGCGCATTCTTGTCGGGCAACGACTGCCAGACAAGCGCCAAGCCTGTAACGTGAAGCAACTCGTACTGGGCAGGAACCGTACGATTGCTGGTCACAGCCTCCACCACATAGCTGCCGATGGGCAGTCCGGTGATGACGGTTGTATCAGAAGAAATCTTGTAGGTGGGCTGACCGTAGTATTTGAGCGTGAGCGTCTGCACAGGTGTGCGTTCCATTGTGCGTCTAAGCGTGGTGATACCACCCTTAATCTCATAAAAGTTCTGGTTACAAGGCTGCGTGAGACGATAGACATTGAGCGTAATCTCGTCGATGTTGCGTATCGAATTGATGCGCACCGTGCGTGCCTCACCGGGACGAAGCATGCAGCTGCCGAGACTGATATTAAAGGTGGGATTGGTTATCTCGCTCTGCATGTTGCGCAGACGGTTCATCCGGGGCCATGTGCCCCACTTGCTGAGTGCATAGTTGATATAATGATAGAGGTCGCCCTCCTTGGTATCGGTAGCTACCTCAAGACAACGGGCGTGGAGGATGGCCAATTCGCCTGCCTCCTGCAAGTCCTGATACTCATTGATGAGCGAATCGATGCGCTGCAACTGCTTCGACTTCTTCGACCGTATCGGCTGCTGCAGATCCAATTGCCTATCCCAGTCGATAGCTGCCGCGATACAGGCAGCCCGACGGTTGCCGTGTGCGCGGTAATACTGGTGCAACTGGCTATAGGCACCGCACTCCATACCGATGACATGCAACAAGTCGTCGCGGAAGATACGACTGTCGATACCCTTGATGACCAAAGGCTCCATGCCACGCCCCGTCTGCTTGGCCAAAGCATCGGGATGCTTCATCGCCAGGTCGTAATACTGCTTGCTCTTAGACTTATAGATGGTGTCCTGCACTGCCAATGCACTGTAGCAACGCCCCAACGCGGTATAGTACACGGCTTTGAGCGCCTGGTCGCGCGTAGCATCGGCCAACTCGTTCAGTTTTTCAGCCTCTACCGCCAGCGAGTCTGGCGACACCGTCAGCACGGCTGTCATGCGACACAACTGTGCCTTGACCAGATGTCCGTACGCTTTTTCGGCGGTAGACTTGGAGATAATCTGATTGAGTATGTCTATCTGACTTTGCGGCAGGTCCTTGTTCACTGCCGTTTCCCACTGTTTCCACAGCGCTGTGTAATTATCGGCTTGGAGCATAGTAGGAATCCATGCAAGGCAAGCCATCAGGGCAATGACGATTCTTCTCATAACAGCAAATTTGTTAATGTGTTTATTAGGGCAAAGTTAATAAAAAAAGCGCATGGAGGCAAATATCTGTTTTATTTTTAAGGTATATCAAGAAAAATGTACATATCTGCTTTTATCTCAGTTGCCCTCACCCTATCCCTCTTCCACGTGGACGAGGGATAGGGTGAGGGCAACATAGGAAACTCTCCTGTCTTCTTGTGAGGAGACGATTACAGAAAGGAGACAGAGGGAACTCCCTTACTTCTTACGATAGGAGTATTGGCCGCCCGTAATCTTTTCCAGCGGAAGGGAAATGAATGTAAGATCGTACACATCGGCCGGTTGGCTGCCGATTACCTTGCTGGCACCATTGTCTTCGTAGGCAAAGGCCAGACGGCCACGGCCATCGATGGCCATCGTGGAGTATGCCGAGCGTGCCGTGGTCACCTCGTAGCGTGTCCACCCTGTCAGGAATTGTTCGGGCGTGGCATAATCGGCTGCCGAAGCCAACACTTTCCAGTAGATGGAGACATGCGAGCGTCGGTCTACGTTGATTGTACTGCTCCAGTTGTTGCCATACGGCACCGACTGCAAGGCTACAAAGACTTTCTTGCCGTCTGCCGACTTGGCCGGCACAATCATGATCTCGCCATTGGTGGCGTTGCGTTGCGAAGCCGTTCCACCCTCTGCCGAAGTAGAGGCCACCGGCGTAGCCCATGTTCCCTCGGTACAATCCTTGGAAGTATAGGTAAAAATATTGAAATAACGGCCGCCCATCATACGGCAACTGAGCAGCACCCGTCCGTCGGGCAATTCCTCAATCTTGGCCTCATCTCCTTGGGGGGCAGGGCGCGCCGCGGCTCCCCCAAGGGGCTTCCAACGCTGTCCGAGATCATCGGAGTAGACCACCAGACTGCCCTGGTTGGTAGTGAGCACCGAGTAGATGCGGTAATGACTGCCCCGCTTGATCTGACGGCTCTGACAGATACGGCCACTGGCAAAAAACAGGCGCTCCACGGCCACGTTTCCCTTGCCCTCGGCATAGGTGTCGGCCGTGGCCTCATCGTAGAGGGCATAGATCTGTTCGGATATATCTTCTCCCGTCCATGTCCGCCCCCCATCAGTGCTGTAATAACGGCCGGCATGCTGTGCCTTAGACAGGTCGAGGCGGTAATCGTAGCCACCCCCGTTGCGAGGCGTGCGAGCCACCCTCACATCAGAGCGTCCGTAGCTGATTTCTCCTGAAGCGCATAGGAGCAACAACTTGCCCGACTTGCGGTCGCACACCACGGCGGCATCGCCATGCGCACGGTCGAAACCATGACTGCCCCTGCCTCTCACCACTGTCTGCACCTCGGAATGCCATGTGTCGCCACAGTCATCGCTGCGCCGGGCCACAATACTGATATTGCCTTCTGAGCCCACATCACCCCAAGCGGTGGCATCCGTCACTCCGGAACGGTCATCGCCAAAGTAGAGAAGCGTGTTGCCGTACGCGACAAGGGCTGGGATGCGGTAAATGACATGGCGGGCAGTGTCGCTCTTGAAGAGTACAGTCTGCGCGCAGAGCGGAGTCACAGGAATCGCTGCCAAAACTACAACAGCAGGGACCAACAATGATTTCAGGTTCATACACATGAAGATATTAGGTTCTGTTTGATGTCATCATAGTGCCACCCTACAACCATAACGCTTGCTCTGGTTGCCGAGGGGTGGTCTATCTTTTGCAAAGATAGGGAAAAACCGTCACTCGCCATGGATTATTTAGTTAATTCTTTAAAAACAAATGCCACCTTTAGCGAGCTAATCATGGCATTTAGCCCTCGTAAACGCCACCTTTACGATTCTGGAGGTGGCATCCATGCTCCCAATACGCAACATGCCGCCCCTGAAAGTATCAGAGACGGCATGTCATCAAGTGTTGTAGCAACGCCGCTTACGCGACCGCTATCTTGTCATCCATTATTTGCAGCCACAGGGTGTCCAAGGCTTGAGCTGCTGGAAGAAGTCGTTACCCTTGTCATCGACGAGGATAAAGGCGGGGAAGTCTTCTACCGTAATCTTCCAGATAGCCTCCATACCCAATTCGGGATACTCCACGCACTCAATGCTCTTGATAGAACTCTGCGACAGTACGGCAGCCACACCGCCGATGGTGCCGAGATAGAAGCCACCATGCTTCTGGCAGGCATCGGTCACTACCTGACTGCGGTTGCCCTTGGCTATCATCACGAGACTGGCACCATTGGCCTGGAACTCGTCTACGTAGGGGTCCATACGGTTGGCCGTGGTGGGACCCATCGAACCACAAGGATAACCATCCGGGGTCTTGGCCGGACCGGCATACAAAATGGGGTGGTCTTTGAAGTACTGCGGCATCTCCTCTCCGGCATCCAGACGGGCCTTGAGCTTGGCATGGGCGATATCGCGTGCCACGATGATGGTACCCTTGAGGTTGACACGGGTGCTCACAGGGTACTTGGTGAGTTCTGCACGTACGGCATCGATACCCTTGTCGAGATCGATTTCGATGCCCTTGGCACCCTCACCCGGGCGACGGAACTCTTCGGGTATCAGTTCGGTCGGATTCTCATCCATCTTCTCCAACCAGATACCGTCCTTGTTGATCTTTGCCTTGATGTTGCGGTCAGCTGAGCAGCTCACGCCCATACCGATGGGACAGCTGGCACCATGACGGGGCAGGCGTACCACACGGATGTCGTGGGCGAGGTACTTGCCGCCAAACTGGGCACCCAGTCCAATCTTGTGAGCCTCTTCCAACAGTTTCTGCTCCAAGTCGATGTCGCGGAATGCACGGCCTGTCTCGTCGCCTGTGGTGGGCAGGTTGTCGTAATACTTGATGCTGGCGAGCTTGACGGTGAGCAGATTTTTCTCGGCCGAGGTACCACCGATGACAAAAGCGATATGGTACGGAGGGCAGGCAGCCGTGCCGAGGCTCTTCATCTTCTCTACAAGGAAAGGCAAGAGAGTGCCCTCGTTCTGGATAGTGGCCTTGGTCATAGGATAGAAGTAGGTCTTGTTGGCAGAGCCACCACCTTTGGCAACCATCACGAAGCGATATTCGTCGCCCTCCACAGCCTCTATGTCAATCTGGGCAGGCAGATTGCAGCGCGTATTCACCTCATCGTACATGTTGAGGGGAGCATTCTGCGAGTAACGGAGATTGTCCTGGGTGAATGTATTATAGACACCGAGCGACAGAGCCTCTTCATCCTCGAAATCGGTCCACACACGCTGGCCTTTTTCGCCGTGGATGATGGCGGTACCCGTATCTTGACAGAAGGGGAGAATACCCTTGACAGCTGTCTCGGCATTGCGCAGGAACTGCAGTGCCACATACTTGTCGTTCTCAGAAGCCTCGGGGTCGGCAAGTATCTTGGCCACTTGCTCGTTGTGCTCCCTGCGCAACTTGAACTCCACATCGTGGAACGCCTCTTGGGCCAGCCGGGTCAGGGCTTCCTTGGTCACTTTCAGGATGGTCTTTCCTTCAAACTCTCCCGTAGACACGCCTTCGGTCGTGAGCAGGCGGTACTCGGTGGTGTCTTTGCCCAATTGGAACATTGGGGCATACTTGAATGTTACGTTAGCCATAATCTATGAATGTTTTGTAAATCGTTTATAGTTATTTGATCAGTATCCGAAAATCTCTTCCGTGGTCAGCCTACGGATGGGGCCAATCTTCTCCAACGCTTCCATGTCGAGGTTTTTCTCATCTCCCAGTATGAGATAGCGATAAGGCTTGCGTGCCATCGTGCGCTGCTCGTAGTCCACGATATCCTGCAATGTGATGCTGGGCAGGGCTTGGTAGATTTTCTCGTCCAGATCATAATCGATACCCAGCGCACGGCTGTTGAGATACTTGCTGATGAGGTTGAACTTGGTAGTGCGTGCGCTTGCCAACTGTTTGGTAAGCGACTGTTTGGCCAATTCAAAAGCGCTTTGGCTTTGGGGAATGGTATCGAGTATCTGATTGAAGACACTCACGCAATCCATCATTTTGTCATTCTGGGAGATGATATTGGTCTGCCCAAATTCGGGATGCCCCTTGCGTGTGAGATTGTTGTAGTATGCCGACGCACTGTAAGCCAGTCCGCGGGCCTCGCGCAACTCCTGGAACACGACCGTGTTCATGCCGCCACCGAAATACTCATTGAACAGGGCGGCCACGGGAGCCTCGGCCGGATTCCAAGTTTTGCCTGCACTGTGATACATCTGCATGTAGATGTTCTTGGCATCGTAAGGAGCTATCCAAACTTCATTTTGGGGTGTGGGCTGCTCCATGTATTCTTTATTGACAAGGGGCTTGGCCAAGTGTTTAGGAGTGCGATGGTTCTTGTCCATGAGTTTAACCAACTGCTGGAGAGGCGTAGAACCATAATAAAGCACCTCATGCTCGTAGCCACTCAGATTCTTGAGCAGTGCCAACAGCTGCCGCGGATCAGCATCTTTCAACTCCTGCTCACTCATGATGTTCAACTGGTCATTGTAAGAACCATACCTGCCAAGCGTACGGAGCGCCGTGAAATTGGCACGCTGGTTCTTCTTGTTGTTCATCCGGTTCTTCAGCACCTGGCTCACAAACTTCCCATAGGCATCATGGTCCACTTTGGCGTTGGCCAGCAGGTCTTCGGCGAGCGCCAAAGCCTGTGGCATGTGCTCATCCAGACCACTCAACTTGAGGGCGATGCTATAATTGTTCACCGAAAGGGAAAACGAGCAACCCAACTGATAAAACGCTTGCTTGATCTGCTCTGCCGACTTCTTGTCGGTGCCAAGCAGGTCGAGATAATCGGCTGCGATATCATAACGCTTATCGGCAGCCGTGCCGAATCCCCACCACAGGCAGAGATCGAAAAGTCCATTCTCGGTATTTTCTTTGTAGATGACAGGGAGCCCCTTCTTGGTCTTTGAGAAGGTGAGGTCGCGCTTAAAATCGACAAACTGCGGCTGAATGGGGGCGACATGCGTCCCTTGCACTTCTTCCAAGAACCGACTGGCATACTGACGGTTGCTGGGAATGGGCGTGATGGCAGGTTTGTCTATCTTTTTCTGCGTCTTATCCTCTCCCTGACGCTTGTACACACAGGCAAAGTTGTCCTTGAAATAGCGGTTGGCAAAAGCCACAATCTCTTCCTTGGTCATATTGGCCTTGCGGTCGAGGCTTCCCACTACGTCTTCCCACCGTTGGTCATTGATGAAAGCATTGACAAACAAGTCGGCACGCTCGTCATTTTTCTCCAAAGAGCGATAAAGCTCCACCTTGGTGTTATTGATGACAGAGGGAAGCAGGTCATCGGCAAAATCACCGCGCTTCAGTTTGTCCACCTCTTGCAGCAACAGGGTGCGCACGTCTTCCAACGCCTGCCCTTCTTTGGGCAATCCCAACAGCAGGAACATTCCATAGTCGTGCATTCCCTCATAGAACGCGCCGGCACCCAGCACCTTCATAGGCTGCGAGAGATTCAGATCGATGAGTCCTGCCTTGCCATTGGAGAGAATCTCCGAGATGACTGCCAATGTATCGGCGGCCAGCGAGTTGGCAGCGGGCATCTTCCACGCCAGCGCCACCTTCTCCGACTCCGGGCCAACAACGGTCGAGTCTATCGGAGCCGTCAACTCGCGCACGGGAGCATACTCCGGTCTCGACAGGGCCGGATTAGGACGCCACGTCCCGAAATACTTGTCTATCAGTTCGATGGTCTTCTCTGGATCCAAGTCGCCTGCCATGCAGATGGCGACATTATTGGGCACATAGTAACGGTTAAAATATTTTTTGATATTCGTTATCGAGGGATTTTTCAGATGCTCCTGCGTGCCGATAACAGTCTGCGTACCGTAGGGGTGGCCTGGGAAAACCAGGGCATTGACGGCATCCCACAACTTGCTGTTGTCTGATCCGAGACCAATGTTATACTCCTCATACACCGATTCAAGTTCTGTGTGGAAACCGCGGATGACCATGTGCTGGAAACGGTCGCTCTGTACCCGCGCCCAGTTCTCCATCTCGTTGGCCGGAATGTCTTCCACATAGCAGGTCACATCGTTGCTGGTATAGGCATTGGTGCCCTCGGCACCGATAGCGGCCATCAGCTTGTCATACTCATTTGGGATATTATAGCGGGCAGCCAACTGCGACACCGAGTCTATCTCATGGTATGCCTGTCTGCGCTGGTCGGGATCGGTAAGTCTGCGGTACACCTCGTAACGACGCTCGATATCGTCGAGCAAAGGACGCTCCTTGGCATAATCAGTGGTACCAAACTGCTGCGTACCCTTAAACATCAGGTGTTCCAGATAGTGGGCCAGTCCCGTTGTCTCAGCTGGATCATTGCGCGAACCGGTCTTCACAGCGATGTAAGTCTGTATACGTGGTTTCTCCTTGTTCACACTCAGATACACCGTCAGTCCGTTATCGAGCTGATAGATGCGGCTCTGCATGGGATCGCCTTTCACCACCCTGTAATGATACTCCTTGGCCAGCATCCCAGCCGGCAACAAGAAGAGGAGGGCAACAACCAAAAACGTCAGGAGACCACAGGCACGAAAGCCACAGGCTTTCCTCCCGTCCTCCCTATTCTTCTCTTCCATTTGTAAAGCGTTACGTCTTTCCATCTTTATACCTTTATTATATATTATATTGTCGTTGGACAATTGTGAAACGAAGTTCGCCGAAACCAATTATGAATTACGAATTGTGAATTATATGAATTACGAATTGTGAATTATGAATTACGAATTGTGAATTATGAATTATCCTCATTCTTCCTCAAACTCCTTTTCACGGTCGAGTTGGCTAAGGAAATTGTCGAGCACATCACGTTCCACGTCTCCCATCTCGTATTCCTTGACAGCATCCTTACGAATCTCAGCAATCCAAGCCCTCCTTGCCTCCACATAGTCGGCATGGATGCGTGTAGCCTCTTGCTCCCCGATGTCCGAGATGTGATAATAGTCGCAAATCATGCGGTAAGTCCACGCCCATTGGTAATCCCGGTATTGGCTATGGATACGCTCAAACTCGGCCGTCACATCCTGCACGCTATCGATGGTGCCGTCCTTGATCTGCGCCACCACCCTCTGTTCCTCAGATACGGGCAACAACATTCCGGACAAGTCTGACCACTCGCCCTCTCCCACCTTACTGGGCGGGATATCAATGGCTCCATAGCGTTTACGCACCCTCTTGAGCACGGCACCCATATAGATGCGCAGCGCGATGTCATAGTATTTGATGCCCTTCCGCAAGGAAGAGGCATTGATGACATACTCATGATAGTTGTAAGTAGACACCTTGTCGCCCGATGCCTCGCGCAACCGCTCCAGTATCTTTTTCCCCTGTATGATTTCGCCGACGGAAAAGGGCGAGAGCCAGTCGAAGTTGACGATGCTGCGCTGTGCCTCTGCCGGCCGCATGTCGCGCTTGGGCCACTTGCGGATGTCGCGATAGAGTCCTACGGTGGTAATGTTTCGACCCGGCGAAAGATACATGATGTCGCCGTAGGCGATGAGGTAAGAGAACGGCAGGCATCGTGTATCGGGATGATACATGAGTTTGCCGAAACATACCGAGAAGGTTCCGATGTGTGCCGGCATCAGCACATAAGCGCCACTGGCCGTCTTGGTACCCCGCTCCAGTATGCCATAGTGCATGGGACCCATCTTGTAGGCATGGTTGGAGAAGTTGGTGGCCGAACCGGCGTTATAGAAGGAAAACTGGCCGCCGATGAGTAGCGAACTCTTATGATGCGAAGCCGAGAACGGTCCGCAAAAAGCAGCACATGCCTCACCATTGCTCATGTAGCAATTGGCAAAAAACACGCTCTGCGAGGCCGTGAAACCGTTAGCAATCTGACATGCCTCGCCCACGAAACAGTCTTGCAGCTTCACAGAGTTGATGACCGACGAACCGTCGGATATGATGGTATTCTCGCAGATGACTCCTGTGCCTATATATACACCCGACAGACGGCTACCCAGCAGCGTGCAGTCGCTCAACCGGGCTGCCCCGTCTATCTCGCAATCGTCTGCCACCACGGTATTGGTCACTTCCCGGGTATTGACAATCTTCACCCGGTTGCCGATGGTACCCCGATCGCAGCGTGTACGGCGAACCTCTTCGTTCACCATACGCCGGATGGCATCGCGGAATGGCTTGTCCGACGCATATTTCACCATGAGGGCGGCCATCTGGCTTCCCAGTCCTCCATAGAGCATCACATTGCCCTCGCCCACCTCATTGAGCACAGCGATGACATTGCCCTCTCCGTAGGTGGCACCCTCTGTCGTCTCCATGGTACACACATTGGAGATTTGGCAGCCGTCGCCGATGGTATAATTGTTGATATAGTTGCCTACATTCTCCACCAGACAGTTGTCTCCCAGACGCACATTGCGAAGGGTGGCATTCACGATACCCGAGTGTTTCACAAATCCCTTGCTCACCTCCACGGTCTCGGTCATGGCCCCTATCTCCACAGTGCCGTAGAAGTCGGTGCGCAACACGCGGCGGGCATCAAACCCTTCGGCCACCGTTACCGTTGCCCAGTCTTCAGCACGGCATCCGTTGGCCTCCAGCACATCTATTTCCCTCTCGGTGAGAGCCCTGTATCTGCTTGTCATGATTCTGTAATGGGATAAAGGAAATCATTATAAGGATATTTCTGCACATGCAGCTCGCTCACCCTGCGATAAAGCGTGTCGCGGAACTCGTCGATATTCTCATGCTCACGTGCCGAGATAAAGATACACTGCCCCGACATGCGCGCCATCCATGTCTTCTTGAGTTCTGCGAGTGTCACGTTCTCGCGCGTCATCGGCGTCAGGTCGTCAGGTTCCTTCTCTGTCCACGTGTAGGCATCTATCTTATTAAACACCATCACCATCGGCTTCTCCGCACAGCCCAGTTCACTGAGCGTACGGTTAACCACCTCAATCTGTTCCTCAAATCCTGGGTGTGATATGTCCACCACATGCACCAGCAAGTCGGCCTCGCGCACCTCATCGAGGGTCGATTTGAACGAATCCACCAGGTCTGTGGGCAACTTGCGGATAAACCCTACCGTATCGGCGAGCAGGAAGGGCAGATTCTCCACCACCACCTTGCGCACTGTGGTGTCGAGCGTGGCGAAAAGCTTGTTCTCTGCGAACACCTCGCTTTTGGCCAGCATGTTCATGATGGTCGACTTGCCCACGTTAGTGTAGCCTACAAGTGCCACGCGCACCATCCTGCCACGGTTTTTGCGCTGCGTCACCTTCTGTCTGTCTATCTCCGCCAACCGCTGTTTCAGCAGGGTGATGCGCTGGAGGATGATACGGCGGTCCATCTCCAACTGTGTCTCACCCGGGCCACGCAATCCCACGCTACCCTTGCCACCACCCGAGCCGGATCCACCGCCCTGACGTTCCAAGTGGGTCCAGAGACGCTGCAGACGGGGCAGCATGTAGCGGTACTGCGCCAGTTCCACCTGCGTCTTGGCATTGGCGGTCTGCGCCCGCATGGCGAAGATGTCGAGTATCAGACTGGTTCGGTCCAGGATTTTCACCTTCAGTTCGTTCTCAATATTGCGTATCTGCTTGGCCGACAGTTCATCATCGAAGATGACCATGCCTACCTCGCGGTCGTTGTCCTCCTCGCCCAGTATAAACTGCCTGATTTCCTCTAACTTACCTTTTCCCACATAGGTAACCGAACTGGGGCCGGCCACGCGCTGCGTGAACCGCTTCACGGTCACCGCCCCTGCCGTATCGGCCAGAAACTCCAATTCGTCCAGATATTCCTTGGTCTTTTCCTCGTCCTGTTCCTTGGTTATCAGACCCACCAGCACGGCGGTCTCGGCCTTGACTTCGGAGATTACAAATTCTTTCATTCCTTTATAACGAATATTAGTTAGCGAGCCGGCAAGTTGACGAGTCAACGAGCTGTTTGCTGGCCCAACCATTGTCTACTCATTGTCAAGCAACTTGCACAACTTCAATATATAACTGCAAATGTAACTATTTTTTTTGACATAGCGAGAAAGGGCAAAGAAAAAACAAGAAAATATTACCTTTCCCATTTTCCCATTTGAGAAAATGTTTCTATGAGACGTTCGGACGCACCAAGGTACGTCCCTACAAGTCACTGAGTTTTACAGGATTACCGTCCTAACCGTAGGGACATACCTTGGTATGTCCGCACGGTTCGCAAAAACGTTTCCATGGCAAATGACATTTAATTGCGGGGCGTTAGTTCCCCTACATTTTCCTACTCAACATCCTCCGCCGAGATGATGGAGTTCGCAACTAAAACATCCTTCACAAACTGAAGGAATTTCTCTTTTTCAAACTTCTTCACTTTACTTGGATATTTCAACGTCTCCAAGACCTTAATGAAGGAAATCCCCAATACTCTAAAACATTCCTGCTTATCTTTTGCATGAAAATAGGTCTCAAAATCCATAAAGAAATCAAATATTAGATGTTTATGCCATCTTACTTCTGGGGTCATTAAATGGGGGGTCTTTATTATCTTTTCCTCATAAAATTTAGGACGAATCAGTTTGTAAAACCGACAGAACATAGGAGATACACATACAAATCTAACAGACATTTCCTCTATTACAGAGGACTTAAATTCAAGAAAACCTTTTGAAAGGAATTCCTTAAATATAAAAAGAACATCTTTATGGAGTTCTGTAAATTCTCTGCTCATTATTGTGCTTAACATTATTTCCATATTCGCATGTTTAAATTTGATTAATATACAGATATTGTTTTGGCTAGCAACGCATACATCCTTAATTTTTAATTACTGAAATCTTTTATTGCCAGGTGGCAACTGGCCATGTTCAAAAAAGTACTAATACAACATTATCTTTTCTTGTATCAAAATCTCCGTTTTTGTACCATCAAACAAAGGTGTCATGTGAAGATGATTATTATCTAACATTGATTTTGAATAACGCTTTTCTCCTTGTATCGTTTCTCCATATTTCCAGACATCTCCTTCTTTCATAAGTTATTAGTTTAGCAGACCCTAATCTAAGAACAGCTACACTACATCCTCCGCCAAGATGATGGAATTCTCTATAAAAATGTCTCTTACTGTTTGAAGTAATTTTTCTTTTTCGAATTTCTTCAAAGCAGCAGGATATTTCAACGTTTCTATAAAATTTAGAATCGCATATCCTAACACACTAAAGCACTCTTTTTCTTCTGCTTTATAAAACGTATCAAAATCCATTATAAATTCAGCCGTGAAATATTTCACAAGTTTAACCACTGGTGTAATAGAATTGGAAGGTTTCAGCGTCTTGTCTACATAATATTTCGGGCGCTTTGCTTTTACAAAATTGCAAAAAACAGGAGATGTGCAAATAATTGTAATATCAAAAGTCTCTATTAAATCAGACAGGAAGTTATTGGATAATTCCTTATCCAATAACTTCTCTATTTCTTCAATCACATCATAATGATATGAATTGCAAAACTCTCTTGAAAATATCGTATTTATTTTTATTCTCATATCAACTGCTATTTTAAATATTTTAGACACATATCAAAAATATCATAATCTATCTATATAAATATAGATGGAATAAACTAATTAAGATAATTCAGTAGTAAATATTCTAATCGAATATAATATGAATTCGTTTCAATCTGGATATTTTTTTATCATCCATATTTAACTGA
>JBJEAU010000024.1:0-18586 GCA_051869355.1 Prevotella sp. | reverse complement strand
CGTGTTTCTTGCCACTTTTGTTTCTGCTTTGTTTCTCAAAAGTTTATGATTAGATAAAAATATATGAATATCAGATGTTTATAAAAGTAGTAGTTAGACTTGCGAAGTTTCTGCACGTCAAGAACAAGGCGTTAGCAAACGCCTTTTCATATATGTATCTTGTCTGTAGAGTCGCTGTTGTTGCGGCTGTTTTGACAAGGATGATGCAAAATTACATATTTTTCCCGAAAACAGTGTCTTCTGACCAGCTTATTTTCGGAGGTGATGGTAAATGGGTTCCCTAAATGCCACAATTAGCTCGCCAAACATGGCCTTTACGGTGTCTAAATGCCATGTTTAGCGAGTGGGGATGTGGTGCGTGTAATTTTTTGGGAAACCCTGCGGTGGGTTAAAGTTCAAATTTGTAGCCCACGGTGAAGGTGAAGAAGCTGTTTTTGGAGTCCTGCACTTTGTGGAGTTTGGTCAGTCCCCAGTTGTAACGGGCATCCACCACCACGTTCATGTACTCGTAGGACAGGCCGAGGGGTATCGAGATGTCCATCTTCTTGTAGTCCTCTTTCGACGTGTCCTTGTAGGCGGTCGAAGTCTCGTTATAGATACGCACACCCGTCTCCGTGTCCTGTTTGAATCCCCTTACGTCGTACTCCGTAGCGGCGTGGGTGAGTATGCCCATCTGTATGCCGGCCTTGATGGCGAAACCCGGTGCTGCGTAGAGGTGGGCCATCAGCGGCACCTGTACATACTGTAGCGTGGTGTGGAAGTCGGTGTAGTTGTCGTACAGTGCCTGCTTGTCCTCGCCGGGAGCCTGTACGAGCAGCTCGTAGTCATCGTAGCGGTTGCCGAGCGTGGCGTAAAAGGCTCCCAACGACAGCGCCAGATTGTCGGTACACTGGTATTGTACATCGAGTCCCACTTGATACCCGGCCTGGCTCTTCGATTTGAGTATGCCGTCGGTGTCTCCTATCCTGAGGTCATTATTGGTGATGTTGGCGATGGTCACGCCCACTTTGGGCAACAGCGCCCATGTGCCGGTCTTGGATTGTGCCATCATGCCGGCCGATACAGCCAGCAGAGCGACGGCCATCAAATACTGTTTCATTCGCATAGTCTCTACATTATTTATATGATAGTTGCAAAGTTAGTTCAAAAATTCGGTTAAGCGAAGCGAATACGAATAAATTCGCATTCGTGAGCGTGAGAATTTTATCCAAAAAATCGGTTGGACAGGGGGAATGGGAAAATATTTGCATTCTTTATCATTCGGCATGGCGAACATTCAAAATTCCTACAGATTCGCGACATACCTTTGCCGACGAGAAGATATTATCAAGGATGACAAGATACACAGACTTCAGTCTTTGGCGAAGATGGGTGGCAGACCATGTGGTCTATATCGTGGCGATTGTGGCGGTGGTGCCGCTGATGCTATGGCGCGATTTTACCCCGGCCAACGAATTGCGCTACCTGAGCATTGCCGACGAGGCGCTGGCACGGCATGCGTTTTTCGCATTTACCAACCACGGCGTGGCTTATGCCGACAAACCGCCCCTCTATCTGTGGATGGTGATGGGCGGCAAGTGGCTGTTGGGGCACCATAGCATGGTGTGGCTCATGCTGTTTTCGCTCTTTCCCGCGCTTGCGGTGACCGCCGTGATGGACGGATGGATAGGAACGGGCATGCCAAGGCCCTATCGGCTTGCGGCACAGGCCATGCTGCTCACCACCTCGCTCTTTGCCGGTGCGATGGTGTTTGTGCGTATGGACATGCTCATGACCCTCTTTATCGTCCTCGCCCTCCGCGCGCTGCACGACATGGAGACAGGGGTCTCCAGTAGGGTACAGGGTACGCGGCGGATGGCTCTCTTCGTCTTTGCGGCGGTTTTTACCAAGGGACCGATGGGCATCCTGTTGCCCTTGGTGGCTTCGGCGGCTTATCTGTACAGCATCGGCCGGGTGCGGATGATGCTGCGCTACTGGGGGTGGGGCTTCTGGCTCAAGATTCTGCCCGTCTTCGGACTGTGGTTCGCGGCCGTCTATATCGAGGGAGGCCCTGAGTATCTGCGCAATCTGCTCCTGCACCAGACGGTGGGGCGTGCCGTCCACTCTTTTCACCATGCCGCTCCGTGGTATTACTATCTCTTGGCCTCGGGCTACTCGTTGCTGCCTTGGACACCGCTGCTTCTCGTGGCCATTGGCGGGATGATGAAGCACCGCCATGCGGTGACCCCCGTGGAGCGCACGCTGCTTGCCATGCTTGCGGCCATGCTCGTGGTGCTGTCTGTGGTGAGTGCCAAACTGGCCATCTACATGCTGCCCGTCATTCCCTTTGCGGTGTATCTCACGGCGCTGTACCTGTCGCGCCGGGCACAGGATGGCGCGGTCAGGGTGGCTATCGGCCTCGTTGCCACCGTGTTTGTTGCCGCCTTGGCCGCTTGGGGTGTAGTCTGCGCATCGGGTACTTATCCCTTTGTCGCCCATCCGGCGTGCGCAGTGGCTGCCGGGGTGCTCAGTGTTACCGGCCTGACTGTGCTCGTGGTGCCGTATCTCCGCCATCACCCTGCAAGGTCGGTCATGACTATCTGTGGCGGCATGGCCTTGGCTGTCTTTACAGCCGGATGGGCCCTGCCGTCGGCCAATCCCTATATAGGCTATGCTGCCTTATGCCGCGAGGCTGTCGCCCAGTCGCGTGCAAGGGGAATCGGACCCATCAGCGCGTGGCGCATGTCGAGGGCTGAAAACACTGATGTGTACGTAGGTCGCCCTGTGCAGGTCTTGGATTCGGCCGATGTACCCGACAGCCTGCCTCCAACCCTCTTGATGACCCGCAAAAGCGAGGTCGCCCGTTTCATGGACAAACCACATACGATAATCGGTAACCATGCCTTGGTGGTGTGGGAACCCAAACACTAAAACAACCATACAATATGAACAAGACAAGCCATTACAGACTGACCATTATTGTACCCATTTACAATGAGGAAGACAACATGGCCGCACTCGAGGATCGCCTCTCGCTCTATCTGGCACAGGCCCGGCAGGCCACATGTGTGCTGATGGTCGACGACGGGTCTACCGACCAGAGTCTGATGCACATCCGCGACCTCTGTCGCAGGCATACCGGATTCTTCTATCTCTCGTTGGCACACAACGGGGGACTGAGTACCGCGCTCAAAGCCGGGATAGATGCCACCGCATCCGAACTGGTGGGCTATATGGATGCCGACTTGCAGACCGCGCCCGAGGACTTCGAGTTGCTCATGGCACACATCGACGACCACGAACTGGTCACCGGCATACGGGTAGACCGCCACGACACGGCGGCCAAGCGGCTGCAGTCGAAGTTGGCCAATGCTTTCAGGCGCATGATGACCCGCGACGGCATGCGCGATACAGGCTGTCCGCTCAAACTGATGCGCACTGCCTATGCCCGCAGATTGCCCCTCTTCCGTGGGATGCACCGCTTCATTCCCGCACTCATGCTCTTGCAGGGCGCACGGGTGATGCAGGTACCTGTAAGGCATTTCCCGCGCACGGCAGGGGTGTCCAAGTATCATCTGTGGAACCGACTTTGGGCACCCTTCGTAGACTGTTTTGCCTACCGGTGGATGAAGAGCCGCTACATCAACTACACCGTGGCGAGTGAGGACGTAACCACAACGGGCGTATGAGTGATACCGCATTTGTCTGGGCAGTGGGTTTCTTGGCGCAGGGATTCTTCTCGGCCCGCATCTTGGTGCAGTGGGTGCGCTCGGAGCGTGCCCGCAGGGTGCTGTCGCCCTCGCTCTTTTGGGCATTAAGCCTTGTGGGTGCCTGGCTGTTTCTCTTTTACGGTTGGTTGCGCCACGATTTCGCCATCGTCTTCGGCCAACTCATCTCCTATTATATCTACATCTGGAACCTGCGTGCCAAAGGCGAGTGGCAACGGCTGCCCGGCGTGTGGCGGTGGGTGCTGCAACTGTCGCCTGTGGTGGCGATGGCCTATGTGGCTACCGATGCGCCGCGTGTGGTGGCCCGCTTCTTGGGCAATGCCGACGTGCCGCTATGGCTGCTGCTGTTTGGCATGGCCGGCCAACTGCTCTTCACGCTACGCTTCGTGTACCAGTGGGTTTGCTCTTCGCGGCTCCATGCCTCGGTGTTGCCGCCGGGCTTCTGGCTGTTCAGTCTTGCCGGCGCCACAACCATTGTCTGCTACGGACTCATCAGGCACGACATCGTGCTCATCGTGGGCCAATCGTTTGGAATCGTGGCTTACAGCCGCAATCTCTATATCGGATATAAACAATCAACGAAAAAACTGACTACAACATGAAGATTCTTGTAACAGGCGCTGCCGGATTTATCGGTGCGGCCACGGTTTCTGCCCTGCTCCGCATGGGGCATGAGGTGGTGGGGACAGACAATATCAACTCTTATTACGATACCCGACTCAAGTATGCACGTCTGGCGCATGCCGGTATCATGCAGGAAGCCATACGCGATGCCGTGCCCGTGACGAGCGAAGCCTATCCGGCCTACCGCTTCGTGAAGCTGGACCTCACAGACCGCATCGGCATGCAGACGCTCTTTGCCGATGAGCATTTTGATATCGTCATCAATCTGGCTGGGCAGGCTGGCGTGCGCCATTCTATCATCAATCCGTACAGCTATGTGGCCACCAATGTGGTGGGATTTCTCAATCTGCTCGAGTGTTGCCGTCATTATCCCGTCCGTCACCTGTTGTACGCCAGTTCGAGCAGCGTCTACGGGATGGATGACAAGATTCCCTATGCCGAGAGCGACAAGACCGACCAGCCCGTGAGTCTCTATGCCGCTACCAAGAAGTCGGATGAACTGATGGCGCATGCCTACAGCAAGCTCTATGCCATCCCGGCCACAGGATTAAGGTTTTTCACGGTCTACGGGCCGTGGGGCAGACCCGACATGGCTCCCTTTATCTTTATGAAGAGCATTCTCGAGGGTCGCCCCATCCATGTCTTCAACCACGGCGACATGCGGCGCGACTTTACCTATATCGACGATATCGTGAGTGGCATGCTCCGCATCATGGCGCATCCCCATACGGGCGACGTGCCTCATACGGTCTACAACATAGGGCATGCCTCGCCCGTGGTGCTCACCGACTTTATCCATACCATCGAGCAAGTGACCGGCTGTCAGGCCATCCTGCAGATGGAGGGCATGCAGCCCGGCGATGTGAGTTGCACCTATGCCGATACCACGCGGCTGCAGAGAGACTTCGGATTCCAACCCGCCGTGTCGGTAGACGAGGGTATCGCCCGGTTTTACGAGTGGTATTGTTCCTATGTCAGCAACTTACCACAAAGCAGTGGTGTCCTGCCACAAACTTGTAGCGCACCGTCCAGTGGTGCAGGTCACAGATGGCTTTGACAATGGCCAGTCCCAGTCCGTTGCCGTTGCGCTGGGCGCTGCCTGAGCCAAACCTCCTAAACAGGGTGGCAGCTTGCAGTGGCCGGCCATCGGCCGACAGGTTGCTTACGGTGAGCCTGCTGCCTTCCAGCACCACTTCCACCGTCGTGTGGGGTGGCGAATGGCGTACGGCATTGACAATGAGATTTTTGAGCAGGCACTCCATCAGCATCGGGTTGGCCTTCACCGTGCGGTGTTGGGGGCGACGCCGGTCGTCAATCCTCACCTCCACCTGTCCGCTCATGGCACCGTAGTTGGCCAGTGTGTCGGCCAACAGGGCCGCCACATCCACCTCGCGGTCACCGATATACTGCCCGTTGTCGATCTTGGCCAATAGCAGCAGGTTGCGGTTCAGTTTCTCCATGCGTTTGCACATGCGGTAGAGGTCGGAGACCAGTTGCAGCTGCCGTTCGCCCAGTTCTTCCTGCATCAGCAGGTCGAGCTTGCTGCGGATGACGGCAATCGGGGTCTGTAGCTCGTGCGATGCGTTCTCGGTAAATTCCTTTTGCGCCCGGTATATCTCCTTGTTCTTGGCCATGAGTTCACCCATGCGGCGGTTCAGGCGGTCAAACTCGGCCACGTCGGTGTCGGCAAAGTGCGGCACATCGTCTTGCGAGAGGTTGAAGCTGTCGGCCTTGGCCAGGGTGTCGTCGAAGGGCTGCCAAAGCCGGCGGGTGACAAATCTGAGCGTGATGTAGATCGACACGCCCACCATGATGAATATCAGTACCAGTTGCAACACCAACCCCTCGATGATGTCTTCCTCCAGATCCAGCGGCGGTATGCCGTTGCCCTGCTGCACCGACATCACAATCTTCAACATGTCTTCGGCGTAGAAGTACTTGGTCAGCATATAGAAGAGGGGGATGGCCAACACAAACACCACAATCATGCAGACCAAGAGCCTCGACAGCATTTTAGACAATAGACTTCTCATTCTCTCATCCACTTATATCCGGTTCCGTAATAGGTCTTGATGGCATCGGGAATCCCCACAGCCGCCAGTTTGGCTTTCAGATTCTTGATATGGGCGTAGACAAAGTTGTAATCGTCCATCAGGTCGGCCATATCTCCGCTCAAGTGCTCGGCCAGCGCGCTCTTCGACACCACCCGTCGCCTGTTTTCGATCAGGAAGAGCAGCAGTTCGTACTCGCTTTTGGTCAGGTCGAGCCGCTGGCCGTCTACGCTGGCCTCCTTGCCCAGCAGGTCGATGGACACAGGACCCACCTGCAGCAGATTGCCCGACGAGTAGCAGCGGCGGCGCAGCAGCGCAAAGATGCGCATGCTCAGTTCCGGCAGGTGGAAAGGTTTCGGCAGATAGTCGTCGGCACCCAGTCTGAGTCCCTCGACCTTGTCGTCGAGCGAGTCCTTGGCCGAGACAATGATGACACCGGTTTGCGGTGCCACACGCTTCACCTTGCGCAGTACGTCCAAGCCCGTGCCGCCGGGCAGCATCAGGTCGAGCAGCACGCAGTCGTACTCATAGACCGCCACCCGGAGCATTGCCTCGTCGTAGGTGAAGGCTTGTTCGCACAGATAGTCTTCGTGCCGGAGAAAGCAGACGATGCTCTCCGACAGTTCTCTTTCGTCTTCTACGATCAATAGTTTCATGATTCCACTGATTGTTGGATACTGTGGGTGACGCAGCCACCGTCACCTCGTCGCAAAAGTAAGTCCTGATTTTGTAGAAAAACTGAATTTATGCCATCCCTCTATATGAAAACGGGGAGCAAAGCGACATGTGCCATCTGTAAACACAGTGGTTTACGCACCCTATCGTCTTGCTCCCCGCCGTTATCTGTCAGTGATGTTACTCCTTGCCGGCACGCTTGCGCTCCAGATGGTCGAGCAGTATCTTGCGCATGCGCATGTTCTTGGGCGTAACCTCTACATACTCGTCGCCCTTGATATACTCCAGACACTCCTCCAGGCTCATCTCGGTCTTGGGGATGACACGCGCCTTCTCATCGCTTCCGCTTGCGCGCACATTGGTCAACTGCTTGGCCTTGGTGACATTAATGACCAAGTCGTTGTCGTGCACATGCTCACCCACAACCTGTCCGGCATATACCTCGTCGCCCGGATCAATGAAGAACTTGCCACGGTCCTGCAGCTTGTCGATCGAATAGGCATAGGCAGTGCCTGTCTCCAGCGCGATCATCGAGCCGTTGGTACGGCGGACAATCTCGCCCTTGAACGGCTGGTAGTCCTTGAAGCGGTGCGCCATGATGGCCTCGCCCTGCGATGCCGTGAGGACATTGGTGCGGAGGCCGATGATACCTCGCGAGGGAATCTCGAACTGGATATTCACGCGGTCGCCCTCGGTGTCCATGCCCAGCAGGTCGCCCTTGCGGCGGGTCACCATGTCGATCATCTTGCTGGAGAAATCCTGCGGCACGTTGATGGTCAGTTCTTCTATCGGTTCGCATTTCATGCCGTCTATCTCCTTGTATATCACCTGCGGCTGGCCCACCTGAAGCTCATACCCCTCACGGCGCATGGTCTCGATGAGCACGCTCAGGTGCAGCACGCCGCGGCCACTGACAATCCAGCGGTCGGTATAGCCCTCGAGCATGTCGACACGGAGCGCCAGATTCTTCTCCAACTCTTTCTGCAGGCGGTCGCCGATGTGGCGCGAGGTGCAGTATTTGCCCTCACGTCCGAAGAAGGGGCTGTCGTTGATGGTGAAGAGCATGCTCATGGTAGGCTCGTCAATGGCGATGGGGGGCAGGGGTTCGGGATTCTCGAAGTCGGAGATGGTGTCTCCAATCTCGAAACGGTCCAGTCCTATCACGGCACAGATGTCGCCAGACTCCACAGCCTCGCTCGTCTTCTTGTGCCCCATGCCCTCAAAGGTATGGAGCTCCTTGATACGGGTCTTTTCCTGACTACCGTCGCGGTGGCAGATGGTGACGTTCATGCCCTCTTTCAGACTGCCGCGGTGGATGCGTCCCACGGCGATACGTCCGGTATAGTTGCTATAGTCGAGCGAGGTAATGAGCATTTGGGGAGAGCCCTCTATTTGGCGCGGAGCCGGAATCTTTTCTATAATCTCGTCGAGCAGGTACTCGATGTTGTCGGTCGGGGTCTTCCAATCCTCGCCCATCCAGCCGTTTTTGGCCGAACCGTAGACCACGGGGAAGTCCAACTGGTCCTCGGTGGCATTGAGGTCGCACATCAGGTCAAACACCATCTCATAGACTTGTTCCGGGCGGCAGTTGGGCTTGTCTACCTTGTTTACCACAACGATAGGCTTCAGTCCGAGCTGCAGTGCCTTTTGCAAGACAAATCGTGTCTGCGGCATCGGTCCTTCAAAGGCATCGACGAGCAGCAGACAGCCGTCTGCCATGTTGAGCACGCGCTCCACTTCGCCGCCGAAGTCGGAGTGGCCGGGTGTGTCGAGAATGTTAATCTTTACTCCCTTCCAATTGATGGAAACGTTTTTGGAAAGTATTGTGATACCCCGCTCGCGCTCCAAGTCGTTGGCGTCGAGCACTTCGCCACTGTTATCCTGTCCTTCACGGAAGAGCTTGCCGGCGAGCATCATCTTGTCTACCAGCGTGGTCTTGCCGTGGTCCACATGTGCGATAACCGCAATGTTCCTAATGTCTTGCATCTGTGATATCTATATAGTTTTTGCGGTGCAAAGTTACACAAATTCCATGTAACAAACGAAGAAATGAAAAGGAAATGGCGTTGAGACATAGATTATTCACACCCGAGAGCCACTCCCGTGATGCTTCTTTCTGTAGCCGAAAAGGGCATTTGCTCACCGTACACCAAATGCCGTTCGCCCGTATGGCATATGCGATACGCCCATACACCAAATGCGATACGGCCGTACGGCATATGCGATACGGTGTATATCCGTCACCTATTCTTAATTCATAATTCACAATTCACTTCTTTAATTCATAATTCACAATTCATAATTATTGGCACAATACGAAATACGGTGATTTCATAAAAGTGGGGCGAAGCCCATTCTAAATTATGAATTATGAATTATGAATTGTGAATTAAAGAAGTGAATTAAAAGTCTTAGCTTCTGCTTACTTGCAGTCCCTTGTCGCTCAGCGACATGTCCACGAAGCGGGCATTGGGGTTGAGGCGGTTATGCGTCAGGATATGCTTGATGCGGACGGCAGCCTCAGGGTCTTTGGCAATCATATAGAGGTAGCCGCCACCTCCGGCACCGGGCAACTTGTAGCCGAGGCAGAGGTCGTCGATGAGTTGGGTGAGGTGCTGTACCTCTTGGGGATTGGTGCCGCTGTCGAGCAACTGGTTTTGTGCCCATGTGCGGCGTACCAGCGTACCCATCTCGGTGAAGTTCTCACGCTGTATGGCCTCAAACATATCCATCGTGTGGCCTTTCATCTCGCGGAGCAGGGCCAATTCATCATGATGGTTGAGGAACATGCGTCTGACAATCTCGGCAAGGATGGTCTTGGCCGTGCGGGTGATGCCCGTATAATATAATAGGTGGCAGGCCCGGTACTCGGGTTGTGTGAAGAGCGAGGACGGGAGCCAGCGCACGATAGGATTCTGGTCGAATCCCTTTTCGGTCTGTAGCAGTTTGACGCCTTGTAGCAGTCCGCCCAGCTGGTCTTGCCACCCGCCTCCGGTGGTGAGCAACTGTTCGAGCACCAATGTGCGGCGGCCTATCTCGCTCTTGTCCCACATCAGTCCGCAGAAGTCGCTCAGTGCTCCCAATACTGTGGAGGCCAACAGACTGCTGGTGCCCAAGCCCGATCCGGCAGGGATGGCAGAGAGCAGGGTGACCTCGATGCCGCAGCCGAAATCGCGTAGTTGTGCCTCTAACGAGGCATAATGGTTCTTGGAGAAGCGGGGCAGAAAACCGGCCAATGCCAGTGCTGCCTTGGGGATGGAGAACGGACTGCCCACGTGGTGGAAGTCGGCCAGTTCGTCGTAGGTGCAGATGGTCTCGGCCGCACCGAGGTCTATGCTCCTGAGGATGATGTGCGGCTCGCTGCAGGGCTTGACGTAAGTCTGCAGGGGAGGCTGGCCGTTGAGCTCAATGGCCAGATTGATGACGCTGCCGCCCTCCATCAGGCAGAAGGGAGGCGTGTCTGTCCAGCCGCCGGCGATGTCGATGCGCACCGGACTGCGTCCCCATACTATCTGGTCGTTGTAGACCGACATGCGGGGTGCCTGCTTGGTGGCGAGGGCCGACTCGGTGATGCCTTGCCGAAGCAGACTGAAGGCTTGCTGTTCGTAGGCATCACCGTCGTTGCCACGCAGTTTGGCCAGTTCGGCACGGAACATGGCATCGTGGATGCGCGTCATCAGTTGGGCCGACTCCGGCAGCGGAGAGGGCTCGGCGATATGATGGGCTGCAAATTCGTGTGCGGCATCGTCAAGGTCGGTCTGATAAAATACGCTATGGGCGTAGTTGCGGGCCAGGAACGGCCAGTTCTTGGCACGGTTTTCGCGTCGTTGGGTCGTGAGCCGGATCAGATTGGCCTGTGCCGAGATTTCATCCGCGCTCATCTTTCGTGCCTCGCGCCAGAGCAGCCAACCGCCTTGCAGGTCGGGTTCGCCGAGCATCCAGCGCAGTACGATGCCCGCATCGTGGGCATCGTCTACCACGGGGAAGATACGGGCCGATTGCAGGTCCTCGTTTCCCTCGATGTCGGCTGTGGGGATGGCACGCACGGCCGCCCATTCGGCAAAGGGCCGTCCCAGATATAGCGTGGAGGGGTCGGAGAGCGCACCGCGGAAAAGGTCGTTGTAACCATACGGGCGCACCACGTATTGGGTTTCGCCAATGGGCACCATGTCCACACACTGGCCGGGCGACAGGGAGATGTGCCAGGCGTTTTCGGGCACGCCGGTGATGATGTGCTCGTGGGCTATCTGCCAATGCTCGCTCACACAACTGTTTTCTATCCACAGGTTCTGGTTGTGCTCCTGTATCTTGATCCATATCTCCGAGTTTTGCACAAACATCGATGGATGAGGCTTGAGCGAGTGGTGCATGATCTCACGCTGGTCGTTGACCAGATTCTGGATGGCCAAGGTGGAAGACACAATCTCGTGCGAGGTGCCGAAGTGGTAAAACTCGCCGCCTGGAAGAGGCAGGATGGCCACGCGCAGGTCGCGCACCTCGGGGTCGTCTATCACCGGATGGGTGCCGAGACAGCATCCGAACTGGCCGTACAGGTCGTAATTGGTGATTTCTCCGTCATTCGTCGACCGCTCCATGAGTACCTTGATGGCGCGGTCTGACAGTAGCCACACGCCTATGTCGGTGAGATAGAAATGCTCTTTCTGCAACTGTCCCAGTGTCTGCATCGACGGTTTCTGCAGCATGCACTTCAGTTCGGAGGGAGACTGATGCGATGACACGAAGACACCGTGATCCTTGGCAATTTCAGGACCGAGCCATAGTCCGTAGCAAACTACGTCGGCATCGGGGATGGGTTGCAGTGCCTCGGTGCTACGGATATACACGTCGCCACTCACAATCATGGTGCGCAGGGTGTCGGGTGCCTGCTCCATGATGCGCTGGTACAGGGGAATCTGTATGGACAGCAGGTCTTGCGAGAGCCGTTGGCCCCGTTCCCAGCGAAAGACAGGGATGGGGGTGAGCACTTTGCCCGACGGGGCATAAGCCGGCAGTCGGCGACTCTGGCCTCCGGCGTGCAGGAGCAATCGCTTGTCGGCGGCGAGCCACTCGTCGAAGGAGCGTCCGTTGCCTTCAGCTTCGTAACAGGCGTTCAGAAGCCAGGCCGAACCGCCTCCCGATCCGAGCTTGCGGCCTACGGGGTCGTTGGTGCAAAACCATTCGTTGGTGGAATAACCGGTTATCTCGTGAAAACAGCCGACAAGATTGGGCGGCAGTGACAATAGTTTTTTCATTGGGGAAAGATGAGTTTGGATATGATGTTTTGGGGTCGGGTGTTGCCATCTGTGCAAAGGATGTTGGTCACTTGTGCGCTCATCGGATGTCAAACCCTAAATCTTCTATGATTTCTTTTACTGTTTCGATGTTAACGGTTGAAGCCTCGTTTTTGTCATAGATGAGTAGGAGGATGATATCGCCATTGGCCTTGTCAACCAATACGTTGAAGGTGATGACCCTTGCTCCTCCCGACTTGCCCTTTCTTTTGGAAGCAATCTCCATGCGTATCTTTCTGATACCCGGATAAAGTTCTGCGCCTTGCATTGGGTTGTCTTCCAACGATTGACAGAAAGAAATAAGGTCTTGTTTAAAACTGGCATATTTCTTGCTGAGGCGTTTGGCGGCCTTGTCAAAGGAGGTTGTCGTAAGGATTCTAAAGCTCATGGATGAGTGCTTCTATAGCTTTCAGTTCTTTTTCTCCTTTTCGGGCGGCAATGACTTCTTCTAAAGCATTACGCAATTCTGTGGCCAACTGCGTTTTGCTGGTGAGTTGGTCATCTTCGGTGACAGGTGTAATCTTGAAATTTCCTGCACGGGAACTAAGGATAATGTTTTCTCCTGCTTTTGCAAGGTTGAGATACTTCGTTTGATTCATCCGGAAGTCTCTCGTCGTTACTACCATCATAGTCTTATTTGTTTTGTATTGCCTTCAAAGATACACAATATATCTCGATTGGTAACACAAATGGTAACCAAAAGTATCAGAGATTAACACTTTTAACACAATCGGAGGGAACGAGTTCACTGACTTATGGTATATAAAACCAAATTCCGCTATGCTCCTTTGACAAGATTGAGGCTGATAGCGGAGTTTGGTTTATCTGCTTTTCCTTACTTTACAGCCTGCCTTTTCCTCCACGACACATACACGCCGAGGAGGATGATGAGCAGCAGGATGGCGTAGGCGATATAGGCCACGGTCTCGGTGGCCTTGACGCTCTTCGGGAAGAAGCTGAGCACCACTTTGTGGCTACCCGGCGCGATATGGATGGCGCGCAGGATATAGTTGACCCTACCCACCTCGACAGGTTGGCCGTCGACGGTGGCGGTCCAACCCGGGTAATAGACCTCTGAGAAGACCAATACGCCTCCCTTGTCGCTCTCTACATCGTACGCCAGTTGGTTGGGCTCATAGGCAGTGAGCTTTACCACCGAGTTGCCGCTCTGTATGGCAGCATCGCCCAATGCGTTCTTAAATTTGGCATCGGCCACGGCTTCATGGCGCAAGTCGATTCGTCCCACGCACTCCAACTCCTCATTGGCGTTGGCAGCATACGTGATGCGGTCCACGAACCATGCGTTGCCGTAGGCATAAGGATTGAGCAGCGGTACGGTCTGGTTGTCCTGCAGGGGTACGATGATGTACTTGGTGTTGAGCATGTTGAGCACAGGATAGATGGAGTCGCCGTTGATCTTGGTCATATCGCCGGCAGCATCGCTTACTGCGGGCATAATCTTCGTCATCTGCGGACTGATATAAGCCTCGATCATCTCCTGGTAACGGCGCAACTTGGCAGCGTGGTAGCCTCCGATGCTCTTGTGGTAATAAGAAGTCTCGTTCTCGTTGAAAGTGTTGGTGGCAAGATTGAGGACTCTGTAGTCCAGACTCTTGTCTTGCAGTATCTGTTGGTCGGTGGCCGTCATGGGCTGGGGTGCTTCGCGGACGCTCTTCTCCACGAACATATCATCGTTGAGGTACCGCTTGTTCACCGTCCACATGTCTATCAAGCAGAGGAGGGCGAGGGCACCCACCATGTATTCAGTCTTCAGTTTCTGAGCCTTGTACAGCAACAGGCAGAAGGTTCCCACGAGGATAATCCAGAACGAGCGCCAGCAGTCGGCCGCGAATATGGCTTGCCTCATCTCGGTGAGGTTGCTGATGATGGCTCCCTGATACTCGGCAGGCAACTGTCGGAGTGCGGCAGCCTCTGATGCCGATACAAAAGAGGAGAAGAAGACCGACGGCATGAGTGCAAACAGCAGGCAGAAGCCGGCCGTGAGACCGAAGCTCACGTACACCCACTTGATTTTGGCTGTCAGCAGTTGCGGCTCGTCCACGATGCGTTTGAGGGCCATCATGGCCAGCAGCGGGATGGTAAACTCGGCAATGACCAATATCGATGCCACGGTGCGGAACTTGGCATAGAGGGGAATATAGTCCAAGAAGAAGTCGGTGAACGGCATGAAGTTGCGTCCCCACGACAGCAGGATGGAGAGGATGGTGGCTGCCAGCAACGCCCACTTCATCGGCCCTTTCACAATGAACAGTCCGAGGATGAAGAGCATCATGACAAACGCGCCTACGTAGACCGGGCCGCTGGTGCCGGGTTGGTCTCCCCAGTATTGTCCCAGCTGTTGGTAAACCGGTATGAACTCCGGATTGGCTTTTTCCATCGCCGTCTCGTTGGCAGCCAGCGACACAGAGGCTCCTCCTTTGGCATTGGGGATGAGCAGTGTCCATGTCTCGTCGATGCCGTAGCTCCATTGCGTGATGTAATCGCGGTCCAGACCGCTGCTGGTCTGGTTGGCAGCATTCTTCTTGACCAGTTCGCTCTTGCCGCGCATACTTTCCTGACCGTATTGCCAAGTGTGGTAGAGGTTGCTCAGGTTGATGCATACACCAATGGCCGCACCTGCCGCGCACACGGCTGTGGCCTTGGCAAAGCGGGCAAGTTCATGGCGACGTGTTGCCTCCACCAAGAAAGCAATCACCATCAACAGGATGATGAAGAGGTAATAGTAAGTCATCTGGATGTGGTTGGCCTTCACCTCAAAAGCCGTGAAAACCGCTGTGAGGATAAGTCCCCAGAGCCACTTGCCGCGGTAGGCCATCACCACACCCGCAATCATGGGCGGCAGATAGGCCAGCGCCATGACTTTCCAGATATGTCCGGCGGCGATGATGATAAAGAAATACGAGGAAAACGCCCACAAGATGGACCCCAAGGCAGCCAATGACTTGCGGAAATCGAACGCCCGCAACAATATGTAGAATCCCAAGAGGTAGGCAAAGACATACCAGACATTTTCTGGCAACCATAGGTGGTAGGCATCCATCACCTTGGACAGGCTGTTGGTGCTGGTGTACGACGGGGCTGTCTGGTACGTGGGCATGCCGCCGAAAGTGGCATTGGTCCATCGGCTCATCTGGCCCGTCCGGGCATGGTACTCGGTCTGCTCTTGGCCAGCTCCCCTTCCGGCAGAGGAATCATGCCGGTAAAGGATGCGCCCCTCGAGGTCGGCAGGCATGAAATAGGCAAAAGAGATCACCACAAACAACACAACGGCCGCCGCGTCGGCCCAGTATTTCTTTAGTATTTCCATCTGTAAGTCATTAATTTTGTGCAAAGATAGTGCAATTCGGGCGCAATTAAAAGGAAAAACAGAAGTTTTTTATCAGCGGATGAAGAAATAGCAGCCACATCGCGTTGTGGTAAACGATACAGATAGAATTCTAAAGATGGCATTTAGGTCGGCTAAACGTGGCGTTTACGTAGGATAACTGCCATCTTTAGGATTTAAAATAGATTTTGTATAAATAATTGAGGTGATATGTTTCACGACCCTAAGGGATAGGCTTGTATAGCTTGTAACGGACGTGGTTAGCCCCCATGTTGCCAATGTTTCACTATGGGTTTGGGATGTGTCTCCAAATGGCGTAATGCGTTGTCTCGTAACGGTTTTTACAATTGTGCTATCATTCTTTTCGGGGATAGAGGCAAAGAAGGTGAAAATGGTTGAATTTGTGCGGATTTGGAGCGATTCTGTATTGTAGGGAGAAGTGGCACCCATTTGGAAGATTCGATTTTTTTTGCGAAATTTGCAATCCCTAACACCCTTTTTTCTGTAGTCACCAGAAAGGTGGGGAACGGCAAAGATAACTTACAGTAAACGAAGCAAATTTTGTAAAGGCAATGAAATCCTCTCATGATTCTCGTTGGGATAGTACGCTGGAACTGGTGCGGCAGAACGTCTCGTCGCAACAGTACGACACATGGTTCTCCCCCTTGGGCTTCGTCAAATACGAAGAAGCGGCCAAGGAGGTGCATGTCAATGTGCCGAGCCCTTATATCTACGAGTACATCGAGGAACATTATATCGAACTGTTGGGCAGGGCGCTCCGGCAGTCGTATGGGGCTCACGTGAAGTTGATGTATCACCTGCTCACTGATAAGGCGCATGGGTTGGCGCAGACGGTGGAGGGCGACGAGACCACGGATGAGACCGCAGTGGACACGACACCGTCAGGCACCGACGAGAGCGGTGGTGCGGAGGCATTGGAGGCCATCGACCCACAGCTGAATATCCATCAGACATTTGCCAATTTCATCGAGGGCGACAGCAACAAGTTGCCCCGTTCGGTGGGTTTGTCCATTGCCGAGCATCCCCAATCGGCACAGTTTAATCCCATGTTCATCTACGGGCCGTCAGGATGCGGCAAGACGCACCTTATCAATGCCATCGGTGTACGCACGCGCCAACTCTATCCCAAGAAGCGGGTGCTCTATGTGAGCGCCAACCTCTTTCAGGTGCAATACACCAATGCCGTACGCCAAAACAAGTTCAATGATTTTATCCGTTTCTACCAGACGATCGACATGCTTATCGTGGACGATGTGCAGGAATGGGCGACAGGAGCCAAGACCCAGGACACTTTCTTCCACATCTTCAATCATCTTTTCCGCAACGGCAAGCGTATCATCCTCGCTTCAGACCGCCCGCCGGTAGAGTTGCAGGGCATGAACGAGCGTCTCATCACCCGATTCTCATGTGGACTGATTGCGGAGTTGGAGAAGCCCAACGTACAGTTGTGCGTTGATATCCTGAAAAGCAAGATACGCCGCGACGGTCTGACGATACCGGCCGATGTGGTGCAGTTTATCGCAGAGACTGCCAACGGCAGTGTGCGCGACTTGGAAGGTGTTGTCAACTCGCTGCTGGCTTATAGCGTGGTGTACAACAGCAAGATAGACATGCGGTTGGCCGAGCGCGTCATCAAGCGTGCGGTCAAGGTAGACGATAGGCCCCTCACGGTAGACGAGATACTGGAGCGCGTGTGCCGCCACTATGGTGTAGCCCAGACAGGCGTATGCGGCAGGAGCCGCAAACGTGAACTGGTGGTGCCAAGGCAGGTTGCCATGTATTTTGCTTCTAAGCTGACCAAGATGCCGGCAAGCCGTATCGGCAGGCTGATAGGTGGCCGCGACCACTCTACGGTGATTCACAGTGTATCGCAAGTGGAGCGCAGGATGCAGGTGGACAAAGCATTTTCCGAAGAATTGCGAAGCATCGAGAGTTCGTTTAAGCTGAAGGGAAGCCCCGCTTCTTCATAAAAAAGCCACACCCGATGCCGACTTGCGGCTTGGATGTGGCTGCATGAAAGTTGATGAGAAATTAAAGTTTAACGGATATTCCTGCCATTACCCACAGACCTGGTTGCTGAATGCCTCCCAAATCGTAATAACGGTGGGCGGTGATGTTGTCTGCCTGTACGAAAAGGCGGTAGTGAGTGGCTTCCCATTTTATTTTTCCGTCTATTTTGCAGTACGGGCTATAACCGTTCATGCGGTGCTGCCATCTCAAAGACCAGTTGGCCGAGAGCAGGCGCCATATTCTGTGGTCTACCGATAGTGTCAGTTTGTCGCGGAGGTAGTCGAGCGCATAGAGCGAGCGATAGATGGGTTGCTCGGTCTCGTGCCGCTGGTGGATGCGGGCATAGCCCATGTCGATGCGCGTCACCCATGCATGGGGCATCCATGCAGTTGGGGTGATGGAGGCCTCGAAAGACACGCCCATGTTGTCGAGCTTGCCGATGTTGGTGGCATGGTAGCGCGTACTCTCCTCTGTTTCATATACCCAGTCTATCATATTGGTGCCGCGGCTGTAGAATCCGCTGACGCGGGCACTGAATCCCCGTTGCCGATAGTCCACTCCCGTCTTGTAGGTGTCATTGCGCTCCGGACTCAGGTTCACATCGCCCTGCTGGATGGAGTTGGCGGTGTACAGGTCGGTATAGGTAGGCATGCGCAGGGCCTTGTTCCACGACAGATAGAGTTTCCATCGCTCCGACGGGCGGTAACTGATGTCTACGCCGGGATACCAACGGTATTGGCGGTCGAGCCCCGAATTGCGGTTGGCCAGCACACCAGCCGAGAGGGTAAAGCCTCCGAGGATGATGTTGTGCTCCATGTAGAAACTGGTGTTCAGTCGTTTGCCCTCCTTAGTGTACTTCCT
>JBJEAU010000023.1:0-18939 GCA_051869355.1 Prevotella sp. | reverse complement strand
AGAGCACTAGCCTTCCAAGCTGGGGGTCGCGGGTTTGAGTCCCGTTTTCCGCTCAAAATGCTGTAATAGCTCAGTGGTAGAGCACTTCCTTGGTAAGGAAGAGGTCCTGAGTTCAACTCTCAGTTACAGCTCCACTTTTGGTCTGTTCCTGAAAAGGAAAGGGGTTGAAAGAAAAAATAACAAATGACTATTCATTAAATAAATAAAAAGAAAAGCTATGGCTAAAGAAGAATTCGTACGTACCAAACCGCACGTAAACATCGGTACAATCGGTCACGTTGACCACGGTAAGACCACTCTGACAGCTGCCATCTCTCTTACATTGCACCAGAGACTGGCTATTGGTGGTGAGGTTAAGTCGTTCGACCAGATCGATAACGCTCCTGAGGAGAAAGAGCGTGGTATCACTATCAACACTGCTCATATTGAGTATGAAACAAACAACCGCCACTACGCACACGTAGACTGCCCGGGTCACGCTGACTATGTGAAGAACATGGTAACTGGTGCTGCCCAGATGGATGGTGCTATCCTCGTAGTAGCTGCTACAGACGGTCCTATGCCTCAGACACGTGAGCACGTGCTTCTCGCTCGTCAGGTGAATGTTCCCCGTCTGGTTGTCTTCCTGAACAAGTGTGACATGGTTGACGATGAGGAAATGCTCGAGCTCGTTGAAATGGAGGTTCGTGAGATTCTGGAGCAGTACGGTTATGAGGAGGATACTCCTATCGTACGTGGTTCTGCTCTCGGTGCCCTCAATGGCGTAGAGAAGTGGCAGGATAAGGTGATGGAGCTGATGGATGTTGTTGACAGCTGGATTCAGGAGCCCACACGTGAGGTTGACAAACCTTTCTTGATGCCTGTTGAGGATGTATTCTCTATCACTGGTCGTGGTACTGTTGCTACTGGCCGTATTGAGACTGGTAAGTGTAAGGTAGGTGACGAGGTTCAGCTGCTCGGTCTCGGTGAGGACAAGAAGTCTGTTATCACTGGTGTTGAGATGTTCCGCAAGACTCTCTCTGAGGGTGAGGCTGGTGACAACGTAGGTCTGTTGCTCCGCGGTATCGACAAGGACGAGATTAAGCGTGGTATGGTAGTCGTACACCCGGGTGCTATCACTCCGCACGATCACTTCAAGGCTTCTATCTACGTACTGAAGAAAGAGGAAGGTGGCCGTCACACTCCGTTCGGCAACAAGTATCGTCCTCAGTTCTACCTCCGTACTATGGACTGTACCGGTGAGATCAAGCTCCCCGAGGGCGTAGAGATGGTAATGCCTGGCGATAACGTAGAGATTGAGGTAGCTCTGATCTACAAGGTAGCTCTGAACGAGGGTCTCCGCTTCGCTATCCGTGAAGGTGGCCGCACAGTAGGTTCAGGTCAGATTACAGCTCTTCTCGACGACATCCAGTAATCGAAAAGATTATAATCGACATAAAAGGGTCTCCGCTACTGCGGTAACGGGGACTTTCTTACGGGTTTAGCTCAGTTGGTAGAGCACTGGTCTCCAAAACCAGGTGTCGGGGGTTCGAGCCCTCCAACCCGTGCAAAACTAAAAGATAATATGTTTAAGAAGATAGTGAATAACTGCAAGGCTTGTTATGACGAGCTTGTGCATAAAACTACTTGGCCTACATACGGTGAGCTGACACACAGCGCGGTTGTTGTTTTGTCAGCTTCTGTTGTCATTGCGCTCGTAGTATTCGCAATGGACAGTGTGTTTAGGTTTGTTATGAGTACAATCTATCCAAATTGATATAGAGGAAGATGGCTGAAAAGGCAATGAATTGGTATGTGCTTCGTGCAGTCAGTGGCAAGGAGGAGAAACTCAAGGAATACATTGAGGCCGAAATGAAACACAACGAACTGCTTAGTGCGCATATCGCTCAGGTACTTATCCCCACAGAGAAGCATGCTTCGCTGCGTAACGGCAAGCGAGTAGAGAAAGAAAAGATTTCTCTGCCCGGCTATGTGTTTGTGCAAGCAGTACTCGTAGGTGACGTGGCACATACATTGCGTTTTATGCCTAATTGTCTTGGATTCCTTGGTGGGCTTGACAATCCTTCTCCTGTACCCCAAAGCGATATTAACCGCATGCTGGGTGCTGCTGAAGAGGTTGAGTTTACCAATGATACATCCATACCGTATGTGGTAGATGAGACAGTGAAGGTGACCGACGGACCGTTCAGCGGTTTCAGTGGTGTGATAGAAGAAGTCAACTCCGAGAAGCGCAAGCTGAAGGTGATGGTCAAGATTTTTGGCCGAAAGACACCGCTCGAGTTGAGTTTCATGCAAGTGGAAAAAGAAGGGTAGGCGCATATTGTTACGGTGTGTCAGCCCATGTCTGGTTGGGGAGGCTTCCACTCTCACGGCCGATATAAAATCATATTAATTATTAACAGAAATGGCTAAAGAAGTTGCTGGATTAATCAAATTACAGATTAAAGGTGGCGCTGCGAATCCCTCACCACCCGTAGGCCCTGCATTGGGTTCCAAGGGTATCAACATCATGGGATTCTGCAAGGAGTTCAACGCCAGAACCCAGGATAAGGCAGGCAAGATTCTTCCTGTTGTTATCACTTATTACAACGACAAGTCATTCAGTTTTGTCATTAAGACTCCTCCCGCAGCTGTTCAGCTGAAGGAGGCTGCAAAGGTTAAGAGCGGTAGTGCCCAGCCCAACCGTCAGAAGGTTGCTTCTGTGACATGGGATCAGGTAAAGGCCATCGCCGAGGACAAGATGAGTGATTTGAACTGCTTTACCATTGAGTCAGCCATGAAGCTGATTGCAGGTACTGCAAGAAGTATGGGTATCAGTGTAAAAGGGGACTTCCCTGAACTATAATTTAAAACTTCAATTAAGAAATGAGTAAACTGACAAAAAATCAAAAGTTGGTAGCTGACAAGGTTGAAGCAGGGAAAGCATACTCTTTGAAGGAGGCAGCAGAGCTGGTCAAGGAAATCACCACGACTAAGTTTGATGCTTCGCTCGATATCGATGTACGCTTGGGCGTTGACCCACGTAAGGCTAACCAGATGGTTCGCGGTGTCGTTTCACTGCCTAACGGAACTGGTAAGGTTACACGTGTTCTCTGCCTCTGTACAGCGGATGCTGAGGCTGCCGCTAAGGAAGCTGGTGCCGACTATGTAGGTCTCGATGAGTATATCGAGAAGATAAAGGGCGGTTGGACTGACGTTGACGTCATCATCACTATGCCCTCATGCATGGGTAAGATCGGTCCTCTCGGTCGTGTGCTTGGTCCCCGTGGACTTATGCCGAACCCGAAGAGTGGTACTGTAACTATGGATGTTGCCAAGGCAGTTAAGGAAGTTAAGCAGGGTAAGATTGACTTTAAGGTTGATAAGGCTGGTATTATCCACACATCAATCGGTAAGGTAGGCATGACAGCTGAGCAGATCTACGGAAATGCTAAGGAGTTTATTGCAACCGTTATCAAGTTGAAGCCTGCTGCTGCTAAAGGTACATATATCAAGAGTATCTTTATTTCAAGCACTATGAGTAAGGGTATCAAGATTGATCCTAAATCAGTTGAATAACTCTAAAAGTTTTGTACAATGAAGAAAGAAGTAAAAGATACTATAATTGTAGAACTTGGCAAGAAGTTGGCTCAATATCCTCATTTTTATCTGGTAGATGTTGCCGGATTGAACGCTGAGGAGACAAGCAATCTTCGTCGCAAGTGCTTCAAGAGCGGAATCAAGATGGTCGTAGTGAAGAATACGCTTCTTCACAAGGCTTTCGAGGCTTCCGAGATTGATTTCGAACCGATATATTGCGCTTTGAAAGGAAGTACAGCTGTTATGTTCTGTGAGACAGCTAACGTTCCTGCAAAGATGTTGAAAGAGTATGAGAAGGCTGGTATTCCCCAGTTGAAGGCTGCTTATGCTGAGGAGTGCATCTATGTAGGTGCCGACAAACTCGCTGAGCTTGCTGCTCTCAAGAGTAAGAACGAGGTCATTGCCGATATTGTTGCTTTGCTGCAGTCTCCGGCCAAGAACGTTGTTTCTGCTCTTCAGTCAGGCGCAAACACCATCCACGGTGTGCTCAAGACTTTAGGCGAGCGTCCTGAGTAATTACTAATTGCAATGCAAATTACAATTAATGAAGTCAAAGGATATATTTAATTAACAAGAACAATTAAAATTTAGAATAAAAATGGCAGATATTAAAGCTATTGCAGAAGAGTTGGTAAACCTTACTGTAAAAGAAGTTAATGAGTTGGCAACAGTCCTGAAGGACGAGTATGGTATTGAGCCTGCTGCTGCAGCTGTTGCTGTAGCTGCTGGTCCTGCTGCAGCTGGTGCTGCTGCTGAGGAGGAGAAGACATCTTTCGATGTAGTTCTCGCTGAGGTTGGCGCTACCAAGCTCCAGGTTGTAAAGGCTGTTAAGGAGGCTTGTGGTCTTGGTCTGAAAGAGGCTAAGGATCTCGTAGACGGTGCTCCCGCAACCGTTAAGGAAGGCCTTTCTAAGGAAGAGGCTGAGAACTTGAAGAAGACTATCGAGGCTGCTGGTGCCAAGGTAGAGCTCAAGTAATTTGAAGTACAACTTTTCTTAAATACGGTTAGGATTTGCCCGGTCGGTGAGTCCTAACCTTTTTGTGTCTTAATACGACCAAAGCCCCAAGCCGATAGGCTTTTCACAGATTATAAACATCATTTATGGCTACAAAAATTGTCGATAACAGAGTAAATTTTGCCAGCGTGCATAATCCGTATCCCTATCCGGATTTTCTCGATGTGCAGTTGAAGTCTTTTAAAGACTTTTTACAGTTGGATACTCCGCCTGAGGAACGCAAGAATGACGGTTTGTACAAGGTGTTCGCTGAGAACTTCCCTATAACCGATACGAGAAACAATTTCGTTCTTGAGTTCTTGGATTACTATATTGACCCGCCGCGTTACACCATTGACGAGTGTCTGGAGCGTGGCTTGACATATAGCGTACCCTTGAAGGCTAAGATGAAGCTGTATTGTACAGATCCTGACCATGAGGACTTCGGCACATTCATCCAGGATGTTTTCTTGGGAACCATACCTTATATGACACACAATGGTACCTTTGTCATCAATGGTGCCGAGCGTGTGGTTGTAGCCCAGCTGCACCGTTCGCCGGGTGTGTTCTTCGGACAGGGTGTGCATGCCAATGGTACGGTGCTCTATAGTGCCCGTATCATCCCGTTCAAGGGCTCATGGATTGAGTTTGCTACTGATATCAACAATGTCATGTATGCTTACATCGACCGCAAGAAGAAGTTGCCCGTGACCACGCTGCTCCGCGCGATTGGTTACGAGAGTGACAAGGATATCTTGCGCATCTTCGATTTGGCCGAAGAGGTGAAGGTGAACAAGAAGAACATGAAGGCCTGCATCGGTCGCAAGCTCGCTGCACGTGTCTTGAAGAGCTGGAATGAGGACTTCGTGGATGAGGATACCGCAGAGGTTGTTTCTATCGAGCGCAATGAGGTAATCATGGAGCGCGAGACCATCATCGATGAGGATAAGGTAGAGGAAATTCTGGAGAGTGGAGCCTCTACGATCCTGTTGCATAAAGATGCTGAGGCGGCCAACAAGTATTCTATCATCTTCAATACATTGGCTAAGGACCCCTCTAATTCTGAAAAAGAGGCTGTGCTCTATATCTATCGCCAGCTGCGTAATGCAGACCCTGCTGATGATACGAGCGCTAAGGAAGTTTTCCAAAACCTCTTCTTCTCAGACAAGCGTTATGACTTGGGTGAGGTGGGACGCTACCGTATCAATAAGAAACTCGGCCTTAATACCGATTCGGATATCCGCGTGCTGACCAAGGAGGATATCATTGAGATTATCAAGTATCTCATCCAGTTGGTGAACTCGAATGCTACGGTGGATGATATCGACCATTTGAGCAACCGTCGCGTTCGCACGGTGGGTGAGCAGCTGGCCAACCAGTTCTCTATCGGTTTGGCCCGAATGAGTCGCACCATTCGTGAGCGTATGAACGTACGTGACAACGAGGTGTTTACGCCGACCGACCTGATTAATGCAAAGACTATTTCAAGCGTCATCAACTCGTTCTTCGGCACCAATCCGCTGAGCCAGTTCATGGACCAGACCAACCCCTTGGCCGAGGTGACCCACAAGCGTCGTCTCTCTGCCCTTGGTCCTGGTGGTCTCTCTCGTGAGCGTGCAGGATTCGAGGTGCGTGACGTACACTATACACACTATGGCCGTCTGTGTCCTATCGAGAGTCCTGAGGGACCTAACATCGGCCTTATCTCTTCTCTCTGTCTCTATGCCAAGATCAACGACCTCGGTTTCATCGTGACACCGTACCGCAAGGTTTCGGATGCCAAGGTGGATATGGACAATAAGGATGTGGTTTATCTTACTGCAGAGGAAGAGGAAGGAAAGATTATCGGTCAGGGTAACGCCCCGTTGACCGCAGAGGGCTCATTTATCCGTAAGGTGGTGAAGTGCCGTCAGGATGCTGATTATCCTGTGGTAGTTCCCGGCGAGGTGGATTTGATGGATGTGGCTCCCCAGCAGATTGCGTCTGTTTCGGCTGGTCTCATTCCGTTCTTGGAGCATGATGACGGTCACCGTGCCTTGATGGGATGTAACATGATGCGCCAGGCAGTACCTCTGCTTCACAATGATGCTCCTATCGTAGGAACCGGATTGGAGAAGAAAGTATGCGAGGATTCGCGTACGATGATTACTGCCGAGGGCGATGGAGTGATAGATTATGTAGACGCTACGACAATCCGTATCTTGTACGACCGTACCGAGGAGGAAGATTTCGTAAGTTTCGAACCCGCTCTGAAGGAATATCGTATTCCTAAGTTCCGCCGTACCAACCAGAACATGACCATCGACCTGCGTCCTATTTGCGACAAGGGGCAGCGCGTGAAAGCTGGTGATATCCTCACCGAAGGTTATGCCACTGAGAACGGAGAGTTGGCATTAGGCCGCAACTTGCTGGTTGCCTATATTCCTTGGAAAGGATACAACTATGAGGATGCCGTGGTGATTTCGGAGAGAATGGTACGTGATGATGTGCTTACCTCCGTTCACGTGGATGAATATTCGTTGGATGTACGCGAGACAAAGCGTGGTCTTGAGGAGTTCACCTCTGACATTCCCAATGTCAGCGAGGAGGCTACCAAAGATCTTGACGATAATGGTGTAATCCGCGTTGGTGCCCGCGTAGAGCCCGGTGACATTCTTATTGGAAAGATTTCGCCTAAGGGTGAGAGTGATCCCTCACCCGAAGAGAAACTGCTGCGTGCCATCTTCGGCGACAAGGCTGGTGATGTGAAGGATTCTTCACTGAAAGCCAATCCCTCACTCAGTGGTGTGGTGATAGATAAGAAACTCTTTACTCGTGCCATCAAAAACCGTGAGTCAAAGAAGCAAGACAAGGTGGTTCTTGCCAAGATTGACGAAGAGTACGAGGCAAAGAATGAAGACCTGAAGGATATCTTGGTTGACAAGCTGCTCGAACTGACAGACGGTAAGAAGTCGCAAGGTATCAAAGACTATACCGGCGCTGAGATTATTGCCAAGGGCAGTACCTTTACCACAGCTGCACTCAAGAATCTTGAGTATGATGGTATACAGAGTAATGGATGGACAGATGACGAGCATACCAATATGCTGGTACAGAAGCTCATCATGAACTATATCCGTAAGTACAAGCAATTGGATGCTGAGTTGAAGCGTCGTAAGTTTGCCATTACAATCGGTGATGAACTGCCCTCTGGTATCTTGCAGATGGCGAAGGTCTATGTAGCCAAGAAACGTAAGATTCAGGTAGGTGACAAGTTGGCCGGTCGCCATGGCAACAAGGGTATTGTATCTAAGGTGGTACGTGCAGAGGATATGCCGTTCTTGGAGGATGGACGTCCTGTAGACTTGGTGCTCAACCCGATGGGTGTGCCCTCGCGTATGAACTTGGGTCAGATCTTTGAGGCTATTTTGGGTGCTGCAGGTAGAAAGCTGGGTGTGAAATTTGCTACTCCTATCTTTGATGGTGCGAAGCTGAACGACCTTTCAGAGTGGACAGATAAGGCCGGTCTTCCCCGTCTGTGTTCTACCTATATCTATGATGGTGAGACGGGAGAGAAGTTTGACCAGCCTGCTACCATTGGTATCACTTACTTCTTGAAGCTTGGCCACATGGTGGAAGACAAGATGCACGCCCGTTCTATCGGTCCGTACAGCTTGATTACCCAGCAACCGCTTGGTGGTAAGGCTCAGTTTGGTGGACAGCGTTTTGGAGAGATGGAGGTTTGGGCTCTTGAGGCGTTTGGTGCAAGCCATGTACTTCAGGAGATACTAACCATCAAGAGCGATGATGTGGTAGGACGCTCAAAGGCTTATGAGGCAATCGTCAAAGGCGATTCGATGCCTATGCCTGGCATCCCCGAGTCACTCAATGTGCTGCTCCATGAGCTTCGTGGTCTTGGACTGAGTATCAAACTGGATTAAAAGAGAACCCCTAAATTATTAAGAACATGGCTTTCAAAAAAGATACAAAGGTAAAGAATAATTTTACGAAGATTACCATCGGATTGGCTTCTCCTGAAGAGATCCTGGAAAATTCGTATGGTGAAATCACCAAGCCTGAAACCATCAACTATCGTACCTATAAGCCCGAACGTGATGGCTTGTTCTGCGAGCGAATATTTGGTCCTACCAAGGATTATGAGTGTGCCTGCGGCAAGTACAAGCGTATCCGTTACAAAGGAATCGTCTGTGACCGATGCGGTGTTGAGGTAACCGAGAAAAAGGTTCGCCGTGAGCGTTCCGGCCATATCGATCTTGTAGTGCCGGTAGCCCATATCTGGTATTTCCGTTCTCTCCCCAATAAGATTGGTTATCTGTTGGGAATGCCGACCAAGAAGTTGGATTCTGTCATCTATTACGAGAAGTATATCGTGACAAAGCCTGGTGCATTGGAAGGAAGAAAGAACGAGGATGGCGAAGAACTCAACGGATCTCACAAAATGGACCTCCTGACAGAGGAGGAGTATTTGGATATCCTTGACAACAAACTGGAACCCAACAACGACTTGTTGCCCGATGAGGATCCCAACAAGTTTGTTGCCAAGATGGGTGCAGAGGCTATCTACGACCTGTTGCTCGACATAGATTTGGATTCTATCTCATACGAGTTGCGCGACCGTGCCAACAACGACTCCAGTCAGCAGCGTAAGACCGAGGCGCTGAAGCGTCTGCAGGTAGTCGAGGCATTCCGTTCGTCACGGGCAGTGAATCGTCCCGAGTGGATGATCATGAAGATTATCCCTGTCATTCCGCCCGAACTGCGTCCGTTGGTACCGCTGGATGGTGGCCGATTCGCCACATCCGACCTCAACGACCTCTATCGCCGTGTGATTATCCGTAACAATCGTTTGAAGAGATTGGTGGAAATCAAGGCTCCGGAGGTGATTCTCCGCAATGAGAAGCGTATGTTGCAAGAGGCTGTAGATTCGTTGTTTGACAACTCCCGCAAGGCCAGCGCTGTGAAGAGTGAAAGTAACCGTCCTCTTAAGTCTTTGTCCGATTCTCTGAAAGGTAAGCAGGGTCGTTTCCGTCAGAACTTGTTGGGTAAGCGTGTCGACTATTCAGCCCGTTCGGTTATCGTGGTAGGTCCTGAGTTGAAGATGGGTGAGTGCGGTCTGCCGAAACTCATGGCCGCAGAGCTCTATAAACCATTTATCATCCGCAAGCTCATCGAGCGCGGTATTGTGAAGACTGTCAAGAGCGCGAAGAAGATCGTTGACCGTCGTGAACCGGTGATTTGGGATATTCTGGAGAATGTCATGAAGGGACATCCCGTACTGCTCAACCGTGCTCCTACACTTCACCGTCTGGGTATTCAGGCATTCCAGCCCAAACTGATAGAGGGCAAGGCTATCCAGCTCCACCCGTTGGCTTGTACCGCTTTCAACGCCGACTTCGATGGTGACCAGATGGCTGTGCATCTCCCGTTGAGCAACGAGGCTGTACTCGAAGCCCAAATCTTGATGCTTCAGAGCCATAATATCCTCAATCCTGCCAATGGTGCACCTATTACCGTTCCCTCGCAGGACATGGTATTGGGTCTCTATTATATCACCAAACTCCGTCCCGGTGCCAAGGGCGAAGGGCTTACATTCTACGGTCCTGAAGAGGCGATTATTGCCCACAATGATGGACGTTGCGATCTCCATGCTCCTGTCAAGGTGCTGGTCGACGATATCGTTGATGGCAAGCCCGTACGTCATTTGGTTGAAACTTCTGTAGGACGTGTGATTGTCAACCAAATCATTCCCGATGAGGTAGGATTCTTCAATGATATTATTTCTAAGAAGACCTTGCGCGGTATTATTGCCGATGTAATCAAGTCGGTAGGTATGGCGCGTGCTTGTACATTCCTTGACGGTATCAAGAACTTAGGTTACCGCATGTCCTATGTGGCCGGTCTCTCGTTCAACCTTGACGATATCATCATCCCGGTTGAGAAAGAGGAGATTGTTGAGAAAGGACATCGTGAGGTAGAGGAAATCACCAACAACTATAACATGGGTTTCATCACCGATACCGAGCGTTACAATCAGGTTATCGATGCGTGGACGCATGTTAACAATGAGTTGGGCGATGTCCTGATGAAAGAGATGACCGAGGCCGATCAGGGTTTCAATGCTGTTTACATGATGCTCGATTCTGGTGCCCGTGGTTCTAAAGACCAGATTAAGCAGCTTTCTGGTATGCGTGGTCTGATGGCCAAGCCGCAGAAAGCCGGTGCTGAAGGTGCACAGATTATCGAAAACCCGATCTTGTCTAACTTCAAGGAGGGAATGTCTGTGCTCGAGTACTTCATTTCCTCGCACGGTGCCCGCAAGGGTCTTGCCGATACCGCTATGAAGACTGCCGACGCCGGTTATCTTACCCGTCGTTTGGTCGATGTCTCTCATGATGTGATCATCACCGAGGAAGACTGTGGTACGCTGCGTGGCTTGGAGTGCCGTGCTCTCAAAAATGGTGATGAGGTAATCTCTACCCTTGGCGAGCGCATCTTGGGTCGTGTGTCGGTACACGATATCATCAATCCCACAACGGGTGAGCTCATTTGCAACGCAGGAGAAGAAATCACTGAGGAAAAGGCACGTGCTATCGAGAATTCGCCTATCGAGATGGTCGAGATACGCTCGGTACTCACATGTGAGAGCAAGCGCGGTATCTGTGCCAAGTGCTATGGCCGTAACCTTGCCACTGCCCGTATGGTACAATTGGGCGAGGCTGCCGGTGTCATTGCCGCACAGGCTATCGGTGAGCCCGGTACACAGCTTACGCTTCGTACGTTCCACGCCGGTGGTGTGGCCGGTAATGCGGCAGCCAATGCCAGCATCGTGGCCAAGAACGATTCACGCCTTGAGTTTGACGAGCTTCGTACCGTTGCTTTCCACGATGAGGATGACAAGGATTGCCAGATGGTAGTCAGCCGTTTGGCCGAAGTGCGTTTCGTCGACCCGCATACAGATATCGTACTTTCTACGCTGAACGTACCTTACGGTTCTACCTTGTACTTCCAGCACGGAGATACGGTGAAGAAGGGTGAGCTCATTGCCAAGTGGGACCCGTTCAATGCTGTGATTGTCAGTGAGTACAATGGTAAACTCCGCTTCAAGGATGTCATTGAGGGAACCACCTACAAGGCTGAAACCGACGAGACTACAGGTCTTACCGAGAAGATTATCACTGATTCGAAAGACCGTTCCAAGGTTCCTACCTGCGATGTGGTCGATGAGTACGGTGAGGTGATTGGTACTTACAATTTCCCTGTGGGCGGTCACGTAGTAGTAGACGATGGTCAGACCATCACTACAGGTGCTACGCTCGTCAAGATTCCGCGTGCCGTTGGCGGTGCAGGTGACATCACTGGTGGTCTGCCGCGTGTTACCGAGCTCTTTGAGGCACGTAATCCCTCTAATCCTGCTGTCGTTTCCGAAATCGACGGTGAGGTTACGATGGGCAAGGTGAAGCGTGGTAACCGTGAGATTATCGTTACTTCGAAGACCGGTGACCAGCGCAAGTATCTCGTAAGCCTTAGCAAGCAGATTTTGGTTCAGGAGCACGATGCCGTGCGTGCCGGAACACCGCTTTCCGACGGTATTGTTACCCCGGGCGACATCCTCGCCATCAAGGGTCCCACCGCTGTGCAGGAGTATATCGTCAACGAGGTGCAAGACGTTTACCGTCTGCAGGGTGTGAAGATCAACGACAAGCACTTTGAGATTATCGTGCGCCAAATGATGCGCAAGGTTCAGATCAATGAGCCTGGTGATACAACCTTCTTGGAGCAAGAATTGGTAGACAAGCTCGACTTCGCAGAGGAGAATGACCGTATCTGGGGCAAGAAGGTGGTGACCGATGCCGGTGACTCTGAGAATCTGAAGCCAGGACAGATTGTTTCGGTACGCAAGTTGCGCGATGAAAACTCCAGTCTGAAGCGCCGCGACCTCCGTCCCGTACAGGTTCGCGATGCCGTGCAGGCCACAGCTACCCAGATTCTGCAGGGTATCACCCGTGCAGCCCTTGGTACCAAGAGCTTCATGAGTGCCGCTTCGTTCCAGGAGACCACCAAGGTGCTTAACGAGGCAGCCATCCGTGGCAAGCAAGACCACTTGGAGGGAATGAAGGAGAACGTGATTTGCGGTCACCTTATCCCGGCCGGAACCGGTCTGCGGCAGTGGGAAAAACTCATTGTCGGGTCGCGTGAAGACTACGAACGCATCGAGGCCAACAAGAAGAATGTGCTCGACTTTGCAGAAAATGAGTCAGAGGAGTAGCATACGCTGCCTTTGATGATAACATAGAGCCGCAGGAAGCTGTTTTCCTGCGGCTTTTTTTATGTCATTTTGTTGGTTGTTACCGTGTTTTTCCCTATCTTTGTATGCGTAAAAGGTAAACTATTGGCCTGATTTTAGAGACCTAAACAGCAAAATGATAGTATTATGGGCGAAAAACTGAATCCAAATATCATCAGGAGTATGGTGATGGATTATTTAGGCATCGTTGTAGGGTGTTTTATTGTCAGTGTGGCATTTGTGTGTTTCATCAGTCCCTACAAGTTTGTACCTGGTGGTGTGTATGGTGCCAGTATCGTGCTTCACAATCTTTTCCCTCAGTTGCAGGTGGGTACGTTCGGATTGATGTTGAGTTGCCCCTTGTTGGTGCTGTCCTATTTCTTGTTAGGCAAGAATCTGGGTGCCAAAACCCTCTTCGCCACGCTTATCGTCCCTTTTATGATGAATGGTGTTTCCATGTGGGTATATCCCACCGCCGAGGCGTTGCAGACGCTGTCACCGCAAGCCCTTTGCGGCGGTATGCTCAATCTGGAAAACGACCGCATCCTTGCCGTGCTTTTGGGAGCCACGTTGGTCGGAATCGGTGAAGGATTCATTATGCGGGCCAAAGCCACCTCTGGTGGTTCAGACATCATTGCGATGCTGTTGCACAAGTATCTGCGCTTCAAGTTCTCCAATGCCTTGTTAGCCACCGATGCCACCATCGTCTTTTCTGGTATCACCATCCTGGGACTGGGCATAGGCTCAGTAAAGCCCGAACCGCAAGCCTTCCTGTTGGCAGGCTATTCCCTCGTCTGCATCTTCATCATGTCGCGCATGGTCGCCTTTGTGCTGTCGGGTTCCAAGAACAATAAACTGATGTTTGTCGTCTCCAATACCGATAATGTCAAGTTGCGCGATTTCATCCTGCACAAACTCGACCGTACTGCCACCTCGCTCAGGGCCTCCGGTCTCTATTCGCAGGAGGAGAAATGCGCCTTGATGATGGTGGTTCACATGCGCGAGGTAGAAGCTTTTACCACGGCCATCAAGGCCATCGCTCCCGATGCTTTCGTCATAGTGACCGATGCCTACGATGCCTACGGCACCCGTTGGAAACCTTTCCCTGAAAAGAATACCTTAGACATCAGTTAGTCACGGGACGGCGTTCCAGAAAGCCAAATGCCATGATTAGCGTCGTAAAGGTGGCGTTTACGAGTGCTAAATGCCGCATTTGGCATTGAAGTATGTCATTGTCATCCTAACAACACAAGCATCCGACACGTAGGGACACACCTCGGTGTGTCCGCAGTTGGGCATACACACGGGCTGTTGGCGGACGCACCGAGGTGCGTCCCTACGGGTATATTATACATTCATGCAAGAATCCCCTACAAAAGGAAAGACAATACAAATGAGAGGGTGCATCAGCATCCTGACACACCCTCTCGTCATTGATAAGATTTTAGAAGAGGAGAGGGTGCCGACAACATCGGGTACGGCACTCCCTTCCCCTCTACCGGTTTTTCATGTTTAGTATTTAGTATTCTGTGGGTCAAAGTTGGTCCAGCCTGTCAGCCAGTTGTCGGTGGCGTTGAAGGCACCTACGTAGTTCACCTTGTCCAGCCAAGCGGGGACATTGCCCGTAAAGGCGGCGAGGGTGAGCAGCGGACTGCCTGCTGTAGGCATGAAGGGCGAACCCGTGTGGCTGGCATCTGTCAGGGCGAGAGCGTTGGCATCGTCGAAGTATTTGTTGTTCTGCGCTTCCTTGAAGAAGAATGTGTTCGAGTACGACTTCTTCGTCTCGTCTAACACGCACTTGTTGGCAGCGTCGTAGAGCACATCCTCATATACTTTGTTTGCATCCGAGCCCACGATATCCATCCCGGCCAGTACGTTGTTGTGATACTGCAGCGTACCCTTTTCGGCCTGGGCAGGTGTGTCACCCTTCTCGCCGTCGATGATCAGACCGATGGGCCATCCGGCAGCAACCGAGTTGATGACATTCAGGCGCGAGCTGCGGCGTATCTGCATGGCGGCTTGGAAACGGCCCAGTGCCGAACCATTGTTGGGATTCATCGAACCTCCGTTGATAAAGTCGGTCGTGTTCTCAAATCCTGCACCGGTCTGGAGTTTCGGGCCTATGAAAGTGATGTTGCTGAAGGTGGCGGTGGTGTAGGGCGACACATCCGAACCACTCGCATTGTTGTCGCTTTCAAAACCGTTGCTCTGCGACTTGTCGGCGATACGGGCATCGCGGATGGCCAGACCATACTGCACGGCACCGCTGAAACCATTGTCGGTGTCGAAATCGTCATCCCAACCGTGATAGGCTACCAGATGCTTGCAGTTGACCGTGCCGCCGAACCACTCAAACGAGTCGTCGTTGCTGTACGACACCTGCACATGGTCTATCTGTGTCTTGCTGCCTACCGAGCCCAGTGTCAGACCGTTGATTTCCTGGTCGGGCTGGAACGGATAGCCGGCAAACTCGATGCGCACGTAGCTCAGCACACCCGAGTTATCGTTGTCGTCGGTGCCGCCATGCTTGGTGCGCGGGCCACCCTCAATCTGCATCTCGTTCTGGTTGTTGCGCGCCTTGCCACAGAGTATGATGCCGCCCCAGTCGCCCGGCTTGCGCTGGCCGGCAGCTTCTTCCGAGGTAAACACGATGGGTTCCGTGGCCGTGCCCTGGGCAATCAGTTTGCCGCCACGCTCGGCGATGAGCGATGCCTTGGTCTGCTTGTCGCCCTTGATGATGGTACCCGGCTCGATGGTCAGTTCGGCACCATTGGCTATGTACACCCATCCCTTGAGCAGATAGGTACCTTTCTTCAGTGTCTGTTTGCCGGTGAAGACAAATTCGGCGTCGCCGTTGCCTATCTGCCTGCCGTTGGCATCCTCTGCATTGTTGGTCTCGCTGAATAGGATGTGGTCGCACGATTTCAGTCCGCCGTCTGTTCCCCATTTGTAGACCACCTCTGTTCCTGTTCCAGGATCCGGTGTGGGGTCGTCGTCACTGCTGCAAGCGGTTACACACAAGGCAAGCACAGCCAGTGCCTGCACGCTAAAATAACTTACTGTTTTCATATTACTGTTGATTATAATGAAACGTCTTTTCTTTTTTATTCTCAGAATTTGATGACTGCCGACACACCGATGTTTCTGCCCGGCTTGTATTGGCGCGTCACTTGCTCCACTTCGCGTGTGTGGCCGTCGGCATTGCCCACCTCGGCAAACTGCTTGTAGCTCACGCGCTGTGCCAGCAGGTCGCGCACGTTGGCTTTCAGTTCCACATGGTTGCCAAACTTTTTCGATACGGTCAGGTCAATCACGTCGCGTGGCATCTCGTAGCTGTCGGGCACCCGTGCGTTGTCGTCGCTGCCCGTGCTGCCCTCGCTCCTGCCCACGCCTATGATGCGCTTGCCGATACGGTTGTAGAGCAGGGCCACGTTGAGCTGTGCTTCCTCATGGCGGTAGAACAGGCCGGTGTTGACCAGATAGGGCGATTGTCCCTGCATGGGACGGTTCTCGTTGTGTGAACCCTCGGCAAACTGCACGCGGCTGTGGATGAGTGCGCCGTTGAATGACCAGCTCAGTCCCTTCAGTCCGATGTCCGACAAGTCTTTCCGGATGTCGATCTCCACACCATAGTTGTTGGCGCTGCTGGCATTCTCGTACGAGTACACCAGACTGGTGCCTCCGGCCACGGTGTAGGTCCACTCTATCGGGTTGTTGAACCGCTTGTAGAAGGCGGCCACCGTGATCTGCTCGCCGCGCGAGGGATAAAACTCGTAGCGCACATCGGCGTTGTGTATGTAGCAGGCTTTCAGGTCCGTGTTGCCCTGTACGTGCGAGGCCAGGTCGAAGTCGTAGAATACCGATGGCGACACCTCTCTGAACTCCGGCCGGTTCACCGACTTGCCGTAGGAGAGGCGCAGCTGGTGGCGGTCGTTAAAGCGGTAGGTGGTGTTGACCGAGGGGAACAGGTCGTTGTGGCGGTAGTAGCGGCTTTGCCGGCTCTCCACATCGTCGCGGCTGTTGGTGATCAGTTCCATGCGGTCATACTCGTAGCGCAGTCCGGCATACACGTTCAGCTTGCCCACTGGCAGCGTGGCTGCCGCATAGCCGGCACCGAGCAGGTTGCGCCCTCCATAGTTGTTGCGCATCGCCTGCTGTTCGAGCAGGTACAGTTTGTCGGAGCCGAAGTAGTCGGCATTGCTCAGCAGTTCGGTCATCTCCATCTTGCGGAATCCCTCCGGCAACTGGTTGTCGCTCATGTCCCAGTTGTAGATAAACTCCCTCGTCTTGTATTCCCTTGACCGGTATTCGCCGTAGGCGCCCACCTTCAGCGTGAGCACATCCTGGCCGAACACATGGCGGTCGTTTACGCCGGCCGATACGATATGCTCGTCCAGCTTCGTAAACTCACGTTGTATCTCGTTGCCGGCGGTGAGCATCATGGTGCCACGCTCCAGCGCGTCGTCTATGGTGTAGCGTCGGCGGTCCGGCATCCTGCGGTTGGCGTAGGCGTAGCTCGCGCTCCATGTCAGCTCGTCGGCCTTGCGGGTATGCTTGCCCGTCAGTTGGGTGTTGTAGGTGGTCCGGCTGCGGTAGTAGTACTCCGCCCCCACCTCGTTGTCCGATTGCGCATTCACTCCCGTGCGGTCGGTGTATCGGTCAGTGGCCAACTGGTTGAAGATGTTTTTCCATTCCAGCTTGTCGTTGCCCGATTGGGTGAGCAGGGCCATGTTGAGCAGGGCTCCCACGCGCACGTTGTGGTTATACTGGTTGTCGGTGGAGTGGCGCAGGTAGTTGCTGCGGTCGTGTGCGGCATCGTACACGCCAAAGAGGTTGTTGGTCATGTCCTTGTAGGTGCGTGTCTCGTTGGTATAGTTCACGCTGCCCACCATGCCCAGTTGGGCACCGCCGACCGTCCACTTGTGGCTCCACTCCGTACTGGCCTTCAGGTCGCCCCACGGGTTGCGGCTCCTCACGCACCAGTCGTTGTTCAGTCCGTTGTCGGTCAGCGACACCGTGCCCTCGCCGGCGATGGGTTTCAGTGCGGCACCAAACCCGCCGTTGTAGGGTCTCAGGCTGCTGTCAAATCCCATCCAGTCGGTGCCGCTACCCTTGGCGTATCTGAAGGCTTGCCACGCCGATGCATCGTTCCAGTTGGCTCCTATGCTGACGGCCCATGTGTTTCTCACGGGTATGTCCTTGGTGTTCACTTGGATAAAACCGCCGCAGAAGTCGGCAGGATATTCCGGGCTGGGCGATTTGACAATCAGCAGATTGTCGATCTGGCTGCTCGGGATAATGTCGAACGAGAAGGCGCGGGCATCGGCCTCCGAACTTGGTGCTGCACCCCCGTTGATCCATACATTGTTGTAGCGTTGCGAGAGGCCGCGTACCATCACAAACTTGTCTTCTATCAGGCTCACGCCCGGCACGCGCCTGATGACCTCACCGGCGTTGGTGTCTTGCGTGCGGCTGATTTCCTGTGCCGACACGTTGCTCACCACCACTTGGCTCTCCTTGGCCTGTGCGATCATGGCGCTCTCGGTGTTGCGGCGCACCATGCCCGTCACCTGTACTTCGCCCAGTGTCTGGCGGTCGGCCACCATCTCCACACAGAACAGGGTGTCGCGTCCTGCCTTGGCATGGAGCGTCACAGTCTGGTACGAAATATACTTCACGGTGAGTGTGTAGTCTTGTGCTTTCAGTCCTCTGAGCACAAATCGGCCGTCTACATCGCATACGGCGCCAGTTCCTTGGGTGGTTACCGTGGCACCCACAAGCGGTTCACGGGTCTGTTTGTCCACCACTGTTCCTTTGATGTCGGCTGCCATTGTTGTTGTTACCCCAATCATACTCAGCGCCACAGCGCTGATCAGTCTCTTCATAGTTTTCTTCATATAGAACATTTCCTTTGTCGGCTGCAAAATTACAGTGCCTGTATTACCGCCGCATTACAGGCATATCACAATCCTGTTAAACTGATTGGTTGTGTCTATATATAATAAGGTGTATCTATTTTTGCCCTCATCGTATAACATCAATATCACCCAGTCTGTAGGGACACACCTCGGTGTGTCCGCAG
>JBJEAU010000022.1:0-19463 GCA_051869355.1 Prevotella sp. | reverse complement strand
ACATCATCACGGAAAGAAGATATGCCTCATTCCATAAAAAGAAAAATGCTTTGCCAGCATTCAAGGCAGAAGTGGAAAGAAGCCTATACCCCATGGAATATACCAATCGGTTTGAACGTTTAGTGTATCGTGCCCTTGCCAGTGAGATGATCTCATCGTCGAAGGCTGCCGCATTGCTTGATGTCCCAGTAAGCAATGTTCTTGACCGCCTTAACCTGATGTAAATTATTGAACTCTCCTAAAAAGAGAAAGATGGAAATTGTTGTCAACGACACCAATATCTTAATTGACCTTTACAATGCAGGGCTGTTGCCTCATTGTAAGGGGCTTGGTCTTGATTTCCGCACGCTGGATGTTGTCATGAATGAAATTGAGGTGAAAGAGCAGTTGGAGGCCGTTGAGCAACTTGTTGGTGACGGGACATTGAGGGTTGATTCTTTGTCTGCTAATCAGGTGGAGAGAGTCTTTCAAATGGTTAGGGAATATGAGGGCAATTGTAACTTGTCACCGGAGGACATATCTGTCATGGTATATGCAAAAGACAATCAATGCAGACTTTTGACAGGAGACAAAACGCTTAGAGCAAAGGCCATTATTGAGAATATTCAGGTATCGGGTGTATTGTACCTGACAGATTTGTTGACCAAAGCTAGCATATTGAGCTATGCTGAAATGGCAGAAGCATTGAAACTTTTGCTTTCTTCCAACAGCCGTCTTCCCCGCAAGCTCATACAAGAGAGGATAGACTGGCTTAATGAACGGATGTAGGAATAATTAGGTTTACATATCTATATTGTTTGAATATCTACGATTTATAATTGTGTTTTAATTGCTTGGCAACTGATGTCAAGAAGGGATTCTATTAGAAGTTTTTCGGAACGGCAAAATTTGCCTGAGGCGCAGGCTTGCGGTATTCAAAGGGGCTTGACATGCTCCGTCAGTCCGGCGACATAGACGTGTGGATGGCAGTGATGTATGTTGAGCGTGAGGTGCTTGGATTGCAGGATGAGTATATGATTTACAAGCCAGATGAGAAGGCGGGCAGTTTCTTGCTGGAAGAGATTCTTCAAATGGGTAATTTCGGACAGGACGACAAACGTTTCCAATTGAAGCAGGAGGATTCGCACATAAAACGTTTCTGGTAGATAAGCACAAGCAAGTGGCGTTTCATTGACCATTTTCCCAATGAAGCGGTATGGCAACCCATTGACACCTTCTTGCGCTTTTTCGAATTGCGATATTTGCGCAGGAGGGTTGGTAGGATGAAGAAATAGAAATGGCAATGTAAATATATGCTCCAAAGGCAGTCTTATGACATAGTGTGTTGAAATTAAGAAAATAACGACAAATATCAATATAAAAAAAATGGCCAGACATAGAAGCGGTAACTGAATAACATAACACAATTAAGATACACATGGAAATAGAATACTTGCGGCTCATCAAAATTGATCACGACAATAATTGTGTCGCAGTAGAAAATATCGATGAGCAGGAGAATGTGCGTGATTATGTAATGGCTATCATTGAGCAGATTAGCGAAAATGCCGGCGATAGAGAGTATCGTTTTAAAGAAGAGGAGATGACGATGAAGACTCATCTGAATAATCTCGTTCTGAACGTTAATCGAAATGACCAATCTCTTTCCATTGCAAACAGATTGCTTTCAAAAGAGAATGAAGCCCAAGAAAGGTATAACAGGATCACGGTGATTCAGAAAGGCATACTGCTTATTGCGTTTTGTAAGATGACTGACACGGATTATAAGGTTGTTATCTGCAAGGCTGACTATACTGAGTTTATTGAAGAGGCCACGGGGCAAAAGAGAAATGGGTTGCCTACAAAAAAGAAGATATTCAAGTCGTTCTGTGGCAATGTTACAATGAATGCTGGCGTGCATACGTTTGGCAAACTTGTAACGTATGACGTAAATTCTAATCAGGCCAAGTATTGGTATAGCGATTTCCTTGACTTGGATGTTTGCCTGGATGATAGTGAGAACACGAAAAAGGCTTTCAATTATATAAAAGCGAGGATTATTGACCCGCTGCAGAAGGAGCATCCTCATGAGCATCTGCGTCTTTGGAATATGACGGTGGGTTATATGAGAAGTGAGGGCGAATTTTCAATCGATTATTATGCCGATAATATTTTAGGCTCGTACCGGCCTGAGGATGGATTAGATATGGCTCCACTTGTCAGAAAGGCAAAAGAATTGCCATCAAAATTTGGATTTGACAATCGTTTCAACAAAGTTCCGTCTGTCATAAAAAGCAGGTTTAAGCAGGAATACAAACTGACTGATGACATCAAGCTTACACTGACGAACCATATTCAAAACCTTGGCAGCACAATCAAAGCCTACAAAGATTCAGAGGAGAATAAATACATCATGATTAAGAGCGAGGAGGGGTATAGAATAGCAAATTCAATTCGCAATGAAGGAGCTGATTAATAGAATTGTTGCTTTGTTTTCGGATGCAGATCTTGTAAAAGCATCGGCAAAAGAGACATGGGATGAATATGAGTACAAGGCAGGGATTGCGTTCAGCAAGATTCCTGATGCGCAATGCTTGCTGCGTGCCATTCCTGAAATATCTGACAGAGATTCTTGGCGATTGACTATAACTCCTAACGGAGGAGACCCCATTCTTGATATCAAAAAGTCAAGCGGAGATATTGGTGATATAAAAAGCGACTTGGAGCCATACACGGATGATAAAGTCTGTTTGAAGTTTGCGATAGAGAAGAAAAGAGACAATAAGAAACTGACGGTTTATGACTGGTCTTTGTTTACGGGCTTTTTGCAAGGAGTTTCATTAAATGCTTTTTTGAATGCTGTCAGCAATAGACTGGATGGCAACTTGACGGTTGAGGTATGGACAGATGGTTTTCGTCCTTTCAAGAGCAATACTATAGATTTTATATCAAAAGGAGGAACTGCACAATGTGAGGTAGTTGGACACAGAAATATGCGTGTCTCATCACGACACAAATATTGTCTATCAAACATACAGTATGGCACTCTTCTGCCAGAAGACCTCCTGACTGATTCGACAACAGACGATATTTCGCTATTGTTTCGGAAAGCAAGTCTGGCAATGTCTATGCTTTATGTTTGTGACAGCTCGTCAGTGGGGAGTAATTTGGAATTGGGGATCTATGGATATAAGATATTCAGAAGTCAATATGATGCACAACGTTTGGACGGTCTTGCCTTTGAGGACAAATATTGTAATCCTTGGTTTGAAATATATGATTGGGCATACACAGGTGGATATACCTCAGACAGGCTCAGTATAGCACGCAATATCATATCCCTGAATGTTCAAGGGGAAAGCCTTTACTCCATTAATGATTCAACACTGCGTTCCATCAAGTCAAATTTTAAAATCTTTGAGCAGGACAACGTAAGGCAGTATATAAAAGTAAGGAATGAGATTTCCTCATTTTTAATTGGTATGCAGCGGGAAGTGAGTGCTATCGTGGATGGATTTGCTTCAGATTTCAAGAAGAATATACTTGCCGTATTCACATTCTTCTTTACGGTGGTAATAGTAAGAGTAATATCAAAGGGAGATTTTGCAGGAGGATTCACCACACCTGTTTTCATTCTTTCCCTGATATTCCTGGCTTTGTCGCTTGCTCTGCTCGTCTTTTCAAGAATGGAGTTGGACAAGAAGAAGGAACTGTTTGAAAAGCACTACAACCAAACCAAGAATAGATACAAGTGCTTACTGAGCGATGAAGAAATTAAAGAGATGTTTGAGGACAGCAATCCGAACAAACAAGGTTCTCATGCCAACTACATAGAATGGCAGGAAAAAGTATATACATGGTTGTGGATAGCTTGCGTGGTTGTGTTGGCTGCATTTGCTTTCTTCGCATGGAAATTCTGCCTTTTGAGTAGTTTGTCTAAGTGTCCCATAATTAAACTTATTGTGCAATGTTGTATAAAGAGTATATAAAAATCAACAATCTTTCTCTGCATAGAATCGGGAATTACGCGTGCAGGGAAGGGGTGGAATTTTCCAATCAGGAGCTTGATGTTGACGTTGATTTGCGTGAAATACTGAAATCGTATTTTCTTGTTCCTTTCAAAAATGAGGAATGCTTTCATTTCTCTCATGTGTCAGATTTGTCGCTCAATGAGATATATTCTTATTCAAAGTTGGTATTTTCCGACAATCGTGTTTTTCATGAACAATCGAAAAATATAGCGAGATTCCTGTATGAGAAAAGCAGTCATCCCAATATAAAGCGAGGAGAACTGTATGTGGTGTATTTCAAGGATTGTATTCTTGATGGAGATACGGTTGATGCCATAGGTATTTTCAAATCAGAAAATAAAGACACTTTCATCCGTATAAATACGGTTGCAGGTGGTTTCAGCATTGAGAGCCAGACTGGCATAAATATCAATAAACTGGATAAGGGATGTTTGATATTCAATACTTCTTGTGAAGATGGATTCAAGGTTTTTGTTGTGGACAACTCCAACAAAGGAGAAGCGAAATACTGGGTTGACGATTTCCTTCAAGTTAAAAGGATGAACGACGCTTCTACTCAAACACAGAATGTTGTGACGATGTGCAAGAGTTTTATTTCGCAGTTACCGAATGAAATGGCAAAGTCAGAAAAGGCGGCTATGATGAACCGTGTTATTGGTGGGATAAATTCTGAGCATGTAAATGTGGAGAAGTTGGCGGAAACTGCATTCGGGAAAGAGATGGCAACAACATCATTCAAGACTTTCAGAGAAGACTACCAATTGTCCCATGAGGTGAGTTTTGAGCCTTCATTTGAAAGCAAACCAGAATCCATCAAACGCAATTCTGTGGGATTGATGACAACCATCAAGTTGGACAAGAACTTTGACATAAAGATCCATGGTGGAGAACAGTTCATAGAACAAGGGTATGACGAGGAAAAAGCAATGAGGTTTTATAAGCTGTTTTTTCACGAAGAGAAATAGGTCGGTATTTATGAAAATACTTAATCGGAACAGGGCAAACATATTGCTTCTTTTTGCACGCAATCCTTTTGCGAAGACAACAGCTGAGGAGTTGGAATACTATACTTCAGACGATGAAGTGCTGTTAGGGTTTGTGGCAAGAGACAGAATTGACGGAACTTTTCATGCTTGTCTGTTTTGGACAGGGATTCGAGACGGAAATATTGTATCGTAGATATGGCCGTCGATTGTGATACTATTGCGGAAGCAAGGCAGGCATTGGCAGAGAAAATGGAATCGTATGTACGGGATGATGCTGCTTTGCAAAGAAAAGAAGCGGCAAACGATTTCTTCACTCCCGTGGCAAAGCAGGAGCAATGGCATCCTGCTTTCAAAATGCTGAAGGAAGACGGATTCTTTTGTGCGGCAAAGAAGGTGATAGAAGAACTGTCGTACCATTTCGAGGACAGGGACGGGAACTTTGTGGACCAACTGCAATCAAAAAATGGTTTCGACGCAAGGATATGGGAACTGTACCTGTGGTGCTATTTGAGAGAAGAGGAGTTCAACTTCTGCTATGACCATGAGGCTCCCGACTTCATGGTTGAGAAAAGGGGACAAGGTGTTGCAATAGAAGCTGTACACATAAACAGGAAGCAAAAACCAGATGAATTCTTCAAGACGATTTCGGTTGACGAGATAAAGAGAAAGTTGGAAGATGAAATACCATTGTTGTATGGTTCTCCGCTTTACTCGAAACTAAAGCATACCTATAACACCCAGCCATATTGGGAACTGGAGCATGTTAAGGGTAAGCCATTGGTATATGCCATAGCCGACTTTCATGCTGACATGTCAATGACGTGGTCTTTTCCCGGCATCGTCAGCATATTGTATGGCATTGACCAAAAAGCCTTTCAGAATGAAGACGGAAGCATTGACTTGGTTAATGAGTCGGGCCTCGTTTTCCAAAAGAAGGATGTGGACATCCATCCTCTTTTCCTGGATGAGCAATTCAGACATGTAAGTGCGGTGATGTTCTCTCCGTGTGGTACTCTGCCCAAATTCAACAGAATGGGTGTACAGGCTGGATATGGGGATAAGAATTACACGCTGTTTGAGGTGAAGATGTGCTACAACTCAGCACCTGATGCCATCATGCCAGATGTCGTCGGTCATGTGATAGATGAGACGTGCAACGAGACATGGGCAGACGGCATTCAGCTTTTTCACAATCCATTTGCTGATATACCTCTTGACCCTTCTTTGTTCCCACATGCAGGGCATCATTTCTACAAGGACGGGGTGTTGTACAGCAATACTCCACGTAATCATATCATCTCGACAATGACCTATAACATCAAGAATATGCCCGTCAAGCCAGTCTCATTTCATCTACATTCAAATGAGGCATTTGACAGCTTGAAGAAGGTCTGGAGAATGTAGGATGAAGTTAATCACGAAAATACAACTATATGATTTACTGTATTAAGTTTATATTATTATTAGCCATTGAGCTTTCATATTTCCGCATAGCGGACAAGTGTAACATCATCGACAAACCGAATGAGCGGTCAAGCCATTCTACGATAGTGCTACGTGGAGGTGGCATCATATTTATGCTGGGATTGTGGATTTGGGCGGCGTTTTATGGATTTGTCTATCCGTGGCTTTTGGCGGCAGTTACGTTGATTGCGGGCGTGAGTTTTGTAGATGACATCCGCTCGCTGCCCGACTCGGTGAGGCTTGTGGCACAGTTTGTGGCGATGGAACTGATGTTCTATCAATTGAATATGCTGCATTGGGAGATGTGGTGGATTGTATTTCTTGCACTTATTGTATGCGTGGGGGCTTCGAACATCATCAACTTCATGGATGGTATTAACGGCATTACAGGAGGCTATGCCTTGGCCTCGCTGACACCAATTTATTTACTGAATAAGGAGATAGGATTTGTAGAGGAGTCATTGGTGATGACTGTGATATTGGCTGATATGGTATTCTGTCTGTTCAACTTCCGTCCTAAAGGTAAGGCGAAGTGCTTTGCGGGTGACGTGGGTTCGATAGGCATTGCTTTTATCCTGCTTTTCCTGATTGGGCAATTGATAATGAAGACTGGTGATGTGACTTATCTGATATTCCTGTTGGTTTATGGTGTGGACGGTTGTCTGACTATCTGCCATCGCATCATGCTGCACGAGAACCTTGGTGAGGCGCACCGTAAGCACGTATATCAGCTGATGGCGAACGAGCTGAGGATTGGACATGTGAAGGTGAGCCTGCTGTATATGGGATTGCAGTTGGCTATTTCCTTGGGATTTGTATTCCTTGTGCCTGACACAGTGTGGGTACATTGGCTTTTTCTCGTTTGTGTCCTTTTGATATTAGCAGTAGCGTATGTGGCATTTATGAAGAAGTATTATCATCTACATCAAGCGTATCTTGATGAGATTAAAAGATTAAAGAATTAAAAGACTAAAGTTCTGGCTAAATGGATATAATTGAAATCAATGACAATCTGCTGGCGGCATTGCATCTGCAGGCTGTGGCATCAGAGCGTAAGCGTATGAACTATGACCTCAGAACGATGGTTGAAGATGATTCGCAACGTATGTTGAATGCGTTGGAAGTTGGAACAAAAGTGCCTATTCATCGGCATTTAGAGACATCGGAGACCACGATTTGTCTGCATGGTTGCATGGATGTAGTATTCTATGACTTGCGCCCGAATGAGGATTGTGGCGGCCCTCTTATGGGAGACAGCGGAACGGTGATTGCTAAAGGCATGGAGACGAATGTTTTTGAACGGTATAGGGTAAGACTTTGTCCCCGTGAAGGGCAGTACGGAGTACAGATTCCTCTGGGGGTATGGCATTCTGTGGAGGTATATGAGCCAAGCACGATATTTGAAGCGAAAGATGGGGTTTATTTAGCTTAGAGACATTGACTTTGGTCTTAATATTAACGTTAATGTTTGATAATGTAGAGTTAATACGGTTTCCCAAGTTGCTATATATTCACTTGCAAAAGATGAGCTGTAGATAGATTTGATCGGTTCCGCGGGGCTGTCAATCGCCTTGCAGATGCAGAGGAAGTATTGAGGATGGCTTCATACTTCCCTGACACCTGCAAGGCGGTTTTTTTTGTTGCTATTCCTGCGTGTCAGTCCAGATCGAGAAATCCTTTCAGGTCATTGTAGGCCATGATGGCCTGCTCCTCGGCATACAGTTTGAGATACCGGCGGAGCATCCTTTCTGTGGTGTGTCCTGTCACGGCCATGATCGATGCAAGGGGTACCCCAGCGATGAAGGCATTGGTGGCGAAACTGCGGCGGGCTGTGTGCGTGGTGATCATGTCGCAGAAGCGTGGGCCCCGCTTGCGCCCCATCCTGCTTGGGTCCAGCCTGGCGTTCCAGGTCCATCCCAGCAGTTCGCCCAGCAGTTGGAGATAGTCGTTGATCCGCTCATTGGAGATTCGGGGCGGACAACCATTATATTTTTTGAGAATCTCTGCCACCCGGGCATCCATCGGTATCACCACTTTCTTGCCGGTCTTCACCTGTCTTAGTCTGATAAAGTCCATCGAGTCCAGTTGGGTAAGCATGTCATTGCTGATGCGGGCATAGTCAGAGATGCGTTGGCCGGTGAGGCATCCGATGATGAAAAGGTCACGTGTCTGTTCTATCTTGCCGATTTGTGTGTCGCTGGTGAGCAGGCGCACTTTCCGTTTCCGCTCGTTGTCAAAATTACATCTTTCCACCAGTACCCTGACTATCTGTGGGTTTGAGAGATCCAGATTGAGCATCTCTTGTATCTGCTTGTCGTTCAGATAGATATGGTCTACGATCTGTCCTCGTGGTATAAACTCCGAGTGGCAGCAGTATCTGTTGTCTGTCACTTTCTCTTTGTAGGCACTGGAGAGCACCACGTGTAGGCGCTGAAATTTTCCGGCAATGGTATTGGGAAGCAGGCCACGATGGTGATACCATGCCAGGAGTTCGTCATGCACCTTTTTGTTAAAATCGTCCAGTGCGATATGTCCTTTTCGTCTGGTTTTCTCAAAAGCCTTGAGGTCTTTCATCAGCCCGCCGAAACTCTGGGCGTAATGGTCTGACACCCTTTTCGACGTACCCGTCTTCAGCCGCTTGCCGGAGACGAGGTCGTGCATATAGCGCTCTATATAGGCTGTCAGCAGCACACGCCCTTTCTTCTTTTTTGCCCCAGTTTGTCCTGGGTCCCTTTCTGCTGTGGAGCCTCCTATGAGCAGGGTCACTTGGGTACGGATGAGGCTTCCTGTAGGCACAGTTCCTACCCCTTTCTCTATACGCGATTTGATCTTGTACAGGATATCGGCAAACTGACTGTAAGAGATGCCGATGCTTGTCATGAGAGCCTTGTCTGAATACCGTCCGCTGCGATATTTCAGCCATTCATTTCGAGTGATACGGAAGTGCATGCCCAGTTTGTGGTCCTCGTGGCCATTGCGAATACGGGCATAGACATTGCCCATATTCTCCAGCCCTTTTCTCTTTGATGGTTTGAATATATATTCCATGCTGATGGTCGAATGGGAATGTTGTGAATATAAATGGATGCGTACATTCTGTCTATAGCGTGAGTCTCCGCCTGAGTTGCAGGAATCCCTCCATGTCTCGTGCCGCAAGAATCGCCTTGTCCTCAGCCTGCAGATGGAGATAGGTGCGCAACTTCTCTTCCGTGCTGTGCCCCGTTACGGCCATGATCGATGCGATGGGTACCCCATAGCTATAGGCGTTGGTGGCAAAGGTGCGCCGTGCGGTATGGCTGGAGACCATGTCGCAAAACCGTCGTGGCGGACTGCCGTCGGGCTTTGCCTGCTCAAAAGCCGGAATCGTGGTCCATCCCATCATCTCCGCCATTCGTCTTAGATGCTTGTTGAAGGTCGGTTCGTTGATCTTTGGCATTACCCCATTGTATCTGTCCAATATACGAGTGATTCTTTTGTCGAGCGGTATCATTACTTTTTTCTTCGATTTGCATTGGACCAGACAGATGAATCGCTTGCCGTCGTACTCGGTAATCATGTCATGCCCTATGCGCTTGTAGTCGGAGATGCGTTGCCCCGTCAGGCAACCTATCACGAAGATGTCTCTGGCCACAGCATACCGTCTGATATCTGCAGCATACACCCTGTGTTGCCTTGCGCCCGTGGGCAAGTGGGCATTCAGTGCCGTTTCAAATCGTCTCCTGAGCTCCTCCGTATCGGTCATGTCGAGGTCTATGAGTGCCTGCAACTGGCTTGGCGACAAGTACACGGCATCCACCTGCTCGCCAGTCGGTACAAACCCCTTGGCAAGGAAAGTATCGTTCTGGGTCAGTCCGTCTTCAAAAGCGTTTTTGAGCAGGATGTAGACCAGCCTCATGTGCGATTTGATGGTATTGGGCTTGGTTCCCCTGTCGGTAAGCCATTTCATGTAGCTCGTTCTGAACTTCCCGTCGATGTCGTCCAGTGTGAAATGTTTTCCACAGAACCGTTCATAGTGTAGGATGGCGTTTCCCACCGTTTTGAATCCCTCCATGTAGCCTCTGCTCACCGGCACACTCTGCTGTCTTTTGAGTCTTTTCCCCGTTTTCAGTTCCTCGTAGTATTGCTGAATATATGCTGCAAATCTTATTCTTTGGCGGGCTGGAAGCGCAAGCTGCTTGTCGTCCGGCCTTATTATATATTGTTGGCAGATAGTCTTTATCCGCTGGCTGTCAAAATCCTCTTGCGGTACAACTTTTATCGCGGCCATCATTCTGGCAAAGTCTCCATATCTGATGCCGAGGCTGGCCATTGTAGCGGAGGTAGTCCACTTGTTGGCCCTGTATCTGTTCCACTCCGATGCCTTGATGGTGATTCCCAGTGTGCAACATTTCACGGTACCTTTAGCGCGAAGCCTTACGTGAATGGTCCCGTAGCTTTTCATGCTCTTTTTGGTCGATTTTCTGAATATGAAGTCCATGTGTTGTAGAGTAAGGTTGTAAGACTATGAATGTTTCTGTTCTCAATATGAGTGCTATTTGCTGAGCCGCAGCCTATCTTTTACAAAGATAAAGAAAACTATTATCTACATTGTCAGTTCTGCTCAAAATTGTTTTTAGCCCCAAGTAGGGTGGAGTGCCCATGTCACTTCTGCCGGCTAAATGCCGCATTTAGCATCCGTAAATGCCATGTTTACGCTCGTAAAGGTGGCATTTGGGATTTTTTAAAAGGCCTTTTAAAGGTAAAACGGTAAAAAGTAAAGAGGTAAAAAGGTAAAAGGGTAAAGAGGTAAAACGGCACTTCTAAAGGTAAAACGGTATAGTCGCTAAATGCCTGCAGCCTGTAGGGACGCACGTTCGTGCGTCCGCCCCTCCCACAGCCTATAACAGGTAAATAAACGACAACATCAACAACTCTGACAACTTATACAACATTTCTGTTTCCCTGCTTTTTTTACGACAACTGCGACAACTTTTACAACAATTCTTGTTGTCTTGGTTGTTGTTATCATCATACGGACACGGTCTATTTGGGATAAAATTTTTCAAAAAAAGTACAAGAAATATTTGGTGGGTATAAAATATATTTCGTACCTTTGTACCGGATTATAAAAAAGGTAAATACCTAAAGATTAGCAGTTTCGCACCATACCGATGATTCCAGGCCTCTGTATTCGCAAGGCAAGGAGGCACCTCGGATGATGGTTCATTGGTAGTGGTGACTTCTACATGAGGTATAGCGTCATAGCAAGAAAAAAGAAAGATTATAAACAAAAGTAATAACGCTAAAATTAGTAGGTTTATGAAAAAAGTTAGACTCATGAAGTTAGCCTTGATAGGGCTATTAATGGGCATGACGCAAAGTGCGCATGCGTTTGACTGGTCTGGAGATACCTATGGTAATGCTCCGACTGCTGTATCTGTCAGTGGTGGTAAAGCGACAGATGCTACAACTTTTTATTTGTATAATGTAGCACAGAAAAAATTCTTAAATGCCGGTGGATGGTGGGGCACTGAATGTGTATTATCAGATACACCTATGCCTGTTTATCTTTATAAAAATGGCAGCAATTATTATTTGATGTTGTTACCAACAAATACTACTGCAAGTATTGGACGTGCCTATGGTGCAGCAAATGAGTATCAAAATGGTATTTTTACAGATGCTGCTACTAGTGGACAGAAAAACTATAGCGAGTGGAGATTTGCACTTGCCTCTGGGAAAACAAATCAGTACACTTTACAATGCCGGAGTAGTAATGCTACAGGTGGCTATTTAACAATCAGCACTTCTCGTACAAATGTGGTTTCGTATACAACATCAATAGATGATAATAGTTATTGGAAACTGATCTCATTGAAAGATGCTAAAGACCGTTTCACGGATGTGCAAGATGTTGATTATGACAATCCTATTGATGCAACATTTTATCTTAGCAATCCCAGTATGACACGTGCAAGTGTAGAAGCAGGTAATATTGTGTGGACAGTGGGAAGTGGCTCTTGGGTTACCAATAAAACCACAGGGTCTGATTTGACCTATTTCTTGGGTAATGATTTGTACTATAATACGACTGTATCCCACTATGCACTTCAAAGCGATGCCACAAATACGGATATAGGTTCTCTTGATGGAGATAAGTATACAATAAAAGATACGGATGCTGCTTTCATCAAAGGGAGCGGATTGAAAACTGGTGACAAAAAATGGTATAATTTGATTTATGGGCAATACTTTAATGCCCGAATTAAAGGTAATGGAACTGTCTCGCAGACAATCACGGTAGATAAAGCTGGATGGTATGAGGTTGAGTGCCAGGGCTTTAATTCGGAAGGAAATGCCAATGCTCTTCTTTATGCGAATGTGTCTGGAACTACTGATGCCATCAGTAATATGAGCAATACGATTCAGAAGCTACCTATAGATTCTGTTTATACGATGTCAACAGCTGGATATGCTTTCTCTAAGGGATGGTATCCCAATGTTGTCTTGGTGTTTGTGCCAAACGATAATTCTACGGTTACTATCGGAGTTAAGGTGTCAGGTGCGGCTTCTGGTGAATATACCGAATTTGATGAGTTCCGTTTGAAATATCGTGGTTTAAAAGAGTACCCGATTCTGCTTGATGAAACTAAAGAAAATACTGACTACATTGTTTTCCCGGCAGAAGGAAAGACTGCAACTGTAGTATTGAAACGTACATTCTCGACAGCAGCTGGTAGCCAGTGGAATTCCATTGTGTTACCTTTCGATCTTACGGGTGCACAGGTGAAGAACTATTTCGGTCGGAACGTAAAATTGGCAGAATTGGAAGAACTTACAAGTTCTAAGATTTGGTACAAGTCTGTGGATTTGTCAACCGATGGAATGAAAGCAGGAACACCTTATATTATTAAGTGTGACCGCACGCTTGCTCAATATACTAAGGGTGCCATCACGGTTGCTGGTAAAGATGTTAACACTGCTGGCGAAACATTGGCTGCTGATGCTGAATACATCGTTATCCCGCAGGTTGCTTTAGAGAAAGACAAGGATGGCGCACTTCCTTTGGGTACCGATGTGGCTGCAAATGATAATGCGGAGATTAAGGCATGTGGCCTTTATGTGAAGCAAGATATCACCTTGGCGGACAATCACCATTATTATGCTTATGCCCAAGGCATCCTCTATCACTATAGTAACCAGCTTCCTGCCGATAAACCACGTACCACTCTCCCGATGAAGGGTTTCCGTGTGTACTTCGATTGGACTGAGAACCAAGCTTCTGAAGCCAAATTGTCTTGTTACTTGGATGGTGTTGAGGAACAGACTATCATCACAGCCATAGAAGGGGTTACCACGGGTGATGCGTCGACACCGGCCAACGGTCGAAAGGGTATCTTTACACTGGATGGCCAGCAGGTACGTGGCACAGGTGACAGTGTAGAGGGCCTCCAGAAAGGTGTCTATATTGTGAATGGTAAGAAGTTGGTTGTCAAATAATATAATTGCGCACAAAGATTATGAAAAAAGTAAAATATATAGCACCCTCTACCGAGGTTATCAAGTTGAATATTGAATATTTGTTGACACCCGATTCTTGGGGTGTGGCAGAAGATGCCGAAGATAATAGTCATCAGATTAAGGATGATACGGGTATTGACCCCGAAGCCAAAGGCGATATCTGGAGTGGCGGTGTCGGCATCTGGGAAGATTAATGGCTCACGGACAATGGTTTTAACGACATGTACGTGAACGAACGATAGAAAAGTAGGACATTCTGGAAACGGAGTGTCCTCTTTTTGGTTTTGCATCATCCTACAATAATTTTTATGAAGTGAAAGTATAAACCCAGAAAAAACGCAAAAGAACATGAACAGCAAACAAACCTATCTACCACCTGAGACGCTGCGCATCCCCTGTACGTCGGGGTGCCAACTATTGGCCGGCAGCGACCCGAGTGGCACCAACGACAAGTACAACATCAGTGTGAATGATGAGGTGGTCATCGGTGGTAGCCAGGATGGTAACCCCACCGGAGAGATTGACGCCAAACGCGATTGCGGATGGAATACAGGATGGGACGAGTAGCCCGCAAAACAGATAACTCACTGAATCGATATGAAACGACATATTTTATGGGCAGTACTCATGCCCTTTGCCTTTTTAGCAAAGATGATGGCGCAGCCTACAGCGTCTACTCCTACAGCAGGACAAAGCTATTATATCTATAATGTAGGACAGAAACAGTATATGGCCGCAGACAGCGAGGGCAATCTCACGCTCTCTGCCACGGGTATGGCCGTGACACTTACCCAGGCCGATGCCACCGTGGGCACATGGTATCTCACCACGCCGATGGGCAGGCTCTCTGGGACTGTATTGGAGCGTACACAGTGCGACGGCTCTGGTATGTATCAGGAGTGGAAACTGGCTTTGGTGAGCGACGGCAGCTATACCATCGCCATGCGAAACAGCGGTGTCAATGCTTACTCTTATTTGGAATACAATGATTTCTTCGGCCGTCCTATCCGCAATATTATGGCCCCCGATGCGTCTGTTGAGGATGCACAGTGGATCTTTGTCTCGCCTGCTGACTATGAGCAGCAGGTTGTGACGCTCGATCAGGCAGCCACCACCTACGAGACTCCTACGGCTACTCGTGCCACAGTACATCTGATCCGCAATTTCTCGCTCAACATGTGGAACTCGTTCTGTGTACCCTTTGCCATCAGTGCCGACCAGTTGAAGAGCCAGTTTGGCAGCGATGCCCGCATTGCCGCATTCACCGGTTGCACGGAGACCACACTGCAGTTTACCACCGTGGAGCAAGTGGAGGCCGGTGTGCCCTATCTGGTTTATCCCACAGCGGGCTACGGCGACAAAGGCTATTATGAGTTTACAGACGTGACCCGTTTTGTAGCAGCACCACAGGCTGTCACCCGGTCGCAGGTAACCTATACGCCCAGCTTTGTCAGCACCACAGCCCCACAAGGAGCCTATGTGCTGAGTCAGAATGTGGTGTACCACCTCGCCTCGGCCATGACGATGAAGGGCTTCCGCGCCTACTTCGTGGAAAATTCGGCAGCAGCCAAGATTAGTTCGTGGACCCTGGACGGTGTGGTGACCGGTATTGAGGAGATAGAGGGGCAGGAGGTGCAGCCCTTTGATGTCTACAACATGAATGGACAGAAAGTGCGCTCGCGCGTGACCACTACCGACCATCTGCCGCAAGGTGTGTATATCGTAAACGGAAAGAAAGTAATCATCAAATAACAGAAACCGAAGATTATGAAAAGATATATCTTAATGGTGCTTGCCCTATGGATGGGTTTGGCTGCCCATGCCCAGCTCACCGTGGGCAAGACCTATATCGTCAAACTCAACAGCAATACGGGGCTGGCACTTAGTTGCTCAACCGGTGTCAATGACGATCCCGTCATTGTCAAGACATTCGATGCCAGTGACACCAAGCAGCAATGGACGGTGAAGCAAAACGCCTCCGGCACTTATACCCTGATCAGCAAATACTCACAGACATTGGGCAACAACTGCGCATTGGATATGGCGAGCGAGGGCGGCACCAAGACTCCGCTGCTCTGGCAAGAAGAGACGGACAACGGCAACCAGAACCTCATGCTGACGAGTTCAGGTACCGGCTACATGGTGTCTTGCAGTAAGAATGGCAGCACCTATTATCTGGAGGCAACGGCCTCTGATGGGGGCACTACCAGCCGTACCACCTCTACTTTGAGCGCCACCGTCTTCACATTTGTCGAGGTAGAGGCGGGGAGCAGCGAGACCGGCACACCCAATCACGGAAGTTTTGATGTGGCATGGATCTCCACCGCCAATACTTACGAACACTATAAGGAGGCAGCTCATGCCACCTATATCCCCTATGCCACGACGGCCGCCATGCAGGCCGATGCCAACTATCGCCAACCGTGGCTGACACCCGAGAGGGCAGAGTATATGAGCCTGAACGGTACGTGGAAGTTTAAGTATGCGGCTGGCACCTCGTCGGCGCCAGCCACCACCAACTATTATGGCAATGACCAGAGCACATCGGGATGGGATGATATCCAGGTGCCGCTGTCATGGGAGATGGCTGGTTATGGCAAACCTGTCTATACCAACGTGGGTTATCCGTTTACGCAGAGCATCTCCGGAGCATCGGTCAATGTAAACAGTTGCTATACCCAGTATGGCGTGACCGACTATAATGCCACCGGTTTCTACCGTCGCACCTTTACCCTGCCCGAAGGCTGGGAAGACAAGCGCGTATTTGTACACTTCGATGGTGTGTACAGTGCTGCTGTGGTATGGGTCAACGGCCAGTATGTGGGCTACTCACAAGGTTCCAATACCGATGCCGAGTTTGACCTGACGGGTTTTGTGACCACGGGCGAGAACCATATCTCCGTACGGGTGTACCGCTGGTGCGACGGTTCCTATTTGGAGGGACAAGACATGTGGCATCTGTCGGGCATACACCGCGACGTGTACTTGGTGGCTACCCCTAAGACCTTTGTGAGCGACCACGTCATCACTTTCGCTGCTTCCAACACGACAGCCACTGCCGGTACGCTCCATGTGGCGCTGACGATGGACAACCGTGGTGGCGGTTCGGCCACCAAGACCGTGGATGTGAAGTTGCTCGATGATGACAATTGCGAGGTAGCCTCAGGCTCGGCTTCGTTTTCGTTTACATCGGCTACCACTGCCACACAGACCGTATCGCTCAGCGGCCTTACCGGCCTGAAAGCCTGGAGCTGTGAGGAGCCCAATCTCTATACCGTCGTCGTCTCCCAGAAAGATGCCGATGGTCATGAGGAGATGGCTTTCTCTACCCGTTACGGCTTCCGCAATATCACCCAGAGCGGCAATACTGTCCTCATCAACGGGCAGCGGGTGTACTTCAAGGGTGTGAACACCCAAGATACCGACCCGATGACAGGGCGTGCCATCCGTCTGGAGACCATGCTCCGCGATGTACAGCTGATGAAGCAGGCCAATATCAACACTGTGCGCGCGAGCCACTATCCCCGTCAGCCCAAGATGTATGCCATGTTCGATGCCTACGGTCTGTACTGTATGGATGAGGCCGACGTGGAATGTCACTATGCGGGGACGGCGATATCGAGCAATGCGAGCTGGCAGAACGCCATGAATGACCGTGCGGAGCGTATGGTGAAGCGCGACCGCAACCACCCGAGCGTCATCTTCTGGTCGTTGGGCAACGAGTGTGGTGCCGGAAGCAACTTCAGCGGTATGTACAATAAGGTGAAGAGTCTGGATAGCCGCCTTATCCATAACGAGCAAAACCAGAGTTACAGCGACTTGGGCTCAAACATGTACCCTACGGTATCGACGGTCAGCAACAACAAGAGCGGCTATAACGGCAAGCCCTACTTTATCTGTGAGTATGCCCACGCCATGGGCAATGCCGTAGGCAACCTGCAGGAGTATTGGGACATCATAGAGGGCAGCACAGGTATCATCGGCGGCTGTATATGGGATTTCGTGGACCAGAGTATCTACAATCCTGATAAGCTCAAGGCAGGCACTTTACAGGATGCCAATGGGTTCAACTACTATGTATCGGGCTACGATTATAATTCTACAAGCGGTGTAAACTATGGTTTCCAAGGCAACTTCCTGAACAATGGACTCATTACTGCCGACCGCCAGTGGAGTGCAGAGCTCTCTGAAGTGAAGAATGTCTATAAGAACGTGAGCTTCTCTTCTCTCAGCGGCAAGGTGCTGACCATCAAGAATAAGAATAATTTTGTGAATCTCGACCGCTATGCCCTGTTGTGGACCGTACTCAAAAATGGAAGCAGGATGGAGCGTGGCGTAGTGGATATGCCCTCTATCGCAGCCGGTGCTACGGGTAGCGTGACGGTGCCCTACACTACGTCCGTGGCTCAGGATGCCGAATATGTCCTGCACCTCCAGCTCTGTCTGAAAGACGATGAGTTGTGGGCCGGCAAGGGATATGCCGTGGCCGAGGGCGAATTTGTGTTGTCTTCATGGCCCTCTTTGCCTACGGTCAACGCCGGTGGGTCGCTCTCGGTGTCGGGCTCTACGGTCAGCGGTACTACGCCTGAAGGCAAATCGTGGAGTATCGCTTTCAGCAATGGCAAGATGACATCGTGGACCTACAACGGCCAATCTCTGATGGATGCCGCACCCGACTTTAACAGCTATCGCGATATAGACAACGACCGCAGCCTGTCGGCAGCTTGTACCAATAGCAGTTCTACAAGTGTTACCTCGCAGTTGCAGATGAGTGGGAATCATGCCACGATGACGATGAAAGGATCGGCTACCAACTGTTCCTATACCATTGCCTATACCTTCTACCCCAATGCCACGGTAGATATGGTGGTGACGTTTACACCATCCGGTGTAACACGCCGTATCGGTCTGGGCATGCAGTTCCCTGCCGGATTTGAGCAAGTGGAGTACTATGGCCGCGGTCCCTGGTCCAACTATGTGGACCGTAAGACAGGTTCGTGGTTGGGACGCTACACCTCGACTGTCGATGATTTGATGGAAGCATTCCCCCATCCGCAGACATTCGGCGACCATCAGGACTTGCGTGAGCTTACGCTTACCAACCATTCTGCAAGCGTGAGTCTCAATGTGAAGACCAGTGGGCAGGTGGCATTCTCTTTGGGTCATTTTGACGAGACCAAGTGGTATGGTTCTGGCGACACCATGTGGTCAGACGGGTTGCACTGGTATGACCTGACCAAGCAGGGGCAGGTGTATGCCCACTTCGATTATTACCAGCGTGGATTGGGCAACAACAGTTGTGGCGGTGACCAGGCATTGAGCCAGTATCAGTGTCCCACCAGTGGCAGTTATACTTATACCTTGCGCTTCACCCCGTCGGTGATAGAGTAAAGATTTTGAGTAAGTGTTATTTCATCCTCCCTGTTCCTCTGTAAAGGATAGGGAGGATTTTTTGTTTGACCAGCATGTGTATCATCTAACGGGTGTAAGTCCCTAACGAGCC
>JBJEAU010000021.1:17400-19577 GCA_051869355.1 Prevotella sp. | reverse complement strand
AATAATCTTTGCCAGCGAAAGCATTGCTGGGTATCTCTGTGCAGTCAGCATCGCTCAAGTCAATGGAATAGCAAGAGGTCATATTGCTTTTCATCACCTTAAAGTCGGTCTCGTTAATGGCTCCATGCACCACCAACTTGGTCACGTTTTTTGGTGCGATCTCTGCTTGATTTACGATATCAGATGCTAACATGCCGGGTGTGCTCACCGTAACATCTATTACCCGGTCTTGACTTTCTGCTAATATTTTATAGTCGCTCCAAACCTCGGCGCTACTGTATGAATCCGTGCTATTGTCAGGGACAATCACAAATTTCATCGCACTGCCAAATGTGTTTGATGCAATGGTGGGTGGGGTAGTGGCTTTGACGTGGCACATCGCATAACTGGTTCCATCAAAAGCTTCTTCGCCTATTGAAGTAATGGCTTCAGATAATGACAACGTTCCAGAAAGATTAGCGCAATTGTAAAATGCGTTGTTTGCTATTGATGTGACTGAGTTAGGAAGCTCAATGCTTTCCAAGCTCGAGCAATCTCTAAAAGTCTCTCTCTCAATTGATGAAAGAGATTCTGGAATAGAAATATTGCACAAAGTAGAGCATCCCCTAAAGGCACATTGTCCTATAGATGTCACGGAGTTTGGGATATTAATACTCTTGAGGCTTTCACATTGCCAAAATGCGTAGCCTCCAATGCTGGTAACAGTACTGGGAATGGAAATCTGTTTAAGGCTGGAGCATCCATGGAATGTCTGATCCTCTATCATTGTAATGATATTGGACAGGGTGATATCTTCTAATTTGCTGCAGCCCCAAAAGGAACTTTTCCCTATAGTTTTGATACCATTATGCATGGTGACATTGGTAATACTTGTGCAACCGGAGAAGGCATAAGGTTTTATCTCTGTAATGTCTGATGGAATGGTGATGGATCGTAATTCGGTTCCGTTAAGGATTAATGATGCTCCATTGCGACAGGGATTTGCGTCAAAAGAAGCAAAATCAATATTTAGCCAAGAACTTAAATTATTAATGTAAACAGTCTTAAGGTCGTTAGCCGCCAATGCCGCTTGTCCTATTGTTGTGACCGCGTCAGGGATATTTATACTTTGTAAATTGCTACAATTACAGAAGGCATACTTACCTATTTCTTTTACAGAATTAGGAAGAATAACTTTGGTAATGCTACTGCATCCATGAAATACTTCGGGCTTAATAACTGTTGTACCATCAGGTATCGTCAGAGTAGTGACCTCTTCATCATTTAAGTATAGTCTTGTGTCGTCTTGGAATGGTGAAGCCACAAAACTACCGAAATCGATGGCTAACCAAGCTTTAAGGTCTGTGATATAGACTTTTTTAAGATTCGAGCAGCCATAAAAAGCCCAAGGATTTATAGATGTAATGGTCTTTGGTATATGAATGCTGGTCATATTGCTACAGCCTTTAAAGGCTTCTGTGCTAATCCATCGTACTTCGTAAGATTTTCCTTCATACTCAATGCTTTCAGGTATGACAACATCGCCAGACACACTGCTTTTACATACTTCGCAAAAGTCGGAATTATTTATGATATAATACTTGATACCATTGATAGTGACATACTGCGCCCAGCAGTTCATGCTGCATAGCAGGGTGGCTAAGGCCAGAATTGTTTTTGTGAGATAATGTTTCATTTGTAGTAATGTTTTATGGGTTTGTGAATGGGTAAGCCTTGCGGATGGCAGGGCTGTGGATAAACGGGTGTAACGTGGCTACATGGCTTCTCCTCCATAGTTTTGTTGCCGATAGGCTCCTCTTGGCAGGTGTGGTAGATAGGGTTGCACATGTACAAAAAAAGAACGTGGAGCCAGTCTCTGTCACTCGTTCCACGCTATAAAGGCTCTCGCATTGCCCGACAAGTCCGAACGAGCAACGCCGAAAGCCCCACGCCGATGTTGATATACCGACAACCATGCCAACCCGTGCAGAGCCGACATGGAAGTGTATAGACATCCCATAGGGCGTTCCCGTTGCTTTGTTTTTGACTTGTCTTTGAATGTGCGAGATTCTTATAGCGTCAAAATCAAAGCGTACAGTTACGCCTTTTTATGTATATGTATTCCACCCCTCCGTTGCCCATAGGGCTTTCGGTGGTAGAACATTGCAAAAATACTAATAATCTTTGGTTTTACCTAC
>JBJEAU010000021.1:0-17300 GCA_051869355.1 Prevotella sp. | reverse complement strand
ACCGATGTGGGTTCAAGTAGAGACGGACGGTATGGATGGCTAACGATAAGAAATGCCAATAGGCTGAAGGCTGCATAAGTCAGCCCTCAGCCTATTGGGGAAATGGGTGTGGCGGGGTTATGCCAACAGTCTTTTTACAATCTGCGAGATGGTGCCTCCCTCGGCTTTTCCGGCCATCTGCTTGGAGGCGATGCCCATCACCTTGCCCATGTCTTTCATGCTGGCGGCGCCGGTCTGGGCGATGATGTCGCGCACGATGCGCTCAATCTCCTCTTCGGAAAGTGCTTGGGGCAGGTATTCTTCGATGACACGCACCTGTGCCAGTTCTTCTTCGGCCAGATCTTGGCGTCCGGCAGCTATGTAGGTGTTGGCGGTCTCCTTGCCCTGCTTGGCCAGTTTCTGCAACAGTTTCATGGCGGCAGCATCTTCGAGCGTGTCGTTGGCGCCCGGTGCTGTCTTGGCCTCGAGAAACAGTTTCTTGATGTTGCGGAGCGTCATGAGGCGCACCTTGTCGCGTGCCAGCATGGCCGCTTTGATATCTTCGCTTACTTGTTCAAATAGTGCCATAATGCTTATAGTTTATGTTGGATATTGTCAGGCAAATGAGATAGTGCCCTGTACGGGTTCGCTCGGGGTGTCGGCCGATGTGGAATCGGTGATGCCGGCGGCCTGTCGTCGGATTTCGTCTATCGTCTGCTTGGAGCGTTTGTAGGTGGGCGTGTTGTCGATGCGGAGGATGACATCCTCGTTGTCCAAGTCTTCCGGACGGAAAAGGAAGATATGGGGTCGACGCTTGTACTGGCTATTGGTCGAATTGTTGCCATAATAGCGGTTGCGGCGGTCTTGCAGTTCGGCGGCCTTCTCCTCCTCTTGTGCCAATCGGTCGGCGTCTTCCTGTGTACGCTTCTTGCCGAGGTGTGTGTGCATGCCGTCTACGTCTTCGATGCCGAAGCCTGTGGCAAGGATGGTGACCTTGACCCGCTTGCCGAGTTCCGGGTCGATGGCCAGACCCCACTTGATCTCGAAGTCGTTGTCAAACTTGGCCATAAAGTCGTTCACCTCGTTCATCTCCTCCATCATCAGGCCGGCATTGTTGTTTTTCTCGTTGGAGAAATTGATGCTGAGCAGGATTTTCTTGGCGTTGAAGATATCGTTGTCGTTGAGCAATGGCGAGTTCAGGGCATCATTGATGGCCTGCTTGACGCGGCCTTCGCCTTCGCCATAGCCTGTGCTCATGATGGCCACGCCACCGTCTTTGAGCACCGTCTTCACGTCGTTGAAGTCGAGGTTGATGAGTCCGTGGTTGGTGATGATCTCGGCGATGCTCTTGGCTGCGATGCTCAGGGTGTCGTCGGCCTTGCCGAAGGCATCGAGTACGGTAAGCTCGGGATAGATTTCGCGCAGCCGCTCATTGTTGATGACCAGCAGGGCATCTACGTGCTTCGACATCTCCTCCACACCATCGAGCGCCTGGTCAATCTTCTTGTCGCCCTCGAATCTGAAGGGTATGGTCACGATACCCACGGTGAGAATGTCGAGCTCCTTGCTCACCTTGGCTATGACGGGGGCTGCGCCGGTGCCCGTACCGCCTCCCATGCCTGCTGTGATAAACGCCATCTTGGTGCCGTCGTTGAGCATGTTGCGGATGTCGTCGAGGGTCTCCTCGGCTGCTTGTCTTGCCCGTTCTGGTTTGTTGCCGGCACCCAGTCCTTCCTTGCCGAGCTGCAGGTGTACCGGCACCGGTGAATCGTTGAGTGCCTGGTTGTCGGTGTTGCAAAGCACAAAACTTACATCGTGTATGCCTTCGCGGTACATGTGGTTGACCGCATTGCCGCCTCCACCACCTACACCGATGACCTTGATGATGCTATTCTCTTTTTCGGGCTCGCCGAAATCCAATATTGTATGATTGTTGTTGTCTCCCATTTTGCAGTTTCTTTTGATGGTGGTTTTACTCTTCTTCTTCCATTACAGTCTTGCTGAACTTCTTGATAGAGCGCCAGAGGCGATTGAACACGTTGTTCTCCTTCTTCTTGCGTGCCTCTTCCTCCTCTTGCAGCCTTCTCTGCTCTTCAGCTTCCGCCTCTTCCGCCTCTTTGCGCTTGCGGGCTTCCTCCTCGGCATGCAGTTTCTCAGCCTCGGTGGGCACGATGCCCCGGCCTGTGGTCTCGTTGGCCGGTCTCGGGTTGCGGTGCAGGTCGGCGGTGGTGGGGCCTTGTTTGGCCTCTCCGCCAAAGAGGTCGTTGGTAATCTCCTCTCCGGCACAGTTTTTGTCTCCTTTCTCCAACAGTCCGAGGATGGTATTCATCCGCCCGTCGTGGGCCGAAATCTCCGGTATGTTGGAGTTGATGGTCTGAGTCACGAACTTGGCGATGCGTATCTTCTCGATATGTGTATGGTTACGGAATGCCTTGACGAGGTTGGGTATGTTGGAACCGCCGCCGGTGAGGATGATACCGCTCAAGAGTTTGTCCACGTATTCGCCTGGGACTTGGAACCATGCGTTTTCGATAATCTCCTCCATGCGGGCTTCGACGATTTCGATAAACTTGCGGCTCTCCACCTGACGGTCCTGGTCTATCGGCAGCATCTGATTGTTGTCGATATCGTTGTTGTCGGTATAGGCGCTGCCGTATTTCAGTTTCATCTTCTCTGCCTCAGAATCCTCCATCTGCAGCGAGGCGATGTCCTTGGTGATATTGTTGCTGCCAAGAGGGATGACCGCCAAGTGACGCAGGATGTTTTTGAAATAGACCGATACGGTCGTGGTGTCGGCACCGATGTCTACCAGCATACATCCGCTGCGTTTCTCGGCTTCGGTGAGTATGCTGTCGGCCAAGGCCAACGGAGCGAGATACATGTCGGCGATGGCAAGGCCGGCATTGTCGAAGCATTTGTTGAGATTGCGGTAGAAGTTTTTCCTCCACAGGATGTTGAGGAAATTGCCTTCGAGCTTGCTGCACTGTATCCCGATGGGGTCGAGCTGGTATTGGTTGTCCACCTTGTACTCTTGGGTGGCCGCATCCAGAATCTCCTGTTCGGGGTAGACCATGCTTCGGTTGGCATCCATCAGTTCGTAGACCATCGGTTGGTCTACGATGGTGTCGGCGGGCAGGTCTTTGGCGATGACATTCTTCACGCTGCGTATCGATTGTCCGCCTACGCCCACGTAGACATGGGCTATCTTGGTCTTCAGGCTGGTCTCCAGCTTCTTGACGATGTTGGTCAGGCTTTGTACGGTCTTGTCTATATTATAGATTACGCCTTTGCGTATGCACGATGTGGAGTCTTCTTGCGCCACAGCCAATATGCTGGTGCTGCCATCTTGGTTCTTTCGTCCGGCAATACCTGTTATCTTCGAGGAGCCCAGCTCAATTGCAATAATAAATTCCTTTGCCATACTCTTGTTGTCGTTATCATTTCAATGTTCGTTTCTTGCAGATGATCTGGTTATCAAACTCCAGATCGATGTAGCTATACTTGTTCCAGCCTGCTTGGGACAACCCATAGCGGTAAAATTTCTCCAGTCTGTCCATCTTCTTGTTGGTGAACTCGGTGACCAGCTGTTTCCTCTGCTGGCGCTGGGAACTTTCTGGAAGTTTGCCCAAGTGGATGATGTGGTTGCCCACCCTCGGCACCAGTTCCACGGTGTAGTCGCGCAGCACGTTTACCTGTTCTATCTGGTTGCGCCACAGGTCGCTCGCCGTGAGCGCATTGATGAGATGCGCGATATAGTTTTGCGCATACCATCGGCTGATGTAGCCCGTGGCGATGATCAGGTCGCTTGTGTAGTGCGAGTTGGGCATGATGAGGTTGTTGTCGTCCAGATAGTAGTCCTCTCCGTTGACAGCCTTGACTCTCACGGTGGGCATGCGCTGCGTGATTCGGATATTTACGTGCCCGTCTTGGGTCTTGTAGCACTCTGCGGTCTTTACAAAAGGACTGGATTTCAGCCTCTCTTCTATCATTCTGGCGTTTACGTCCTTCAGCGGTTTGCCCAGTGGGTACAGGCGCACCTTCTCCAGTCTGGACTTGATCTCCTTGGTGTCTATGAAGCCGTTGGTGGTCTCGTCTTGGATATCGATGCTCACCTTGGTGCACAGTCTGGCACGCTCATCGGGTTTGTTAAACGCGGTGAAGGTGAATACGATGTAGGCACCCAAGACGATGTCAGTCGCAATCAGGGCTACTTTTTTCCAGTTGGGACGATTCATTTGCTCTCGATGATTTTTGCGATTTGCGGCACATAGTTGTCCAAGTCACCCGCGCCGAGGATGACGAGCACATCGAAATCGCGGCTCTCGGCCAGCGCGGTCACCTCCTCTTTGTGTATCATGCTCTTCTTCACGCCCGGTTTCAGATGGTCGTAGATCAGCTGGCTGGTGACACCGGGAATGGGCTCCTCGCGGGCAGGATAGATGTCGCACAGTATCACCTCATCGAGCTGACTGAGCGCATCGGCGAACTCACGGTAGAAGTCGCGGGTGCGAGTGTAGAGATGAGGCTGGAAGATGGCCGTGATGGTGCGGTCACGATACAGTTCTCTGATGCTCTTGGCGCTCTGGTAAATCTCGTTGGGGTGGTGGGCATAGTCCGACAACAGCACGTGGCGGTCGTTCTTGATCTTGAAGTCGAAGCGCCTGTCCACACCGCCGTAGCTCTTCATGCCTTGGCGTAGTTCCTCAGCCGTGCAGCCGTTGAGTTGTGCCATCGCCATAGCGGCCACGCCGTTCTCGATATTGATGGGTACGGGCTGTCCCAGTTCTACGTGAGGCACGCACTCGATGGGAGAGATGAAGTCGAACGTAATCTCGCCATTGTCTATCCGGATGTTCTCGGCATGGAAATCGCCCTTGTCCAGGCTGTATTCATAGACCGTCACACCCGGTTGTACCTCTTGCTTCATCTCCAGGTCGGTGTGCAGGATAAGTGCCCCACCCGGTTGGATGAGCGTGGTGTAGTGCCTGAAACTCTCCAAGTAGGCCTCCTTGGTGCCGTAGATGTCCAGGTGGTCAGGGTCGGTGGCGGTGATGACGCTCATCCAAGGTCTGAGCCAATGGAAACTGCGGTCAAACTCGTCAGCCTCGATGACGATATAGTCGCTGTGGTCACTCAGGATATAGTTGGTGCCATAGTTCTTGGAGATACCACCCAGAAAGGCGTTGCAGTCGATATGGCTCTGGTGCATGATGTGGGCGCACATGGTCGATGTCGATGTCTTGCCGTGGGTGCCGGCCACACAGAGCCCCTTGTGCGAACGGGTAAGCGTGCCCAGCACTTGTGCCCGCTTCTCAATGGTAAAGTCGTGTTCGCGGAAATAGACCAGTTCCTTGTGCCCCGATAGTATGGCCGGAGTATAGATGACCAGACAGGTGGCCGCATCCTTGCACACAGCGGGTATGGCATCCACGTCTTCCTCGTAGTGGATGGCCATACCTTCCTGCTCCAGCTGTCGCGTGAGCGCTGAAGGGGTCTTGTCGTATCCTGCCACAGTCAGTCCCTTGTGCAGGAAGTAGCGTGCGATGGCGCTCATGCCGATGCCGCCGGCGCCAACGAAATATACCGATTTGATATCCTTTATCTCCATAGTGGTTTTATCTTGTTGCTAATTTGATGACTTCCTCGGCGATGGTCTCCGCAGAGTTGGCCACGCCCAGGGTGAGGATGTTTGTCCGAAGCGATTGCAGTTTTGCCTCGTCCTTGACGGTGGCAATGGCCCTGTCGAGCAGCACCTTGGTGGCTTCGGCATCCTTTACGTAGATAGCCGCGTTCTTGTTGACCAGCGCCATCGCGTTCTGTGTCTGGTGGTCTTCTGCCACATTGGGACTGGGAACGAGGATCACGGGTTTGCCGATGAGGCAAAACTCGCTGATAGAGCTGGCACCGGCGCGGCTGATTACGATATCGGCGGCGCTGTAGGCTGCCCCCATGTCACTGATGAAGTCGGTCGCCTTGACCATCGGCAGTTCGGGTATGCTGCTGAGGGTCTTGCAGATATCCTCATAGTAGTACTTGCCCGTCTGCCAGATAAACTGCACGCCCGAGTTGCGGACGGTTTCCAGATTCTCCAGCATGCTCTGGTTCATGGTGCGGGCTCCCAGACTTCCTCCCACGATCAGGATGGTCTTTTTGGCCGGATCCAGCCCGAACGATGCAATGGCTTCCTCGCGTGTGAGTGTGCTTCGGAGGATATTCTGCCGCACGGGGTTGCCCGTCAGTATGATTTTCTCTGCCGGGAAAAACCTTTCCATGCCGTCGTAGGCCACGCAAATCTTCTCAGCCTTCTTGGCCAGCAGCCTGTTGGTCACTCCTGCGTACGAGTTTTGCTCTTGTATCAGGCACGGAATCTTCTTGCTGGCGCACACGTTGAGTGTCGGGCCGCTGGCATAGCCGCCCACGCCCACAGCCGCCATCGGCTTGAAGTTTTTGACGATACGCTTCGCGATGCGCTCGCTTTTCCATATCTTGTAGAGCACGGCAATATTCTTCAGCAGGTGCTTGCGGTCGAATCCGCAGATGGGCAGTCCCTTGATTTCGTAGCCTGCTGCGGGCACACGTTGCATCTCCATCCTGCCCAGCGCACCGACAAACAGAATTTTCGCATCGGGTCTTTTCGCCTTGATGGCGTTGGCGATAGAGATGGCAGGGAAGATATGGCCACCCGTTCCGCCGCCGCTGATAATGATTCTTAATTCCTCGTCCATAATCGTCTAATGGTTTTGTAGTCGCAAAAATAACTATTTTATTTCTATTGAGCTACTTTTCTTTCATTTATTTGTCTTTCAGGCCAGTACGGCACTTTCCTCCAATATCTCTTTAGAGGGCATTCCCTTCTTTTTAGCCGATCGGCTGATGCTCAGGATGACCCCTATGTAGACACAGTTGATGATGGTAGAGGTACCGCCTTTGCTGATAAGGGGGAGGGGTTGGCCTGTGACAGGGACAATACCCACGGCCACACACATGTTGAACAGGGCTTGTGTAACCAGAAGCAGCGCCAAACCCATCGCCAGAAAAGCCGGGAAATTGTTCTCGCACCGTCCGGCTATCACGCCTGTCCTCACCAAGAGGATGATGTACAGCAGTGCCACAAACAAGGCACCGGCAAAGCCCATCTCTTCGATGATGATGGCGTAGATAAAGTCTGAGAAAGCCTGCGACAGGAAGTCTCTCTCCACTGAGTTGCCGGGACCTACGCCCACACCGTTGGACGATGCGATGGCGATATTGGCATGGGCGGGTTGGGCATCCTTGTCCAAGTCCACATCCTTGGGTGCTACATCCTTCTTCGAATGGTTAAACTTCTCTATGCGAGACTTCCATGTGTCGAAGCGGTGGAAGACCTTCGACAGGGCGGTAGGCTGCGAGGGGGCAACCACAATCTGCTCCGTCATTTTGTTGTTGGCCTGCTCGGCACTCTTGTCCTTGCCCACCAGCATGATCAGCGCTACACCCAATATCCCTGCAGCGGCTGTCACGCCCAGCAGGCGGCCTATCTGGCCGATGGGCACCCGGCATACAAACATCATGAGGACCACGACCAAAAACAGCAGGCCAGCCGTAGACAGATTCTCAAGCATGATGAGTGGGATGATGATGGCGCACAGCCATAGCACGTATTTGAATGCCTTGCGGTCGGCACCATTCTCCGTCTGCATGGCACTGAAAATCTGTGCACAGGCCAGCACGATTGTTCCTTTGGCGATTTCCGACGGTTGGAACGTGAAACCGAAGATGGCTATCCACCTGCTTCCACCGTTGATGTCCTCGCCGATAAACTTGACGAGCACCAGCGTGAGCACCGAGAGGATGATGAGAAACGGTGTAATGATCTTAAAGAACTTGCATTTGATGTTCAGGGTTACAATCATGCAGCAGATACCCATCACGAGGATGCCCAGGTGCTTGATTACCGGTGAGAAGTAGCTGCCATTCTTATATCCCAGTTGTGACGAGGCAGAGAATACCTCGATCACACTGATGATACAGAGGAAGAAAAACACCATCCATATCACCTTGTCGCCCTTGAATATGTTGCCTAATTTCTTGTTGAGCATTTTTATTGATAGTCCTTTACCAGATTCTTGAATTGTTCGCCGCGGTCTTCCATGTTCTTGAAGAGGTCAAAGCTGGCGCAGCAGGGGCTCAGCAGCACTGTGTCGCCTGCCGATGCCAGTTCGCGGCACGCCTCCATGCACTCCCGCATACTGTGGGTGTCTCTTACGGGCAACCCCAAGCAGTCAAAGTTGTCGTGCAGTTTGGTGTTGTCGGCTCCCAGATACACCAGCGCCTTGCACTTCTGCTGTATCAGGGGCTTCAGGGGAGCGTAGTCGTTGCCCTTGTCCTTGCCTCCCACGATGAGGATGGTGGGTGTGGTCATGCTCTCCAGTGCATACCAACAGGCATCCACGTTGGTGGCTTTCGAGTCGTTGATGTAAGTCACGCCATCCACTGTCCCAGCTCTTTCCAGTCTGTGCTCCACACCGGGGAAGTCGGCCAATCCCTGGCTGATAACAGCGTGGGGTACGCCCCCGATGGCGGCGGCGAGGCCGGCTGCCAGACTGTTGTACAGGTTGTGCTTACCTTTCAGGCTCAGCGACTGCACGTCTATTTCAAAAGGTTGCGGCAGGCACAGCTTGTAGACACCATTCTCGATATAGCCCACGGTGCCGGCTTCCTTGTTCTCGGCAAAGGGATAGAGCGTGGCACCCACCTGCACTTTCTGTAGCTCCTCTCTGATGACGGTATCATCGTTCCAGAAGATGAAGGCATCTGCCTTGGTCTGGTTCTGGGTGATGCGCATCTTGGCATCGGCATAGTTCTCGAATTTGAAGTCGTAGCGGTCCAGATGGTCGGGTGTGATGTTGAGCAGCACTGCGATGTCTGCGTGGAAGTCGTACATGTCGTCCAACTGAAAACTGCTGAGTTCTATCACGTAGTAGGCATGTGGACTCTCGGCCACTTGCAGCGCCAGACTGTGCCCGATGTTGCCGGCCAGTCCCACATCATAGCCCGCCGCTTTGTAGATATGGTAGATGAGCGATGTGGTAGTGGTCTTACCGTTGCTGCCGGTGATGCAGATCATCTTGGCAGTGGTGTATCGGGCGGCAAACTCTATCTCGCTGATGATCGGGATGCGCTTTGCCACAGCCTTCCTGATCATAGGAGCCTCCTTGGGAATGCCCGGACTCTTGATGATCTCGTCGGCGTTCAGAATCTTCTCCTCCGAGTGGTGTCCTTCCTCCCATTCTATTCCGTGCCCGTCGAGCATATCTTTGTAGACAGGTTTGATGGCCGACATGTCCGAGACAAACACGTCGAATCCTTTTTGTTTGGCCAGTACTGCTGCGCCTACGCCGCTTTCAGCGGCACCCAGTATGACAATCCTTTTCATCATTTCACGTTCATTATTATTCCTTTTCCATTGTTACGGAGGCGGACGCACCAAGGTACGTCCCTACAGGTACCAGTCGTTTTTTACCGTTTTACCTCTTTACCTTTTTACCCTTTTACCGTTTTACCTTTAATTTACCTTATCTTCAATGTAATGATGGTGAGGGCAGCTAAGATGATGGTGACAATCCAGAAACGGATGGTTATTTTCGATTCGTGGACAGCTTGATGGGGCCTCTTCACCAAGTAGGTACACTCCGGATCCAGCTGGCAATCCTGTGTCCTGAAGTTGTCGTGAATGGGCGTGCGCTTAAAGATGCGCTGCTTCACACCCTTGCGCTTTCCCATCTTGTAGTACCACACCTGCATGATGACACTCAGGCTCTCCACGAAGAAGATGCCGCAGAGTATGGGCAGCATCAGTTCCTTGTGGATGATGATGGCTCCCACGGCGATAATGCCTCCGATGGTGAGCGAGCCCGTGTCGCCCATAAACACCTGTGCCGGATAGGCATTGTACCATAGGAAACCGATGAGTGCACCCACAAAGGCACACATGAAGACCACCAGTTCCTGCGAGTCGGGGATATACATGATGTTCAGGTATGAGGCAAACTCGATGTGCGAGCTCACGTAGGCCAGGATGCCCAGCGCCACACCGATGATGGCAGAGTTTCCGGCACACATGCCGTCCATGCCGTCGTTCAGGTTGGCTCCGTTGCTCACAGCCGTCACCACCAGGATGGTCATGATCACGAAGAGTATCCAGCCTGCGGCATTTTTATAATCGCCGCAAAACGACATGATGCGCGAGTAGTCCAGGTTGTGGCCCTTGACAAAGGGGATGGTCGTTTTGAGCGATTTGCACGCTTCGGCCCGGTGTTTGACCACCGTCTCCTGCCCTTGGCGCTCGATGGAGAGATTCTCGTTCATCTTCACGTCGGGCGAAGCCCAGAGCACAAGGCCCACTATCAGACCTATGCCTACCTGACCGACAATCTTGTAACGGCCTTTGAGCCCCTCCTTGTTGTGGCGGAAAATCTTGATAAAATCGTCCATTCCACCGAGGAATCCCAACCATACCGTGGTGATGATCATCAGGATGAGATAGATGTTGCGGAGACGGCCGAGCAGCAGCACGGGAATGAGGATGGAGACGATGATGATGATACCGCCCATCGACGGTACGCCTATCTTCTTCACGCCAAAGGGGTCGATGCTCGCATCGCGCTGCACCTCGGTGATCTGCTTGCGTTTCAGAAACTTGATAAACTTCTCGCCAAACCATGCCGAGACGACAAGCGAGAGGATGAGCGCCAGCAATGCCCTGAACGAGATGTAGCCCCACAGGTGCGAACCGCTGATGCCAAACTGCTCTAAAAATCTGAATAAATAGTACAACATGGTGTCCAGTCGTTATTGTTGGTCCATAAAGATGTCGCGCAGCACCTCCTTGTCGTCGAAGTGGTGCTTCACGCCCTTGATTTCCTGATAGTTCTCGTGTCCCTTTCCGGCTACGAGTATCACGTCTCCCTTTCCGGCCATCATGCAGGCTGTGCGTATGGCCTCCTTGCGGTCGGCTATGCTGACGACCTTTTTCATCTGCTGGGCGTTGAGGCCTGCCAGCATGTCGTTGATGATGTCTTGGGGCTCCTCGAAACGGGGATTGTCGCTGGTGATGATGACCCGGTCGCTCTGCTTCACGGCCTCCTGTGCCATCAGCGGGCGTTTGCCCTTGTCGCGGTTGCCGCCAGCGCCGCATACCGTGATCACCTTCCCCTTGCCGTTGAGCACCTCATGGATGGCATTGAGCACATTTTCCAGTGCATCGGGCGTATGGGCATAGTCCACGATGGCAGTGTAGCCCTCGGGCGAGCGCACCGGATCCAGACGGCCGTTGACGCTGTGCAGCGTGCTCATGGCCACCAGGATGTCTTGCGGCTCCTTGCCCAGCATGCGGGCGGCACCGTACACGGCCAGCAGGTTGCTCACATTAAACTTGCCAATAAACTGTACGCCCACCTCGTTGCCGTCTATCTCCAAGTACATGCCCTCGAAGTGGCACTCCAATATCCTGGCGCGATAGTCTGCCATCTGCCTGATGGAGTAGGTCTTGACCTGCGCCTTGCAGTTTTGCACCATGACCAGTCCGTTTTTGTCGTCTGCATTGGTGATGGCGAATGCGTTTTTGGACAGCGAGTCAAAGAAAGCCTTTTTCGCGTCGCGGTAGTTCTCAAACGTTTTGTGGTAGTCCAGATGGTCGCGGGTAAGATTGGTGAAGATGCCGCCGGCAAACCGCAGTCCACCGATGCGCTTCTGGGCGATGGCATGCGACGAGCACTCCATGAAGGCGTACTCGCAACCCGCCTCTACCATGCGGCTGAGCAGGGCGTTGAGTTCGATGGGGTCGGGTGTGGTGTGCTCGGTGGGGATGGCCTCGTCTTCTATATAGTTGCAGACCGTAGACAACAGGCCGCACTTGTGTCCCATCTTGCGGAACATATTATATAATAAGGTGGCGATGGTGGTCTTGCCGTTGGTGCCGGTCACGCCCACGAGCTTCAGATGTCTCGACGGGTCGCCGTAAAACAGGGTGGCCACCTTACCCACTGCATCTTCTGTAGAGTCTACCTGCACGTAAGTCACGCCCTCAGTGGTCTCTTCCGGGAGCCTTTCGCACAGGATAGCCGCCGCACCTTGTGCGATGGCTTTGGATATAAACTGGTGCCCGTCTACCTGGGTACCCACCATAGCGACAAACAGATGTCCCTTGCCGATGCGTCGCGAGTCGATGTTCACGCCTGTGATATCGATGTCCTCGTTTCCGATGACTGCTTTCGGCTTCATGTTGCTGAGCAAATCTTTTAGTGTCATAACTTATCTGTTTATGGGTTTTGTTTCTTGGTCTTGGTTGCTGTCTCTGTTGCAGGCGGATGGCAGCTTATTCTAATACGAGCTGGCATCGCGCCCCCCGACAGATTTTCTGGCCGGGAGCCAGACTCTGGTGCGTCACCTTGCCGCGGCCGGCCAGCGTCACCTTGAGTCCCCGGCTTTCGAGCAGGTACACGGCATCGCGCGCCCCCATGCCCGTCACGTCGGGCACCGAGTCTTTGACACCCTGTGCAGCGCGTGTAAGCTTGATATGCTTGTTGCCCACGCTCTCTGTGTGTCCCCAGATGGGATTGCCCGTGGCGTAGGAACCGGTCCAGTCGCGGCGCGTGTCGAAGCCCAAGTGCGAGAGCACATAGTCGGCGGCGAGGATATTGCCCTTTTTCACCTCAGGTATGAGGATAGAGGTCGAGTCTTTGGCATCGGTCACGTCCAGTTTTACGTCCTGCGCCATGATGCCCTCGGCAATGTTGTGGAAGACCACACCGCTCATGCCGCCTCCCGATGCCGGAAGTCCCGACTTCTGGATGCACACGATACAGCTGTAGCGCGGATTGTCGGCAGGGAAATAGCCCGCAAAACTCAGCAGATAGTTGGTCACGCCTGTCTTGTAGCCTCCGGCACCCTGCGAGATCTGGGCGGTACCCGTCTTGCCGGCCACCTTGAACGATGGCGAACCGGCCTTTTTGCCCAGTCCCTGGCTCACCACATGTTCGAGCATGGTCTGCATCAGTTTCACCACACGGTCGCTGCATATATGCTCCCTGCCCGGCACCACCTGTGGCGGAAACTCCATCAGCGTCTTGCCGTCTTTCACCACGGCCTTGACAAAGCGGGGCCGCATCATGCGACCGCCGTTGGCGATGGCGTTGTAGAAGGCCAGGGTGGAGATGGGTGGAATCTGTGTCTCGTAGCCTATACTCATCCACGGCAGGGCGGTGTTGTTCCAGTTGAGCCACTGCCCGCGGTCGTTCTTCTTCGGCATACGTATGCGTGCCGGCGAGTAGCCGGCCAGCGGAATCTGGAAATCGGTGGTGATGCCGGAGCGGTAGACACCTTCGATGAACTTCTCGGGATGGTCGTGGTAGTACTGGTCTACGATGCGGCTCACACCGATGTTGGAGCTCACCTCCAGGGTGCGCGGCAGGTTCATCGTGCCGTAGCCGCCCCGCCGCCAGTTGTGGTCCTTCATCTCGCGGCCGTACATGGGCCACACGCCGCCGCCCGTGTCCACCGTCTTGGTGGTGTCGCAGTAGCCGTCTTCCAGCACGGTCATGATGGAGATGGGCTTGAAGACGGAGCCGGGCTCCAGCAGGTCGCTCACGGCATGGTTCTTCACCTCGCGGTACGTGATGGTGCCGTTGTTGTCTATGCACTTCTCCATATTCACGATGGCCTTGATGTCGCCGGTCTTCACCTCCATCACGATGGCCACGCCCACGTTGCCGTTTACCTCCGGCAGTTTCAGTTCCTCTATCACCGCGCGCTCGGCCAGGTCCTGCATAGACACGTCGATGGTGGTCACGATGTCGGCACCGTCGGTGGGTGGCGTGTCGGTGATGTTGAGCCACTTGTTGAGCACCTTGCGGCGGTGGATGATACCGTTTTTGCCACGCAGGATCGAGTCGTACGACAGTTCCAGACCAAACCGTGCCGAGTCTTTGGCACCATACAGGGAGCCGATGGTGCGGCTGGCCAACGAGCCGTAGGGGCGCTGGCGGGCATTAAACTCCTCGGTGTGGAATCCGCCACGATACCCCGGCATGCGGAAGATGGGCAGCGCCATCACCTCCTTGTAGGTGTTGTAGGGCACACGCTTGTCCCAGATGGGCCAGTGGCGGCTCATGCGCTTGCGCCCTTCCTCCAGGTCCTCGCGGAAGTGCTCCTTGGACTTTTCGGGGAATATATCGTGCAGTCCGGTGCAGATCGAGTCGAGCTTGACCTCCCACAACGAGTCGTTCTTGGCCTGGTTGAGTGCGTCGAAGTCCATGAACAGCTTAAACTCGGGCAGCGAACTGGCCATGAGCTGGCCGTCACAACTGAGGATGTTGCCACGGTTAGGCTTCACCTTCACGCTGTCTTTCTTGACGCGGGAGGCCACCTCCATCCAGTAATCGTGCTTCACGGTCATGATGTAGGCCGCCTTGGCAAGCACGGATAGGGCTATGGTCACCATCACGACGATGATGACAAAGTAGCGGGGCATTACTTTCTGACTGTCAAACTTGCTCATTGCTCGGGTATGTTGATGATGAATGGGGGTTGGTTGGCGATGTGGAGCAGACTGTCCTTGTTGCTCTGCAGCAGTTCCAGTACGTTGCTCTCGCGGCTCTTCTCTGTGAGCTGGCTACTGCTCGATAGGGCGCGGTACTTGGCATCCAGCAGGTCGCGCTGCAGCTTGTCGATCTCGATCAGGCTCTTCTGACAGCTGTAGCGGTTGGAGATGTAGATGAGCACAAACACGCCGATGAGCAGAAACAGCCATATCTGGCGACGCACGGCAGAGGTGCTGAGGATGTCGCCGCCGAGTATCTTGCTGAAACTCATGTTGTTGGCAAAGGGTGCATCCTCTTCGGTGGCTTGCTCCTTGATGACCTCCTTGAGCGTGGGCTTAGCCTCCTGTGCGTTGTCGGGGGCAGCTGCCTCCGCCTGACTGTCGGTCGGGCTGGCCGGTGCCTCTTTGGCCTTGTCGGTCGCCACCGGAGTGGTCTCGGCGGCATCCGTCGTGGCTTGGGGTTTCGTGATGTCTTTGTCCTTATCTGTTGTCATTTCTTTTCTGCTATTCTTAGTTTGGCACTGCGGCTCCGCGGGTTGTTTTCCTGCTCCTCATCCGAGGGAACGATTACCTTGTTGTTTACCAGACGGTAGGGAGTCTCTACGCGGCCGTAGAAGTCTTGCTCCACCTTGCCCGCCACGTTGCCCGTCTTCATCAGGTTCTTCACGATGCGGTCTTCCAATGAGTGGTAGGTGATGACCGACAGTCTGCCGCCCGGAGCCAGCAGTGAGGTGGCGGCCGCCAGCATCTCGCGGAGGGCATTCATCTCGTGGTTCACCTCGATGCGCAGCGCCTGAAACAGTCGGGCCATGTCTTTCTTCTCCTTCTCACGTCGGAAGAGCGGTTCCACCGCCTGCAAAAACTGCTGTGTGGTCTCTATGCGTGCCTGTTGGCGTGCCTTGACGAGGGTGGCTGCGATGCGCCGCGAGTTTTTCAGTTCGCCATACAGGTAAAACACGTTGGCCAGCGCTTCCTCCTCGTAGTCATTGACGATGTCGGCCGCCGTGCGGCCGCCGCGCTGGTTCATGCGCATGTCGAGGGGGGCATCGAAACGGAATGAGAAGCCGCGCGTCTCGTCGTCCAGATGGTGCGAAGACACACCGAGGTCGGCCAGCAGGCCGTCTATCTGTTCCACCCCATAGTACCGCATCCAGTTTTTGAGGTAGCGGAAGTTGGAGCGGACAAAGGTAAACCGACTGTCGTCCATCGCGTTGCGCTCCGCATCCTCGTCCTGGTCGAAACTGTAGAGGTGGGAGGTGGCATCCAAGCGCCCGAGTATCTCGCGCGAGTGGCCGCCACCGCCAAAGGTGACATCGACGTAGATGCCGCCGGGGTGGATATGGAGCCCGTCTACACTCTCGTGGAGCAATACGGGCACGTGATAGGTTGGTGCAGTCGTTGCCATAGGTGTCTTTTATAGGGTTTGCGGTTGCGCCGATGGTGCCGTTTGCGGCCCCTCCATGATCGATTCGATGGCTTGCCCGAACGCCGTGGCGTCCATAAAGGGCTGCCCGGTGTGCTCGGCGCTCCATATCTCGATGGTGTCGTCCATGCCGATAAACTTGACCTCTTGCTTGATGTCGGCCATCTTCAGGTACCGCTTCGGGATGAGGAACCGGCCGTTGCCATCAAGTCCTACGATCTCCACATCGGAGACAAACTGCCGGAAAATCTGCTGATGCTGGGCATTCCAGCGGTTGAGCCGGCTGCGCAGCAGGTCCAGTTGCTCGTTCCAGACAGACTCGGGGTAGAGCACTAAGCAGGGCTGGAAGATATCTTTGCGCATGATAAGCCGCTCCTCGCCAGCTGCCGAAAGCAGCTTGCGGAAGACTGACGGGAAGAAGACTCTTCCCTTGGCGTCGGCCTTGGCTTCTATGTTGCCTACAAAGCGCATGAGCATCCTCTGTATATAATAATGTGAAATTTCGATGTCAAAGATACACAAATTTCCCCACACTCCACCACTTTTCTCCACATTTTTTGTAAAAACCACCAAATTCTTGATGTCGCCCCTTTTCAAGTTTGTGCAGGCTGATGATAATGAGGCCTCAATTGGAGGAAATCTATCATCCGCCAAATCGTGCGTGTAGTCATCCTTCGCGTAACCCTAAAAACCGCTCATGGGCATGCAGCCCGTCTCTCTTCGCCGTGGGTTGTTTCTGCTCGTGGGTGTCTCTCAAAGAAAGAAGACAAATGTAAAATAAAAATCATAGATGATTTCCCGTGTTTTCGGTAGGCAAAACAGGACGTAAAAATAGCCCTTTTTCGCCGTTTTCTGCGGCCTGTTTCTTCAGCAGTCTTCGGACTTCGTTTGTAAATCATTGATAGTGAGTGGATAAGCGGTTTTGTGGCATCTGAAAAATATCCGATTTCATCGCCATCTGCCATTTTCGCCAATCGTAAACGCCATCTTTAGCTTCGTAAACGCCACCTTTGGCCACCCTAAATGCCGCATTTACCTTTGGCAATTGACACCTTTTCCCAGCCTTACATCAACCCTCGCCTATCTTTCTGTATTGTGTAAATATTTTTCTTATATGGCTTACTGCAATATGTGGCTTGGACAAACCATCCCAATCCCCCGTCTTCCTATGATAACCGATGATGGGAGGAGTTTGAGGAATAAAGGCTTGGCAAAGGATGCCCGATATTCACATAAAATAACCCTCTTTGTGAGAATGTCCGTTTCTTTTTCGTTATATTTCCTCTAAGAAAACATAAGACCGAGACTATCTTTGTGAGT
>JBJEAU010000020.1:12239-19997 GCA_051869355.1 Prevotella sp. | reverse complement strand
GCAATAGAGCTTGCTCTAATTGCCGAAGTGCAGCCTATCTTATGCAAAGATAGTGATTCTCCAACAATTCCCCTAACAAACCATCCATTATTTTTACTGGTCCGGATTCTCCTTATACCCCTGATATTCGGGTACCAGATCGGCCATGATGGCCTCGTATGCCTGTGTCATGGTCTGCTTTTCGTATTCCACACCCTTGCCCGTGGGATAGATGGGGGCATGGACGGTAAGGCGCAAGGGATGCCAACAGATGAAATGGCCATCGCGCATACGGGGCATGATGTCGAACGAGCCATTGATGGTGAGCGGCACCACCGGCAACTGAAGTTCGTCTGCCAACATAAAGGCACCCCTACGGAAATCGCCCATGTGCCCCGTAAAGGTGCGGGCACCTTCGGGAAACACCACCAGCGACATGCCTTCGCGCAGCGTGGCACGTGCCTTGTCATAAGTGGCGCGTATCTTGCTCGGCCCGCGCTTGTCTACAAAGATATGGTGGGCAGCCTCGCAGGCCATACCGATAAAGGGCATCTTGCGCAGGCTACGCTTCATCATCCACTTGAAGTTGCGGTTGAGATAGCCGTAGACCAGAAAAATGTCGAATGCTCCCTGATGGTTGCTCACAAAGACATACGACTCGCCCTTTTTGAGATGCTCGCGTCCCTCCACATGCACCGGCAACCAGAGCACGGTGACTACGATACGACTCCACAGATGGGCTGGCCAGTAGCCCCAGAAATGTCCGTTGCCTACCAAGCAACCCGCTATGGTGACCAACGAGGTGAGGATGGAAGCGACGAGAATGATGGGCAATGCCACAAAGAGCTGATAAATGCGATAAAGATATTTCATTGCTTACTATGTAGTGTGATGAGTGTTATTTCTGAATAGACTCCGTAGCGATAAGGCACCACGCCACCCAGACCGCCCGACACATAGAGATAGCGTCCCTGCTGCTCATAGAGCCCTAAATCTTGCTCATAGCGCCAACGGGTGGGCCGCCAACCGAAGAGACCAAACTGGCCACCATGTGTATGGCCGCTCAGTGTGAGTTGGGCATGACTCTTGGGCAGGATGGTTCGCTGCCACGAACTGGGGTCATGCTGGAGCATCAGCGTAAAGGCTCCGCCTGGCACGCCCTGCAGTGTCTTTACGATATCCGATTTCTCGGGAAAGGGTGGCTGCCCATCGTTTTCCATACCGGCCACGATGATAGAGTCTGCGCCTATGCGAATCGCGGCGTGCTCATTGAGCAGCAAGCGCCACCCCATCTGCCGCTCACGTGCAATGGTCTCACGCTCGTTGGCCACACAGATGGCCGGATCGTCATCGATATAGAGGCTGTAATCGTGGTTGCCAAGCACCGAAAAGACCCCATACTGGGCCTTGAGCTGCGACAGGATATCGGCTACAGGATAGATTTCGGAGGGTTGCACATTTTGCAGGTCACCCGTAAAACAGATGATGTCGGGATGCAGGGCTTGGATGCTGTCCACCGCCCGCTGGAGCAGCGCACGGCGCTTGCCGTCATAAGTGCCGACGTGGGCATCGGTGAAATGGACGATGCGGAAACCGTCGAAACGCTTGGGCAGGTTATCAAAATAGAGGTCTACATGCTTCACCTCGATGCGGCGAAAGCCTACGGTATAGCCATAGACAAAGGTATAGAGACAGAAACCGGCGACAAACAAACCAAGGAGATTGCCCCAATTATAGCGCAGACGAAACAACTTGCGGACAGCCAGTCCTGCCACCGAACAGCCCACAAACAGCAGTCTGGGCAATACGTACAGACCAAGCAGGGCGATGTACAGCCGTACCCAGTAGACATCTTCGGGTACAAAACTGTCTTCCATCGAGAGCAAGAGGGTAAATGCCACCATACCCAGACTGGGCAACAGCCACAGCAGACGCTCCCACAGCGGGTAATGCTTACGGCGCAGAAAATGGCGGTCTATGTAAGCATCGGGCAGCAGGATGACCAGCAACAGGGGGATGAGGATACGGGCTATCATGATGGTAACAGACTGGATTGTAGAAATTTGCGCATCAGCGACACGGGTACGCCACGACGACGGGCATAGTCGGCCAACTGCTCTTCATCGATTCTGCCCAACTGGAAATATCGGGCCGCCGGATGGGCAAACATGAAGCCCGACACGCTGGCATGGGGTGTCATCATGCCACTGGCCGTGAGCCGGATGCCGATGGTGTCCATACCCAAGAGCTCGGCCAAGAGGAAATTGATGCTGGCATCGGGCAGCGACGGGTAGCCCACCGCAGGGCGTATACCTTGGAACTGCTCGGCGTGCAACTGCTCCATCGTCAGGTTTTCGTCGGCTGCATAGCCCCAATAGTGACGACGCACCGCCTGATGCAGTTTCTCTGCTGCAGCCTCAGCCAACCGGTCGGCCAGCGTCTGGGCCATCATCTCGGCGTAGACATCGCCCCGGTGGTCAGTGACCATCGCCGAGTCCACCGATGTGGCAAAGGCACCTACGGTATCAGGGTTCCCCATCGACTGGGGGCGTACAAAATCGGCGAGACACAGACAAGGCTGTCCGGGAGCCGACGGACGCTGCTGACGGAGCATCGGGATCCGTACACCACCGAGCAGCAGGTCATCGCCGTCGCTACAGGCATCGTAGAGCCCAAACACGGCCCTGACACTGTATTTGCCCTCTGCTTCACACAACAGCGATTCGGCCTCTGTGCGCAACCGCATACGCTCTTCCTCGGGCTTGCCTGTAAGTCCCCAAGCGTGATAGAAGTAAACCCAGTTGATGTAATCGGCCAACTCGCTGATAGCGTATGTCAGTGTCTCTCTCATCTGAAGCAGACCTCCTCTCCCCTACAGGCCGCATCGATGTGGCCGTGGTCGTAGACGATATGACCATTGCAGAGGGTCTGAAGCACCCGCCACCGGAACTCGTGTCCCATCAGCGGGCTCCATCCGCACTTGCTCTGCACCTCAGCGGGCGTAACTGTCCACGGCTGATGTGGCTTGACGATGGCGATATCAGCCTTGTAGCCCTGACGGAGATACCCCCTATCGCGTACCCCAAACAGTTGGGCAGGATGGTGGCACATCAGGGCTACCAGCTGGGGCAACGTGAGTACCCCCTCGTCTACCAAACCAAGCATGGCGGGCAAGGAAAATTGGAGCATGGGCATACCCGAGGCCGCACGGGCACATCCGCCCTGCTTGTCGGCCCACTGATGCGGCGCATGGTCTGTGGCCACGGTGTAGATGCGGCCGTCGGTCAGTGCGCTGCGCAGGGCTGTACGGTCGGCCAAGGTCTTGACCGCTGGATTGCACTTGATCAGCGCGCCCTTGTCGGTATAGTCCGCATCCGTAAAGAGCAGGTGCGCCACCACGGCTTCGGCGGTGATATGCGCATCGGCACCAAACAGCGACAACTCGCGGGCTGTGGTGACATGCGCCACATGCAGACGTGTGGCGTACGTACGGGCAAGCGACACGGCAAGCTCGGTGGAACGATAACAGGCCTCTTCGCTGCGGATCTGCGGATGATACTGGATGGCAGGGTCATCGCCATAGCGCTCCTTGGCGGCCGCCATATTGGCATTGATGAGTGCCGTGTCCTCGCAATGGGTCATCAGCGGCAGTCCTAACCGGGCACATGTCTCAAAGATACGGCACAGCGCCTCGTGCCTGTCTACCAGCATGTTGCCCGTAGATGCACCCATGAACAGTTTGATGCCGGGTATGCGGTGACAGTCGAGCTGTTCAAAAAGCTGCACATTGGCCGTGGTGGCACCGGGGAAGAAACTGTAGTTGACCAGACTGTTGTCCTTGGCCAATCTGAATTTCTCTTCGAGGGCTTCAATCGTGGTGGTTTGAGGCACGGTATTGGGCATGTCAAAATAAGTGGTAACACCCCCACAGGCTGCCGCACGGCTCTCACTGGCTATATCGGCCTTGTGTGTGAGTCCCGGCTCACGAAAATGCACGTGCTCATCGATGACACCGGGCATTACAAAACACCCCGTGGCATCCACTTCGTTGTCGTAGATGCCACGGGGCGTGTCGTTGCTCTCATCGATATGGGCGATTCGGTCGTTTTCTATGACTATTGAACCTTGAAATATCGCCCCTTCATTGACGATATTTCCTCCATAGATAAGTATTGACATATCGTAGTGTTATTTTTTCTCTGTCGGTTGGGCCAACTCGTTGGGTGTCGGGGCAGCCTCAACAGGTGCTGTATGCTGCGTGGGAGTGGCAGGGGTAGCGGGTGCCGTGGTGGGCACATCCTTCATACCTGTCATGATCTGCTGATTCTCGACAGCTTTCTGGTAGTAATCCTTTACATACGGATCGTTCTTAAACTTGTCGGTAGCCTTGCTCATAATGTCCTCAATCCACGGATCAAGCATCGGATAACGGTTTCCGATCGTCACCATGAAGAATACGCCCGGACCAAGCACGTTGTCGAAATTTTCTGTCACAAAACTGGTCACCAACCGGTCCTCTTCCTGACTCAGGCGTGCCGCCTCTTCGTTGAGCTGGGCTGTCACCACGGCCATGTCGCTGCCATCCATGATGGCCTGGTCGTGCTTGTGTACGAGGTCAGCCTCCTGACTCTTGAGCTGGTTATACTTCTTAAAGAACTGGAACAGCTTGTCATTGAGCGGGGTACCACTCACCTCCTGCTGGGTGTTGTCAATCTTGATATGGATATTGCCACTCTCCAGCACGATGGGCATCACGCTCTCGTCGTCCATGAAGATGTTGGCCATACGCACAGTGTCTACGCTGCCGGCAAACCCAAACTGTCCATGCACCACATCGCACGAGTCAAGATTCTTAAACTCGTTATTGGAGAGCACTTTCAGATACAGTTTGCGTCCATCGAGCGTCGAGATGTTGGAAGTTCCTTGTATATCAAACGAACTTGCACACGACGTGAGTGCCAACAGGGTGACAAAGGTATATAATACTTTATTCATATACTACGTTTTGTTCTTCAAGACAAAGATAACATGTATTATTGAGCTATGAAAAATTTTTTATGCAATTTAAATGATACCCGCCTCCTTTTAAGTATTTTTTGTTTTATTCAACTCCGAAGCCAACCGATGGGTCGTGTAAATCTCCAAGATGGCCGCTATAAGGAGCAAAATCACCCACTTGTTGTACACATATTCTATATAGGCGAGGTAGCCAGACCCGTTTTGCACGCGAAAAAGGGGCAACAGTACCTGATAGACGGCATCGACCATCAACAATCCGGAAAGGATGAAAAAGATGTCGGCAAGGTTCTGGATGCGCTTCAGCCTGCGAATGGCCAAATCGGTACCCTCATAGGTCTGCATCATCTGTACCACGGCAAAGAGGAAAGAGCCTGCAAAAAACACCCAACAAGCCACCTCGCGATGCCACATGAACGAAAAACATCCGGCACCTATCACCATCAGCAGGCCACCCAACAAGAAGAGCGCGCTCTGCAACTTACTCAATTGTCTCATTACTATTATCGGGTTTGATATCGTCACTCAACACATAGATATCCTCGTCATCGGCCTTCATGAAATAGCGCTCACGGGCTATCTTCTCAATCGCCTTCGGGTCGTGTTTCAGTTCCTTCAACTGCTTGGAGTCCAAATCGTTACGATGGTTGTAGCGCTCTATCTCCTCTTTCAGTTCACTAATCTGCATCTCATACTGGATGCGCCTCATAAAACTGTTGTCGTCTATCACACCGACAACCAACACGCCCAACACCACCACAATGAGATACTTGTAATGGTTCAGCAGTTCCCAGAACACTCCTATGCGAATACTCATAATCCTATCTTTTGGCATGCAAAAATACTCAATAAAATTGACATTCTCAACTTTTTTAATTACTTTTGCAATGAAATTGTCCACAATCCGCGGTTTGAGAGTAAACCGGGATGATGCTACTGCAACCAATACATCATTACATACAAATGGAAGAATATATTGTTTCCGCAAGAAAGTACCGGCCTATGACCTTTGACACCGTCGTAGGACAAGCCGCACTCACCACCACGCTGAAGAATGCGGTCAAGAGCGGGAAACTTGCCCACGCCTACCTCTTCTGCGGGCCACGAGGTGTAGGAAAAACCACCTGCGCCCGCATCTTCGCCAAGACCATCAACTGTATGAACCCCACAAACGAGGGCGAAGCCTGCAACGAATGTGAGAGTTGTAAGTCGTTTAACGAGCAACGGTCTTACAATATCTTCGAGCTCGACGCCGCCAGCAACAACTCTGTGGAAAATATCAAGGCGCTCATGGAGCAGACCCGCATCGCCCCACAGATTGGCAGATACAAGGTGTTTATCATCGACGAGGTACACATGCTCTCCACAGCTGCCTTCAACGCTTTCCTCAAGACGCTGGAGGAACCGCCCGCACACGTCATCTTCATCCTCGCCACTACCGAGAAACACAAGATACTGCCCACCATCATCAGCCGCTGCCAGATATACGACTTTGAGCGTATGACCGTGCCTGCCATCGTGAACCATCTGAAATCGGTGGCCGAAAGAGAAGGCATCGCGGTAGAGGACCAAGCCCTGCACATGATAGCCGAGAAGGCCGATGGCGGCATGCGTGACGCGCTCTCCATCTTCGATCAGGCTGCCAGCTTCAGCCAAGGCAACATCACCTACCAAAAGGTGCTCGAAGACCTCAATATCCTCGACAACGAGTATTATTTCCAAATCGTCGACTTGGCCATCGGCAACAAAGTGCCCGACATCATGATGCTCTTCAACTCGATTCTGTCCAAGGGATTCGACGGAGGCTTGCTCATCAACGGACTGGCCAGCCACATCCGCAACGTGCTCATGGCCAAAGACCCGGCCACCACATCGCTCTTGGAGGTAAGCCAGCAGCAACAGGAGCGCTACCGACAGCAAGCGGCACAATGTCCAACACCTTTCTTATATAAGGCGCTGAAGATACTCAACCAGTGCGACATCAACTACCGCACCAGCAGCAACAAGCGGCTGCTGGCAGAAATCACCCTGATACAGGTGGCACAAATCACACAACCCGACGAGGAGGGAGACAGCGCGGGGCGTAGCCCCAGACGATTGAAATCCCTGTTCCGGAAAATGGCAGCAACCCAGCTCAAAGCGGCCAGACAGGTGACCGCTGCCGGGAGTCACGCATCGCAACAACCGAAGGCCACGCCCTGCGCGACAGCTGCCCCCATGCCTTCTGCCCAGCCATCTGCCGCCACACCGGCACCCCAGCCCGCGAAGCCCAAGCCTCGCATCCGGCTCAACAGCATCGGTGACACCTTTGATGTATTGCTCAACGGAGAACGGAAGACTCCACAGGCGCAACAGCCCGCCGATGAGCCTGCCACTCCGACTGCTTCCGCCAGCCAGCCATTCACCGAGGACGAAGTTGCCCACGAGTGGATACTCATGTGCAACCGCATGCCCCAAAACATGTTGGGACTGGCCATGAGAATGAAAAATGTACTGCCGAAAATCACGGAATATCCCAATATCGAGGTAGTGATCGACAACGACATCCTGCATGGCCAGATCCTCCCCATCAAGGGCAGGATCGAGAAAACCCTGCAGAATGCCCTGCACAACGCCGACATCCACCTGACGCTGCGCGTGGCCGCACCCGAAGAGATCAAACGGATTCCGACCAAGCGGGAAGTGCTCGCCGAAATGCTCAAAGAAAACAAAGCCATCTCCAAACTCTGCCAAGCCCTCGACTTGCAGATGGCGTAGATGGCT